>JBNJGH010000239.1:0-4081 GCA_051747585.1 Candidatus Rifleibacteriota bacterium
GCTGTTTCAAGACATTTAGATTGCTTCGTCGCGATGCTCCTCGCAATGACACCCGATTGCGGTCCCTGAGCGGAGTCGAAGGGGCCGGGAAACTGTACCCCTGGTGGTTTCGACTACGCTCAACCACCAATATACGATGACAATTTGAGGCTGTCATTGCGAGCGAAGCGAAGCAATCTATAATCTTCTAAACTTTAAAGTTCATAAAAAACAAAAAAGCTTGAGGGGTACAGTTTTTTCATGCTAAGAACACAATAGAATTACTACAAGGAGGAATTGTTGAATGACAAAAGGTACCGTCTGGAATCTTGAAACTTATTTTAAAGAGTTTAACGGCCCTGATATGGTCGGGTTCAAAGCCGAACTAAAAAAAGATATCAAAGATTTGACCAATAGAGCTGCAAATCAAAATACCCTTAGCGAAGAAAATCTCGTCGATTGGGAAAAAATCTTGTTGGATTTTGAAGAACTGACAACCCGTTTGAGCCATTATGCTTCTTATATCGGCTGCTTGTCTGCAGCAGATGCACATAACGAAGACTACCAAAAAGCAGGCGCCGAGCTGGCTCAAATTGGAGCTGATTTTGAAAAAATTGAAATTCAAATAAAAATGGGTTTTAAAGACTGCAACGATAGTATTTTTAAAAAATTCTGCTCAATAGAAAAACTTCAAAACATTTCGTTTCATTTAGCAGAGCTTAGAGATGACGCTCGCCAGACCATGAGCAAAGATCTGGAAAATCTGGCTTCTGACTTGAGTGTGGACGGCTTTGATTCCTGGGGTCGCCTTTACGACACTATTTCCGGAAAACTAAATTTCGAGATGCACTGGCCCGATGGCAAAGTTGAAACAATGCCCATAGCCCAATGTCGATCGACGATGCAGGATTCAGACCGTGCCGTAAGACAGGCTGCCTTTAAATATGGCAACGAAGCCTGGCAATCGGTCGAAGACGTTTGCGCAGCCAGCCTGAATGCTTTAGCCGGGAATCGCCTTCTTCTAAATGAAAAACGCGGAATCGAACATTTCCTCGATGTTCCCCTCAAGCAGTCTCGAATTAATCGTAAAACCCTCGATGCAATGTTTGGAGCAATTGAGGATTGTTCTGATTTTATTCAACGTCTGGGCAAGGCAAAAGCAAAGGCCCTTGGCCAGGAAAAACTTGCCTGGTATGACTGCGAAGCCCCTTTACAAATTCCTTCAATCGAAAGATACGGCTGGGATGAATGCGTAAAAATGGTTGGAGGCTCATTCTCGAGATCTTACCCTGCCCTTGGCAACTTTTTTCAGGATGCATTAAAAAAAGAATGGATTGAATCTGAGCCTCGTGGCGGCAAGCGACCGGGAGCATTCTGCACCGGTTCTTTACTGAAAGAAGAATCAAGAGTATTCATGTCATTTGCCGGCAGTCTCAATGATGTATCTACCTTAGCTCATGAGGTAGGTCACGCTTTTCACAGTTACAACCTTAAAGGATTGCGGCCAATGCTGAAAGGATACCCGATGACATTGGCTGAATCTGCATCTACTTTTGGTGAAATGCTTCTTGCTGAAGGCATTCTATCCGATCCAGACTCTTCCGATGCCCTTAAATTGAATATACTGACTGAAATAATTAATCATGGCATTGCCTTTTTAATCGATATTCCAATTAGATTCAATTTCGAAAAAGCTTTTTACGAAGAGCGCTCAAAGGGTGAGGTCGGGGTTTCCAGGCTTAAAGAATTAATGAGCGGTACCATGAAAAATCAGTTTGGCGATCTGCTTGAAAAAGATGGTGCCGACCCCTATTTCTGGGCTTCAAAAATGCATTTTTATATTACCGGAGTCACCTTTTATAACTTCCCTTACAGCTTTGGCTACTTACTCAGCCGCGGACTTTATGGAATGTTCAAGAAAGAGCAGGAGGCTTTTCTACCGAAATATGAAAACTTTTTGCGCAAATCGGGCAGCAACTTAGCTCATCTTGTAGCCAAAGAAACTCTTGGTGCAAACCTTGAAACAAAAGAGTTCTGGAAACAATCCATTATGAGTCATGAACCTGAGTTAAAACTCTTTGAAGAGCTTGTAGCAAAGGTATTAAAACCTTAATTTTTTGTTATGCACTAAAACAAAGATTGCTTCGTCGTTCTGCTTCGCACAAGGCTACGCAGAACTTCTCGCAATGACACCCTATTGCGGTCCCTGAGCGGAGTCGAAGGGACCAGATAATTGTTCACTTGGTGGTTTCGACTACGCTCAACCACCAATATACGATGACAATCTATGGTTGTCATTGCGGGGGAGGCATATTCTTTTTTGAAACAAGTTGATAGTCGCTGACCAAGAAGACCTGAATTAAGTTTTTTAATTTGCATTAATGCCGTTTAACGCTATACTATTAAGATAGATGCTTTTGTTGCGATAAAGATTAAACAGTTAAACACCACAACAGATAAAATTTTTTACGAATGGATTCGGGTACTGGCTGAATGAGCATAGGTAAATTAATTATTTCAGATGAAGTGCCTCTTGATGACGACGGGTTTCACTGGCGACCCAAAGGGCATAAAGGTACAATTTACTACATAGAACGAGGAAAACTTCTTACAGTAACCGCCGAAGTGTTCCATGACCCGGAAAAATGCGATATTGTGGTTTACGGTAGTAAGAAAAACCTCGAAAAATGGGATTACCCGGATAAAAAGCCTTTAACCAGTCAGGAAATAGAAAAAGTGCATCGACAGCTGCTTAAGTGGCTTAAAGCACGGCACTGGGACTATCGGATGGCTGAAGACTGATTTACTTACGAAGCATTACGACATATCCAGAAAATAACGAACCCAACCAGCCCTACTATTAATGAGCTTATAAGAAAGATCCAGGTATTTATCAAGCTGGGATAAGGATTCAATACGGAAAAAGAAGGATTATGGGGATTATAATAAACAGTTACCTCTTGATCGCGTGATACAAGCCTCTGCAAATCCCTTACTTCGGCCTGGTTATGACAAGTAGGGTCAAAAGTAGAGATTCTATTTGCGGTAAATCTTTTACCATTTACCTCGTAGATATATACAAATTCAGGAACCCAGACCATTTTACTTTTTTGATCCCGTTGCTTTTTATCGCCATTACTATAACTATTTAAATCAACATCTTTAAACTCAGCTGAAACCAGCGCCCCTTTAGCTTTTGGCCAACTTGACTGTCGGCTGGTTTCTACCCCAAGTTTTATCGTGTAAACAAAGACAGAAAGGCCAAAGAGAAAAATGATCAAACCGATATATTTAAAAACTTTTTCACCGGTAATTTTAGCCATTAACTACTGTTACTTCGCACTTCTAGCAAGTCTAAACCCAATATATTCTTCTTTTCTGTCCTGAAAATAGCAACTTCTTGTTTTAGACTTCAACCTGATTTTCTTACTGTAAAAACATCCACCACGATAGACGCGAAAAATCTCTTTGGTAGGTGCAACTAACGGGCCTGTAGGATCTATCTGGAAATCGGTATCATACCAGCCGTAAATATCCCAGCACCATTCATAAACGTTTCCGCCCATATCATAAAAACCCAGTTCATTGGACTTTTTCATTCCGATTGGATGAGTTTTCTTTTCGCTGTTTTTAACAAACCAGCCGATTGATTCTGCTTTGTTTCCACCAGGATAAGTATATTTTAAGGTTTTATTACCGCCACAGGCTGCGAATTCCCATTCTGCTTCGGTAGGCAGCCTGTATCCATCAGTGTTAACATTCCAGGTAACTGTTGATCCATCTATTTTATAAACAGGCTTAAAACCTTTTTTTCTGCTTAATTTATTGCAAAATTTTACCGCATCAAACCATGATACAAACTCAACCGGCAATTGAGTTCCTTTGAAATGTGAGGGGTTTGTACCCATAACTTCACGATAAAATTCCTGAGTAACTTCATATTTTCCCAGATAAAAATCAGAAAGCCTTACCCTGTGCTCAACACTATCTGAAATTCTTTTTTTGGCTTTTGGAGCATGACCCATTACGAACATGCCACCTTTTACCCGAATCATTTTTTTATAATCGATGTCGGGCATTAGATCATTCTGACTCTGGGTAT
>JBNJGH010000240.1:0-4074 GCA_051747585.1 Candidatus Rifleibacteriota bacterium
CCCCATGCAAGGATTAATTTATTACATAGCTATATCTAGACTGCGCTTATCTGTCTGCGCGAAAAAAAGACCTTCACACTGGGACTGCCGTTATATGTTGGTCATTGAGTGTAGTCGAAATGACCATGTTGCAAAAATCAGTTCTGGTCCCTTCGACACTTCGACTTCGCTCAGCATTAGCTCCGCTCAGGGACCGCAATAGAGTTTTGTTGCGAGCGAAGTGACCGTGCTGATTGGAGTCGAAGTAAAGCAATTTAAATGTCTTGAAACGGTTTAGCAAACAAATGAATAATTATGGCACAATGGGGGGCTTATTTGTTATTAAGAATTGTATTCAGCCAGGAAATGATTTGTTCTGATGCATTTATGTAATTCTGGTCCAGTAGCTTCTGGTCAGGTTGGGGACTTTTGGGTGAGGTTGTGTAAAATTTTTCGCTTTCTTTGGCAAAAGGTACAGGCAACTGTCTGCTGACCAGCATGGCAATTAAATCGGGGGATTCGCCGTAGGGTGCGGCCGGTTCGGCAGCAATTTTCTGGGCTCCGCTGCTCCAGGTATTTTGCAGCGCAGTAAAAATTTTTTCGGCCGGTTCGAGCTGGCTGATAGAAAATTGGGACTTTTTAGAAAAATTTTCTCTGAAATGGCTGAGCTTTTCTAATTCATGGTTTAGCTCTAAGCCTGTTTCGTTAGAGCTTATATCAATTATTCGCCAGGCCAGGTGACTTCTTTCGCCGCAAGACCAGTCTCTTATGTCTTGCCAGTTCCCATTTTTCAGGTTTTTAAAGCCATTTTGCAATTCAAGATTAAATTTCTGGTGACGCTTTTTGTCTGCAGCATGCCGCTTTTCGGGGCTTTGCTTGTATGCTTCGGCTAGCAACCGACTTGCCCAGGCAATCTCCGGGTAAATGTGAATGAACAAAAACTCGAGCAGACCGGTTTTTTCTTTGGTTTGATTTGCAAGTGTCTGTCGTATTGTTTTTACTATTTCGTCTGTTAGTTCAAGACGCAGGGGAGTAAAATTAATTCTGCCACTGTCTGGCTTTTCATCGGCAAAGGCAAAAGCAACCGGTTTGTTCTTGCTCACGCGGGTTAAACGGCGCAATTTAAGCTTTAAATAGGAAAGCGCCGAGGCCGGCTGCTTTATTTGTTCTGGTTTGAAATCTTCGAGAAGAATAAGAAACATTTCGGCCATTAATTCTTGAAATTTCTCTTGCATGCTTAGTTGGCAGTTTTTCCATTCAACTGCCTGTCTGATTACAAAGCTTTTGCAACTTTTAATCAAAGCAATGGCTGTTTGCGGCGATGGTTGCAATAAAAAATCTTTTATTGCCTGTTCAAATCCTTCTGCTCTCATAAGTTCCCCTTATTTAAAGCATATTGCACTGCCTGATTAAAATTCAACAAAAAAATAAAAAAATTCTCTTTTTTGATTTTGCTTTGATAACTAAGTGAAACCATTAAAAAGGAGAATTTTATGATCTGCTGTAATGAATGTGTTTTTCATCCGATTAAAGGTATTGCAAAGATAAGATGCCCCAAGCCGGAATGTGGTGAAAATTGTAAAAACGGTCTTGAATGTAAAAAATTCCAGCCGGGTCGATGCTTTTTGGACTTTTATGTAATCAGCAGACTTTATCAAGAAGATGAGCTTGCAAAGGAACTCTGCTGGATAACCGTTAAAAAAGCTGTTAAAGCAAGAGATCGGGCTTTGCTGCTATCTGTTTGCCAGGCTGCGGGCGAAAGCTTGAAATTTAAAATATGGCATTGGCTTGAGCAAAACGAGCCCAGAAGTATCTGGTTGTTAAATCCTCTTTTTCGAGCTGCAGGCTTGTTACCGGTTGAAAGCCTTAAGGGTCTTGGCAGTCATAGATCAATATATCTCGATGCGCTGTTAGCAGATCATTATTCGGGTAATTGCTATCGAGCTGTTTGTATGCCGGCATCTCAAAAAGGAGGCTGCCTGTGACCCAATGTAATAAATGCCCACTCAGATTAAAGGGAAAATACTTTATTTCAGATTTGTTCACCAGAATTCCTTTACCCTTGCGTCGCATGTTTATTTGTGATGACGAAGCATTTATAAAAAAACAGAGTGAACCCGATTTATTTGAAGAGCAAAAAACAGTTTTGTGTCCGGCAGATTTATGGGTTCTAACCTTTATCAGCGTAAAAGATAAGTTAGCGATTAAACAAGCCCCATTTACGCTTGACAAGCTTGTTAGATCAGGTGCAAGCGAACTTCTTTGCCAGCTGTTTGAGAATGCCGCTTATGAAGTGCGGCGTGACTTATGGCTGAGAATGACAGAACTTTACCCCGACCGGTTGTATTTGTTCGATGCAATCTTTGAGCGAGATTGTTTACCCTGTGTCGATAAAGAGCAAGAAAGCATTGGTCTGCACCTTTACCAATATAGTATTCTTAACAGGGGTGCTTTTTCTGCTGCATTGTTCGATGATTTATAAAGAAAAGATATGAAAAAATTCAATATCAGAATGATAATTTCGGGCGGTCAAACCGGAGTCGATCGCGCTGCTCTTGATTTTGCTCTTGAGTCCGGCATTCCCTGCACGGGGTGGTGTCCCAGGTCACGAAGAGCCGAAGACGGGCAAATACCTGAAAAATACCCGGTAAAAGAGACCTCTTCGGTTCATTATCAACATAGAACCAGATTAAATGTAAAAGATTCAGATGCTACTTTAATTATAACCGATGGCTCTTCTTCGAGAGGAACCGATCTTACAGCTGGAATTGCAGCTCAATATTCAAGGCCATTGTTCAAAATATCTGAAAATAACGAAAAAAGCTTGAAAATGCTTGTAAGCTGGCTCAATAAGCATAGCCCGGTAGTTCTCAATGTGGCCGGGCCACGAGGCAGCGAAGGTTCCGATGTCTATAAGCTGGCTTTTGCAATATTAAAAAAGGTTTTAAAAAAATCAGAAAAACCCGCACCGGACTGGCCACCCGAAAAGCCTACAACTCCTGATCTGCCGGCTTTTAAAAACTGAATCTGGCATGGGAGACTCAATGAAGTATTCGGTGGTCAGGCTCGTCGGTGAGATTTATAAACAACTCAAAGAATCGGCGTAAAGTTTTTCTTGCCTGCAATTCTTCTTTTTGATCGATATTTTCATCATAAAGCTTGTTTATGATCTCCAGCGGGCCGCTTATCAAAGTAGATTCTTCGTCGAGAGAGCTTTCAGACAGGTTCTTGCTTATAAGAGCTTCGAGCAGCTTTATTTCGCTGTCAGACATTGGTTCGGCTTCTTTTATACTTTTGTCAGATAATGCTTCGATCATTAATTCCGAAACTTGTTCTATGACTTTCGAATTCAGCATCTTATACCTCGTTAAATTCTTTAATATTTTGAGTCTGTGATTATAAGGGTACGAATTAAAAAAATCCAGTTGTAATTTGATTTTGGGGTCAGGATTCAATTTTTACTGAATCTGGAAGTTTTAACAACTCTTCGTGAACCTTTTTCTTAAAATCTTCCGGTAGGCGAGCTTCATATTCTGAAATGATATCCAGGCCATCGTGATGAAGTTTTTCGGCATCTTTAAACATGGCTTTGATTTTTTCGAGGCTTGAATTGAGCTCACGACTTAGGCTTTCTTCTATGTTTTCCCATTTTTCGTTTAAAGCTCGGTTGAGCTTCTGGTTATGTTCGATAAGCTTAAAAACCAGCATTTGCTGAGTGCCCTGAGAAGCGCCTTCGAATTTTGCGAGTTTAAGCCCGAGGTCTTCTTTCCAGAGTTTTAAAGCATTAATTTCTTCTACCAGCTGCTCGATTTCTTTGTCTTTTTCTTCGAGTCTGGCGCGGTAATGTTCTTCAGTTCGTTTGTTGTGTTTGAACAGATCTTCAGATATAGCTGCTCTTACGCTTTCATGTTCGTTTTTAACCGAGTTTATTTCCTGTTCGTATTTTTCTTTAATCAGGGTGATTTCACGGTTTTTAAAATATAGAACTACTTTGCCGCCAAGTGCAAAAAGCGCAGTGATTATCAGTACAAGGCCTATAACCTGAATTGGGTCCATAATTGTGTCTCCGGTTGTGAATGTTTTTAGTTTCCGTCA
>JBNJGH010000241.1:0-4050 GCA_051747585.1 Candidatus Rifleibacteriota bacterium
ACTCGATCCGTTTAATAAAAGAAGCATCTGAGATTCTCTTTGTTTTTTCATAACAGTATCTCGTTCAACAAAACCGCATTGCTTTACGACAGACTGCAATTCATTTTTCTTAATAAGGCAATCTATCCAGGACAGCATTGGTCCATAAAAGTTTACCTGAAGATTTTTTTTGCTTATTTTGTTCTCATCTATTAGCTCTTTTAACGCCACAAAAAGTTTGGCTGGATCTCTTTTTCCTTGATAGAACTTACCTGCATAAATAATTGTGAATTTCTTTTCTAGATCGGCATCAATTATTTCATTGGGATCAAAACCATTAGTAATTGTTTTAACCGGCTTGCTATTATGAAGCTGCCTCAACTGCTGTGCAAGCGGCTCAGACACAGTAACCAGAGCATCTGCTTTTGCCAGCACTCTTTTCTCCAGTTTGCGATCTATATGCTGTCTTAGCTTAATGTAAGGATAATAAGGATTCTGACTCCAGAGATCACGAAAATCTGCGATCCAGGGCAATCCGAATTTTCTTTTCAATTTTGCAGCGATAAGATTTGTCATAACTGGCGGACTGGAATTAATTACAGCATCAAACTTTTCTTTTTTAATTAATTTTTCTACAACTTTTACCGCAGGAGGAAGCCAAAGCCTAAAATGATCCGGATAAGCTACAAAACTGTTAAACAAATTTGCCAGTTTTTGAACAAACAAATTGTCGCGTTCATAAAAGACATTCTGCTTTTTAGTTTTTTGTTCTGTATTTGTAGATGATTTTTTAAAATTTAATTTTTGGCAAAGATTGCCTACTACAGTTCCGGGGAATGGCACATAAATGTGATTATAATTTAAGTTAGACGCATCTGGCGGAGCAGCTGTCAAAAAATATGGCTCCCAGCCAAATTCACCCAGATAATTTGCCAACCCTTTCATTCTAAGTGATGCGACCTGCGGCATAGGAGGAAATGCGAAGGTGATGACCAAAACTTTTTTTGGTTGCATAGTATTTCTCTTCATTTTTTCAGGCCGAGGCGTTGACGCTGGTATTTTTCCCGCAATGGCTCCCACCACCATTTGTTACTTAAATACCATTGCACAGTTTTTTTCATACCTGTTTCAAAGGTTTCTGCCGGCTTCCAGCCAAGTTCTTTTTCGATTTTGGATGCATCAATCGCGTATCGCATGTCATGGCCGGGACGATCTGCAACAAACCTGATTAGATCAGCATATTTTGCCTTGTCAGTTTTTGGTTGCAATTCATCGAGAATCGAGCAAATAGTTTTTACTACTTCGATATTCTGCTTTTCATTATGGCCGCCAATGTTATAGGTCTCGCCGGGTTTGCCTTCGGTTGCAACTTTGATTAAAGCTCTGGCATGATCTTCTACATACAGCCAGTCACGAACCTGCTCACCCCTGCCGTAAACCGGCAATTCTTTTCCTTCAAGGGCGTTGAGAATAACCAGCGGTATAAGTTTCTCGGGGAAATGGTATGGACCATAATTGTTTGAGCAGTTGGTAATTATTGTCGGCAAGCCATAAGTGCGATACCAGGCTCTGACCAGATGATCTGAGCTGGCTTTGCTGGCTGAATATGGGGAGCTGGGATTATAAGGTGTATCTTCGCGAAACAGACTGTCATCCAGCTCTAAATCGCCATATACTTCATCGGTTGAAATATGATGAAACCTGAAATTTCTGTTGTTATTCCAATAATGCTTCGCAGTTTCCAAAAGATTGTAAGTGCCAAAAATATTGGTTTGAATGAATTGAGCCGGCCCATCAATCGATCTGTCGACATGAGATTCGGCTGCCAGATGCATTAACAAGTCAGGCTTGAACGATGCAAAGGCCTTTTCCATCGACTGTCCATCACATATATCCGCCTGAAGAAAGCTATACCTTTTTGAGTCTGCAATTTCTTTTAATGAGTCGAGATTCCCGGCATAAGTCAGCTTATCTATATTAAGAACTTCATGTTCAGTGTTTTTTATTAATTCTCTAATTACAGCCGAACCAATAAAACCGGCTCCACCTGTTACAATTATCTTCATAACTAACCCACCTCTTGTTATTTCAAGCCATATTAGCACCAACCCGCCGACCTTGCAAATTGCCTGAACATCGGTTATATTTGCCTGAAATTCAGACAAATCAAGCCAATACCATGAATCAATCGCAAACATCAGCACCAGAAGACCTTTCCGATCGTCCTGTCAGGGTTTATACAATCGCATTATTTGCTTATGCGATAACCTGCAATTTTTCCATTTCTCTGAGCCAGACTTCTCTGGTCATTGCTTTGTTAAGCGGAATATACATGTATAGAAAAGGCTTGCTTAAAATAGCAAAGCTGCCAATATTAGAGCCCTATTTGTTTTTTGTTTTTGCGGGCATTCTTTCTATTTTTCAGGCCGAAGAAAAAATAAAGGCGATAACTGATCTAAAAGAGTTTTTAATGATTTTTGTTTTTTATGTGGCTTACCATGCTCCGGTAACCGACCAGACAAAAAGAAAAATTCTTTTAACGATGATTGTAACGGCTTCGATCACAGCCATTTTAAGTATAGTTGATGTAGCCTTGGGCTCTTTTATAGACAATCGCGCCAAGGGTTTTTTCTCGACTTCGATAACTTTCGGAGAATGCCAGGCAATGCTCGCGGTGCTAACTGCAACTTTAATTCTTGCCGGCAACACCAGTAAAAAACTAATGGCCGGGCTGGCAGCATGCTTTGTATTCACAACCTCTGCCATGCTGGCGACCATGTCCCGTGGTGCCTGGCTCGGCTTTGCCGCCGGCATTTTTATTTTAACCCTCAAGTTTCCCAAAAAGATGTTACCTACCATCATTATAGGTATTCTATTGAGTATTCCGGTTATAAATCAGGTTCCTTCGCTGAAAAACAGAATAGAAAGCTTCAATATAAGCAAGAATCTTTCTGCTCTGCAAAAAGGCTTTGGCGATAAATTTGAAACTGCCAGCCTGCAATCTAATTTTGAAAGATTAACGATATGGACACGGGGTTTTAAAATTATTGAGAATTCTTCAGTATTTGGAGTGGGCTTAAACAACGTAAAAAGTCATTATAAAAGTTTGGCAACCCAGTTCGAAAAAGACAATTCTCACCTCATTTACGGTCATCAACACAACAGTTTCATGCAAATGCTTGCAATGACTGGCCTTTTTGGGCTTGTTGCATTTTTAAGTTTTATAATTGCAATGCTTGGCTTGCTGATAAAAAATTTCAGAAATACTAACCCGTCACACAAAAAGCTGGCTGCAGGTGCCCTGGTTGTTTTTTCCTGTTTCCTGGCAACCGGATTAACCGAACATAGCTACGGCGATGAAGAGGTTGCCATGCTGGCGTTTTTTCTTTCAGGCTTACTGATTTCATTTAACAAACCAAGAACTGATCATTAAATTTTTTA
Source organism: Candidatus Rifleibacteriota bacterium (assembly GCA_051747585.1). Taxonomy (GTDB): domain Bacteria; phylum Muiribacteriota; class Ozemobacteria; order Ozemobacterales; family Ozemobacteraceae; genus DYKG01. The sequence continues at coordinate 3,421 of JBNJGH010000241.1, forward strand.
AAATCAAAGATTGCTTCGCTCGCAATAACTCCCTCAAATTGTCATTGCGATGAGTTCTGCGTTGCTGGTTTCTTCGTAGCTTTAGCGAAGTAAAATAGCGAAGCAGAACGAAGAAGCAATCTAAATGTCTTGAAACAGTTATTATAAACAAATGGAGTATGACTGGGAAACTGACTAAAAATACTGCTTTTGTTTTCAGGCTTTATTAAAATTATTGATTGCGGCAAACGAAATCGGGATACCCGCGAAAAAAGCAATTAGATTTAAGAGAGTAATACGATATAAACCAAGATTGAATGCAGGAAAGAAAGTATAAAGAATTGTAGAAAAGCTTAAAACAAATACGATTGCACACCATACGGCCAGTAGATTCTTAGAACCTTTTAACACCTCTTTGAGCTTTAGACAGCAAAACATTGTCGCTATTGCAAAAACAAGCAACAACGGAATCTGCCATTGCAGAAACCAGACACGAACTGAATCAAAAATAGAAATAAGAATGAAATAAGGCAGAGAAAAAAGGATAAAATCAGGCATAATACTGAAAGTATTCCGGGTAAATCTAAAATAAATAATTCCGGCAACAAAAGCCGTCATCAGAAAAATACTCAAATTTACATTTTTCCAATT
>JBNJGH010000242.1:0-4037 GCA_051747585.1 Candidatus Rifleibacteriota bacterium
GTCTCTTCCCATGAGGCTCATGTAAATCGTTGCATTCAAAGCCATTAAAGCCTGGTTCGAACAAATGTTTGAACTGGCTTTTTCGCGCCTGATATGCTGCTCACGAGCCTGAAGGGTAAGAACATAGCCGGTTTTGCCATCTACGTCGGTAGTTTTTCCGGCGATTCTGCCCGGCATTTTGCGCAGTAATTTTTTGCTTGCTGCAAGGTAGCCAAGATAGGGGCCGCCAAAGCTGAGCGGAATACCCAGCGACTGACCTTCGCCTACAACGATATCGGCACCAAGATTGCCCGGAGCCTCGATCAGACCAAGAGAAATCGGATTGGCCACAGCAATAGTAAAAGCCTTGTGATCTCTGGCGATCTGACTTATGCGTTCGACATCTTCAATGCAGCCAAAGAAATTCGGGTATTGAACTACAATGGCAGCAGTCTTATCGTTCATGAGCTCTTCGACCTTATCGAGGTCGGCAACGCCATCTTCGTAAGGAACAGTAACAACCTCGGTACCGAGTGCTCTGCAGAGCGAGTCTATAACCCTTCGGTATTCGGGGTGAAGAGTCTGCATGACCAGCACTCTTTGCTTTCTGGTTTTGCTGGTAGCCATATTTATAGCTTCAGCAGTAGCAGAAGCACCCTCGTACATGGATGCGTTGGCTTGATCCATTCCGGTTAATGAACTGATCAAACTTTGAAATTCATAAATCGCCTGGAGCGTTCCCTGAGATACTTCGGCCTGATAGGGTGTGTAAGCAGTAAAAAAATCTCCGCGCGAAAGTATATGATCTATAACTGCGGGAACTATATGGTCATAGGAACCGCCACCGAGAAAACATACAGAGTCGTCGACCGTTGTATTTTCGCGGGCAATTTTTTTCAGTTTGCGGGTCATTTCCAGTTCGCTTATTCCGGCCGGAATTTCAAGATCTTTTTGAAGTCTCAGCTCGGGCGGAATTTCGGCGAAAAGGTCTTCAATGGTTTTTACCCCTATGGCCTTGAGCATTTCCTGAACTTCTTCAGGAGTGTTTGGTATATAGTTGGCCATTAATTTTATCTCCTGAGTTTATTCACAGATTTTTTTGTAATCTTCTTCGTTTAAAAGATCGTTTAATTCATTTTTATCTGAAACTTTGACCTTAAGCAGCCATCCGCCTTTTTGTGCTTCTTCATTTACCAGCCCGGGATTGTCTTCGATTTCTTCGTTTAATTCTGCGACTTCACCGGAAACAGGAGCATAAAGGTCTGATACGGTTTTTACCGATTCGATGGTTCCGATTGGTTCGCCTTTTTTGATTGAATCGCCAACTTCGGGCAATTCGACATAAACTACATCGCCAAGCTGTTCGGCGGCGTAAGCAGAAATACCAATGGTTGCGTTTTCACCTTCAAGATTTACCCATTCATGATTTTTTGTAAATTTCATAATAATACTCCTGTGCCTTAGATTTTATAAAAAGGGAATTTATTGCAGAGTGTAAGAACTCTTTCTTTAACTGACTTGAGTGTTTCTTCGTTTTCGGGGTCAGATAAAACTTCATCGATGAAAGCTGCGATTTCTTTCATGGCTTCAGGGTTCATACCGCGGGTAGTAACTGCCGGGGTTCCAACGCGCAAGCCTGATGTAACAAAAGGCGACTGTGGGTCATTTGGAATAGTGTTTTTGTTTACAGTTATACCTGCCTTATCAAGTGCCTTTTCTGCAACTTTGCCGGTAATGTCTTTGTTTCTGACATCGATAAGCATCAGATGAGTGTCGGTGCCATCTGAAACAAGGCGGAAGCCTTTTTCTTTAAGAGCAGAAGCAAGTGCTTTGGCATTTTCGAGAATTTTTTTCTGATAGTCTTTAAAGGAAGGATCGAGCGCTTCTTTGAAGGCAACGGCTTTTGCTGCAATTACATGCATTAAAGGGCCGCCCTGAAGTCCGGGGAAAATAGCTTTATCTATCTGTTTTTTCCATTTTTCTTTGGAAAGGATCAAACCACCTCTTGGGCCGCGAAGGGTTTTGTGGGTGGTAGAGGTTACAAAGTCAGCATAAGGAACAGGACTTGGATGCAAACCTGCTGCAACCAGACCTGCAATGTGGGCCATGTCTACGCACATAACCGCATCTACCTCATCACAGATTTCACGGATTTTCTTGAAATCAATGACTCTGGGATAAGCTGAAGCACCGGCCATAATCATTTTTGGCTTATGTTCTTTGGCCAGCTCTCTTATTTCATCATAATTGATGAGTTCATTTTCGTCGTCTACGCCATAAGGCACAACGTTATATAAAATACCGGAGAAATTAACCGGACTGCCATGAGTTAAATGGCCACCATTTGAAAGATTCATTCCCAGAAAGGTGTCACCCGGCTTCAGAACCGTCTGATAAACGGCCATGTTTGCCTGGCTGCCTGAATGAGGTTGAACGTTTGCGTGTTCTGCGCCAAAAAGTTCTTTAACTCTTTCTCTGGCAAGGTTTTCGGCTTCATCGACTACTTCGCAGCCGCCATAATATCTTCTTCCGGGATAGCCTTCAGCGTATTTGTTGGTCAATACCGAACCCATTGTTTCGAGTACTGCTTCAGAAACAAAATTCTCAGAAGCGATAAGCTCTATCTGGTTCATTTGACGCTCTTTTTCGCGCTGGACAATATCAAAAATTACGGAATCTGCTTGTTTCAGGTTTTCCATTTTCAGCTCCTTTTCCTTGAATAAAACGGTGTTTCAACAATAGTTGCCGGATAATTTTTACCACGAATTTCAATTTCGAGTTCGGTTCCAATTTTACTTAATTCAGGCGGAACATAGCCAAGACCAATATTTTTGTTAAGGGTAGGGGACTTTGTTCCTGAGGTAACAACGCCAACCTTTTTGCCGTCTTTTACAATCGGATAACCATTTCTTGGTGCCGGTCCCTTACCAAGTTCAAAACCAACTATGGTTTTAGCTGTTCCTTCTTCTTTTTGTTTTTTGAGAACTTCGCTGCCATTGAATTTACCTTTAGCAAATTTAACTGTCCAGTTAAGATTTGCTTCAATCGGAGTTGTTTCGTCATGAATATCGTTTCCGTAAAGCATAAGGCGAGCTTCGAGTCTTAAAGTGTCTCTTGCACCAAGCCCGATTGCGCGCAGGCCTTCTTCTTTGCCCGCTTCCATTATTGCGTTCCAGATTTCTTCTGATTTTTCGGCGGGATAATAAACTTCAAAGCCATCTTCACCGGTATAGCCGGTTCGGCTGATAATGCATTCATGTCCGGCGACTTTTCCGGTGGTGAACCAGTAAAATTTAATGGCTTTAAGTCTTTGTTTAGTAATTTTTTGTAAAATGCTCTGAGCATCGGGGCCTTGAATTGCGAGCAAGCCGGTATTTTCTGACTGGTCATTAAATTCTACATCGCCCTCGAGCTGGCTTTCGATCCAGTCATAATCTTTTTTGATATTGGCTGCATTAACAACCAGCAGGAATTTATATTCGTTCCAACGATAAACCAGCAAATCATCTACAATTGAACCATCTGGTCTACACATCGGAGTATAAGCAATCTGCCTGTCTGATATTGCCTCGATGTTCTGAGTTACAATCTTTTGAATATTTTTCATGGCATCTTTACCAGTTAACCAGAACTCACCCATGTGGTAAAGATCAAAAAGCCCTGATTTACTTCTTACCGCTTTATGCTCTTCTATAATCGACTCATACTGAACCGGCATATACCAGCCGGAAAAATCGATCATGCGAGCACCAAGTTTTTCGTGAACGCTGCTAAGAGGTGTTTTTTTCATCATTCTCTCCTTGCCTTATTTAAAAAAGTCCGGTTATCTGACCTTTTTCGTCTATATCAATTATTTCTGCCGCAGGTTTTTTAGGAAGTCCCGGCATTGTCATTATCTCACCGGCAATTGCTACGACAAAACCAGCTCCTGCGCTTAATTTTACTTCTTTTATCGCCACTTCAAAATCTTTTGGGCGCCCCAGAAGATTTTTGGTATCTGACAATGAGGTTTGAGTCTTGGCGATACATACGGGAATATTCTGGTAACCCATTTCTTC
>JBNJGH010000243.1:0-4032 GCA_051747585.1 Candidatus Rifleibacteriota bacterium
GTTTTTTCAGTCTTTGCAGGCTGCTTTTAAAAGTGCTGTAATCATACTCTGGATCAAAATCAAGGCACCAGATTGCACTGTAGATCGTCTCTATGTCGATGGGGTGGGGCATTGACAGAAAAAGTTGAAGCAAAATTTTGTGCGGAATGGACCCCTTCTTTAAATGTACCTGGCTGTCATTGAAATGTACAATGCCTGCCGGAGCGTCAAAAACGAGAATATTTTCCGGATAACTAAATTGCCAGTTCTTATAATCGTCAAAGTGTATTACCTTATGTTCGTTCGCAGAAAGAATGGTAATGAATTGTCCGGCACGATTTTGCTTTTTTGCAATTTTGCTTATACATTTTTGTAGATCGGGAAACCTGGACAAGAGCCCTTCCATTGCTGTTGGCGGGGTATGGTTTAAATGGTAAACGAGATATTTCCTTGCGTTTTCACTGTCAATTTCGCTTAATTTCGGAGCAAGATGAATCCATAAAGGTTCGTAAACTTCTGTTGTGAGTATTTCCGAAATGCAATTGTCTAAGTTTAACTCTTTAAAGTGTTCCGTGAATAAAAGCTTTGCCAGAAAATTTACCTGTTTGCTCTGTAAGCGTTTGCTGTTGCTGTTTAACAAGCTTCTTACCTGCTTGAACAATTTTAATGCATCTTCTGTTTTGTTCAGGAAAAACTTACAAACTGCAAGACCATTTAATATCTCTGCTTTTTGCAAATTTGATGCGTGGCTTGAATTCGTAGTCTTGAGCATAATTTCAAAATTCGATTCTGCAAGGTCGAAATTTCTGTAATAAAAGTGATTTACTGCCTTGAGCATGTTACCGACAAACCTGGCTCTTGGTTGTAAAATTTCCGGGTCAAAATTTTCGGCCTGGTTCCAGTAGGTTCTGGCGGTTGCTGATTTTCCGATTATTTCGTATAACCAGGCGATAAGTATATAGATTTCGTAAATTCCGCTTGAATGATGTTTTTCTTCATAAATGGGAAGAATTTCTTTGAAAGTTTTTAGAGCCTTGGAAAAATAGCTGAGTTTCAATTGTAGTTTTCCGGTGGCCATTCCAACTATTGATGCATTCCAATAATTTTTTATCATTTTATTCATCTTGAAAGCACGCTCAAGATAAGTTGATGCTTTCCTGAAATTACCGGTATCAAATTCTACCATTCCTATATTTGCTAAAAAAGAGGCTTTTAAGTGCTTGAAATTAAAGTAGTTGGCCTTCTTCAGACCAGAAAAATAATATGATTTTGCTGAATCATGGTGTCCACGAGATAAATAAAGATTGCCCAGCGAGCATTCTGTTTTTGTTAAGTGTTCCGGACAGTTTGCAATGCTGAAACTTTCTCGAGCAAGAAAAAGTTCAGAAAGTGCGTCTTCTGCTTTTTCCATTTTATGGTAGACAAGACCGGTGGCATAATGCAGTTCTCCCATGGTTTGAAGACATTTGTTGCGCTCTGCTTTTTCTTGAGCTTGGTCCAGTAGATTAATAGCTTTGTCAAATTTTTCCTGCATTGAAAGCGTTTTGCTGATTATTACCAGCATTTTTGTACTGAAATCAATGTCTGAACCTGCAAAATAATCTGTAAAATAAATGATAATGTTAAATTTGCCGCTGTTAAAAAGGTTTTCACAGTTGTTTTCAAAAGCGTTAAATACTTCTTGTTTCAAACCTGCCAAAAGACCATAATAAATAGCAGCTTCAAGAAGTTCAGAGTTTGTCCTTTCTAGATTTTGTTTTACCCAAGCTTCGATTTCATCTTTCCTTGTTAATAAAATATTCGGGTGATGGTGAAGATAAGATCGAAGTAGCTCGGGTATGTCAAGGTTGGCCGCATGTTCTTTGTTGCTGTACCCTTCGAGGAATTTTTTCAGCTTCCGGTCGGTAAAACTTTGAAAAATTTCTTTAAAGTAGTTTTCTATTATAAGGTTGATCTCCGGCTTAGGTGTGCCCCTGATAAAAACCATCTCGGCTTCATATTGTTTTTCACAAAATTCCGGCAGATTTTTTAATTCCATCCACAGTCTGGTTTTGTCTTCAATTTTAAAAGGTGGAAGTTTAACTGTTTGTCTTAGAAGAAATCTTGGAATCTTACTGTAAAATAGACTGTTCCAGCACAGATCTTCTTTCTCACGGGTATCTAGAAATATAGGAGTTCTTTTAAAAGCTTCAAAAGGGATGTCTTTGTATGAAGCTCTCCCGCTCCAGGCTAAAAGAAAAGAAACTCTCTTAATTACTGAGTCAGAAGTTTGCACTGCAATATTAATTAGTTTTTTTAAATTGTAGGGAACGACACAAAATAACTCGGCAAGTTCTTTCAGGGGCAAAGCATAATTCTGGTCTTTACAAAGATCAACCAGAGTTTTTTCCAGGTTTGAAACACTCAGCTGACAATCGCAGGCGTTTATATTCAGAATATTTTTATTATCAAATTTGCTGTGAAAAATAAAAACAATCTCATAGCCATTTAAGACACGATTTCGGCGGCGTCTGGAGCTGACTATCGTGATTTGCTTTTGTGGTTTACTCCCGAATCCATGAATAAACAGGGCGGAATTGTGAGAAACATAATCTTTGTCGGTTTCTACAATTTCATTCAGCTCCGCTATTAAATTTTTAAAGCTTGAATTATCTGACAAATTTTAAACTCCTGATCCACATCTACAAGTATATTGAATTTTCAAGCATCAGTATAGGGGGGACAGGAATATTCAGTAATTATCCATTTCGCAATATTAGCGAGTTTCAAGACATTTTTGTATTTTTTGTTAAATACTAAATTTTGGCCTATCAAAGATTGCTTCGTCGTTCTGCTTCGCAGAACTCCTCGCAATGACAATTTGGGGCTGTCATTGCGAGCGAAGCGAAGCAATCTAAATGTCTTGAAACGGTTTCTAAAAACAAATGGATAATTAATGCAGGGATTTTTGATCCTGTTTATCTTATTTCATTAAACTGCTATAATAATCGCAAAATAGTAAGTTCTGTCCTTAAGGAGAAATTAATGAGAAGATTTTTTATTGCTTTGGTTATTCTGGCTTTTGTTTCTTTTAACTCAACTTTGCTGGCCAGTTATGCATATTATGTCGGAAAGAAACATACTTCTGACAACACTGTTTTAATCGGAGGAACCGGTGAGGAAGTATCCGGGCATTGGCTTGAAGTTGTACCACAAAGATTGCACGAACCCGGTAGCAAAATTAAAGTCGGAGTTAACGAAAAGGCAAACTATCCGGGTAAAATAACTGAAATTCCACAATCAGCCAAGACACATCGCTATCTTGGCATGTTTTATTCCGATTATCTCGGTTTCCCTGCTCCTCTGATTAACGGAGGGCTGAACGAACATGGAGTTGCCGCCAGAGATGTCTGGGCAACTTCAAGAAGTGAATTGAGAAAAATGACGGTTACCCCGCAAACTGGGCCCAGTTACAGCGATTTGAGTAGAATCGCCATGGAAAGGGCAACCTCGGCGAAAGAAGCTGCACGTATAGTAGGGGAACTAATTGATCGTTATAGCTATTCTACCTATGGCGGCAATTCCCATCTGTTTGCCGATGCCGATGAAGGCTGGATTTTAATTGAAATGGCCGGCAGTAAGGGCTTGTGGGTTGCGGAACGTCTTGGCCCGGATGATGTCAGAGTGTTGTATCCGGGGTACATTGGCGATATCCCGAAAAATTATCTTAAAAATCCCAATTATATGGGATCAAAGAATCTTATTTCATTTGCAATTGAACAAGGTTGGTATGATCCCGATTCAAACCGGCCATTCAATGTTGCCGAAGTCTATTTGAGTCAGCCTGAAGGCGGTAGCTATAAATTTGTAACTCCGCGAATGATCGAAAAAGAGTTTCTGAATATGTCGCCAGATGTATCTGTTCGTGACATGATGGCAATGGTAAGAGATCCGCGAATTTGCGATGAAGAGGCCGGTTATGGCCAGGTCGCCCGCCTTGTAAAACGTAAAAATGGCATTTGTCACCTGTTATGGATTGCTCCGACCGGCTCAGTTACAGCACCATTTATTCCT
>JBNJGH010000244.1:0-4010 GCA_051747585.1 Candidatus Rifleibacteriota bacterium
CAAATTATCATTGCGAGGAGTTCTGCGAAGCTTTATGCGAAGCAGAACGACGAAGCAATCTTTTGATATGCTGAGTTTTAGTACATAACAAAAAAACAATAAAATCGTTAGCGTTTAATAAAACGCAACAGCCCGGGCTCCAGTTTACCACCCAGCATCTGGTATCTACGCAAATCAGCACGAGCCAAATCAGGATTCTTTTTCTGTATATACAACATCCCTCGATTATACAAAGCATTCCGATAGTTTGGAAAAATGCTCAGCGCAGCTTTATAATCTAACAAAGCTTCGTCGAGCTTTTCCTGCCTGAAATAAGCACTGGCACGATTGTTATAAGCATGTTGAAACAGAGGAGATAGTTCTATAGCTTTGGAGAAATCTAAGATTGCTTGTTGAAAATTCTGCTGGCGCATTTTTATTCGACCTCTATTATTATAAGCAGAAGCTAAGTTCGGATTTATTTTTAAAGCTTGGTTAAAATCCTGTAATGCTCCATCGATATCTTTTTGTCCTTCAAATCCAGCCAGCCCGCGACCGTCATATGCTCTTGCATCACCTTTATTTAAATCGATGGCCTTGTCAAAAGACTTGAAAGCCTCATGTATATGCCCTCTATTGAGCAAAAACTGACCTTTGCTGCCATAGGTCTCATAATAGTCCGGATCAATTGCTATAGCCCTGTTAAAATTCTTAATCGCCAGATCATCGTCAGGAAGGCCATCAAAATACAACATACCAAGTGCGCAATAAGTTGCAGCCAGCTTGTTCTTTTCAACCAGCGCACGTTTTAGCAAGTTTTCAACCGTTTTCATATCTGGTTCATAATCTGGCAAAGCTATTGCTTCTTTGTTTTTAAGACGGTTATAAAGCCATTTTCCCCGCAACAAATCCTGCTCTGCCGAATAATTTATTGAATTTCGCGGTGAACCAGCGCAGAAATATAACAGAATCAGAACGGCAAAAACTGCTGAAGTGCCTCTGGCAACCTGCCACCAGAGTCCATGCTTTAACCAGGTAATTATTTTAATTCCCCCTAGTGTTCCAATAATAATAAACGCCGGAACAACAGGCAGGCGAAATCTTCCACAAACGTGAAAAACCACAATGCTTAGCGGGTAAAGAATTGCCAGCGCATGCAGAGGAAAAGGTATCTGGCGAAAACAGGCAAAATATCCAATCAGAAAAAGTGGAAACACCAGAGCAAAGGGTACGGCAAAGAAGCCAAATCTAAATGTCAGCAATCTTAAAAACGGATTGGTTTCAGTAAAAGCATAAACGCTTTCGCTGTTAGGTATCTCAACCAATGAAAAGAATTGCAGGCATTTTTTTAGAAAAAGCAGAAAAACTCCGCCCGGATTCTGTGCAATTATCTCAAAAGTCTTATCATAAAAGAAAAGGCTCTGCTGCAGGGGTGAGAAAATTCCATGGCTGGCGGGTAAACGGTGAAACCTGTCGTATTCGTAAGTGCGTATACCAAGCCATTGTGACTGATCTGGATGATTTCCCATAAAAAAGTCTATGCCTCCGCTTTGCGGTAAAAAAGTAAAAGTACCTGTATGCGCATAAACGACTGCCGAAACCGGCACGATAACAACAGCGATAGAAGCAAAAAACACACCCAGGGCTTTTGCCAACTGAAGATTTTCGCGCTTGCCTCTATTTCTATAAATCAACCATAGAATCGCCAAGAATAATGGAGGCATAAGATTTGCCCGGGTAACCGAAGCAACACCAAGAACAAGACCAGCAATAAAAATTCGCAAATATAGTTTTCGGGTAACGGGCTTTAAAACAAGATACAAAGTCAAAACAGCTAAAAACGCTGCAAGGGTTTTAGACATTAACATCAAATCATATGCAATAAGCGGCCCATAAAATGCGACAACAAGACCGGCTGCCAATCCGGCAGGATAACCGGCGATCAACCCCGACACCAGGCAGGTCAATGTTGCAGTTGTTGCTCCCAGTAGACATTGAAACAACAAAACCAACTTTATTTGTGCGCCAAAAATAGAAAACATTGTCGCGAGAAAAAAAGTGTACCCAAGAGGCTGAAAAAAGAATTCCCGGTCAAAACCGTTGCCGTAAACTAATTGCCAGGCCCGACGAAAATAATTTGCAGAGTCTGCAAAGGGCATCAGATTTTCAGGATTTAATCCTTGCAAATAAAGAGCAATAAGTCTAACCGCCAATGCAAGTAAAAAAACCAGAATCCAGGAGTTTTTAAGCTGCAAATGAGAAAAAAATCTTTTGATCAATGACTCTGCTCCCTTTGCAAAAATTTTAAAAGTCCTGGTTCAAGCATTCCGCCGTTTTTCTTGTATTTCAATAGATCATCGCGAGCTTTTTCGGGACTGTTCATGTTTAGATGCAGAATGCCACGATTGTATAAAGCCTTTTGATAGTTTGGAACAAGCTCAATAGCGGCATTGTAATCTTTCAAAGCCGCTTCATATTTTCTGGAACGAAACCAGGCATTAGCTCTGTTATTTAAAGCCTGAGAAAAACTGCTATCTATCTTTAAAGCCCGGGAAAAATCTTCTCTTGCTTTATCCAGCTTACCCATAGCCATATAAAGCTGGCCACGATTGTTATAGGCTGAAAGGAAAAAAGGATCAATCTGCAAAGCCTGGTTTAAGTCATCTAAAGCACCTTTCGGGTCAAGACCTTGCCGCGCCATGGCGCGGCCATCGAATGCTTTAGGATCGCCAGGATGAAGCTTTATAGCTTCAGAAAAGGCAGCAACAGCTTCTTTCATCTTGCCATGCTTAAGATAAAAAGCACCAATGGCACCCCAGGCCGTAAATGATTTAGAATCAAGTTCAATTGCCCGGGTAAAATCTGCGTGCGCCTCCTTGTTATCGGCAAGAACATCTGCGTGCAAAAGTCCTCTGGCACAAAAGGCGGCTGCTAACTGTGAATTTTTTTCTATGGCACTATCATAAAGAGACTTCGCCTTAAGCATTGAATGCGAGTGCAACCTGTAACCCAAAACTGAAGCAGACAATGCCTGCTTTGAATCAAGTCCAGATAAATAATCATAAAGCCAACGACCTTTCATAAAATCCTGTTCAGCGTCAAAATTCAGCTTTTCCCAGGGAGATTCAGAATAGATGGTGGTCACCGTTGCAAGCAGAGCCGCAAAAAACAAACAAACAGAAAGAGCAATAAATCTTCTGTTTTTGATCAGCGAAAACAATTCATAAAAACCCATGGCAGCCACAATTATAAAAAGCGGAATAACAGGCAACCGTAACCGACCGCTAACATGAAAAACGATTACGCTTAACGGATAAAGAAGCAGGAAGGCATGAACGGGCAGTGGCAGTCTTTTAAACCAGGACAGATAACCAACAACCAGAAAAGGAAAAAGCAGGCCATATGGAAATCCCCAGGAATCTGTCTTCCAGATAAGTTTCTGTAAAAAAGAATTATCTCTGATCAAAATGTAAAGATTTTCACTGTTGGCAATTTCTTCTGGTGCAAAAAAAGTCAGCGCCTTTTTAACCATATGTTGAGCAAAAAAGACTGGCTCATCTAATATTATCCGGACCGCCTTATTATAAAAAAAGCTGTTTTCCCGTCTGGCATCATAAATGCCTTCCTTAGCTGCCAAACGATGAAATTTATCAAATTCATAACTGCGCACAGCAAACCATTTATCCTGGTCAGGATGATTACCCATGAAAAGATTCAAACCACCACTTTGTGGAACAAAGCTGAATATACCGGTATGCTGATAATTCAAAAGAGCAACAGGCAGCACAACCAATGCGAATGCACCGCACCACAGAAATATTGACTTTAGAAACTGCGACTTTACCAGGGGACGATGAAAGAAGTAAATACTCCATAGAGAAGCCAACAACAAAGGCGGCAAAAAATTAGTGCGAACCAGAGCCGTTAATCCAGCTATAATTCCAAGAAGAAAAAAATGAAGCGAACTTTTATATGTAGCCGGCTTTAACAAAACGAACAAAAAAAGCACAAGTAGAAATGCTGCCAATCCT
>JBNJGH010000245.1:0-3938 GCA_051747585.1 Candidatus Rifleibacteriota bacterium
CCGATTCGGCGCTGCCAGACTTCTTCACCAACATCGTTCAAACACATAAGGCAATCTTTGCCGTTCCATACCAGAAAATATTCTACCCCTTCGTGGCCTGTCCAACTACAGGAAACCGGCGGACTCTCACGACTGCCACTCAGTTCAACCCGCCAGACCTTTCTGAAAAAGAATTTCTGACTCGCATCCTTCTGCTCTACTTTTTTCTTCATGAACTCCATTGCATTTTCTGCATTTTCGGAGCTTTTTCTCAAACAACCTATCTCGCCACGCTCAGTTGCATAATAAATAGCTTTGCTGTCAGGGCAGATAAAAGCAGCTAACAGCCTCTCGGCAAAATTATATTCCCAGATTTTATTTCCTTTTTCGTCAAATAGTATTATGCGTCCCTGCTCTGAGTAGACAATTGAATCGCCTGTTTTGCTTGCCAGGGAAACCCCGGTGTCTCTCGGGCTATTTTTTCCTCTCCAGATACCATATCCATGGACAACATTCACACAAAACAGACTACCCGCTTCATCCAGAGCCAGAACAATCTGCCCGTCTTCGCTCACATCCACAGATTTAACTGTTTTCATGCCTTTGAAGGGTTCAAAAGGACGCCCGTTTTTATTAACGGCATTAAAACCGTCTCCGCAATCATCGGAACATGGAAAAGCGGTTGTTTGTCCCAATGCTGAAACGGCTATATCCATAGGTCGTTTTAACAAATTTCGATATGCCCATTGAACCCTTAAGGTTCTATCAGCGCCAACTATCGCAGGGTCAGCGGTAACGAATGAAAAAGTATCTCCCGAGGCGGAAATCTTTCCTTTCAAAGCCGGGAAAGGTCTTTTTCGCCATAAAGTAGCGCCTTCGGGACCATAAAGAATTGAATGTTTGTCTTTATCTACCCCCAGAACCTCAAGAGTATCTGCGAGAGAGAGTGAAACCAGATCATAACCGGCAGGACGATGCCATAACTCTTTTCCATTCTGGTCAAAAAGCCTTAAATATTTAGATTTATCCAGAGTAATCAAAATTTTGCGATCACTACTGAAATCAATCAGTTTAAGGCCCGAAACCTGAATGTGCCAGCTTTTTTGGTAAGTAATATTCTGTTTATCGCCCATTAAACTACCATTGCAAAAAGATAAAAACTAAGAAATTTTCAATATATTCCCGGAATATTATATAGTATCTTCGCAAAGGATAATCGGCAATTATTCTGGTATACTGAATAGTATAATTCAATTTATTTTGGAGACCGCTATGTTACGCGACAAACTTTTTAAATGCCTGCTTATTTATTTTCTAATTTGCCCCATAAATCCGGCCATGGCTTTCGGCCCTACAATTACTGAAAATGGTGTTTTTAAAAGTCTCAGTTCGCATCAAATTGTGCTTGCGGAAATTGACGACAAGCTTATAAAAGTTTGTTTACCCGAATTTCAGTTTAAACAAGAAATTAATGCCCGCCGGCTGAAAAAAGAAATCGAGAATCACCTCAAAACCCAAAAAGCTGTATTTCACCTTTATCATGACGGATTAGGAAGCCCGTTAAAAAAAGGGGGCATGCTGTATGCCTCTGATTTTTACCTGAGAGACTTGAAAATGACCTATACAGGCTTCTTACACAAACTGGGAATGGAGTTCAAGGTTAGCAAAACCCCACCCCACAAAGATAAAAATTATATGCGTAACATTCTTTACGGTAGCCATGTCGCCCGGCAAAGCAAAAAGCAAGAGGAATCAGAAGACAACAAAGAAAAAAAAGAAAAGAAACTTTCTTCAAAGATGCGGGTAACAACAATCTGGGACGTCTTGCCGGCTGGTGTTATTCCACCACGTATCAGAAAGCAGCAAAAACTGATCGATGCCAGAATTAAAGCATTGAAAAACCGACCCTATAAAAAAGAAGTTGTTGTGATAGATCCGCTCAGATGGGCCAGCGGGATTATGGGCACAATCAATGAGAACGGCACTATAACCGGCTCCAATGTTGAAGGGCAACATCCTGAGCTTCACATTGTCCCGCCAAACCTGAAGAACTGGCTCAGTCCGCAAATGAAAAGCGAGATTAAAGGTCAGCCCTGTGAGTTTGTTCTTCAACTAACAAATACCGGGCACGAGGTCAAAGTTAACAACAAATACTATGTTAGAGATATCTATTTTAGAAAGCTCAAATTAAGCTGGCAGGAATGGCTGGAAAAACACAAAATCGACTATACCCAACCAACGCCCGAACCTGATTTTGCAACGAATACTATAAAACTTAATGTAGAACTGGCAAGCGGCAAGTTTGAAGGGTTCAAAGCAATGGTTTTATGCGGAGCAAGTTTTCCTGAAAATGAACCCCTGGTAAATAAAAAAGAAACTTTAAGAATTTTTCCACCCGACCCAATGCCAAAGCGTTTTGTAGCTTTTGCCAGAAGATTTAACCAGCTTTTCTCAGGAAAAAACGCCGACTTTTCTCTGCTGGTATGCTCAGATGGGAAGCCCTATACCGAGCTTGGGCAGAAAAGAGCCAGGCGCATTTATTTTCCTGAAAAGAAAGCAACAATGAAAATGCTTGAATATCAGTTACTGACCGGGCGAATCAAATAGAAACCCAAAGCGGCTTCTATTTATCATAGGCGTGCTTTAAGCCATCTTCGATAGCATCCCAGAGGGTTTCAACCCCTTCAAGCCCTACTGAAATACGCGCAAGTCCCTGGGTAATGCCTCTTCTAAGCCTGTCTTCTTCTGGAATACCCGCGTGGGTCATCGAAGCCGGATGCTGGAAATAAGTAACAGCACTGCCCAGACTTACAGCCAGTTCACCAGGAGTTGTATAAGTTGCGAAGTAATCCATCAACCGTCGAGCAGGTTCGTAACCATCTACAAGCTCAAGAGCTATCATTCCACCGCCTAACCTCATCTGTTTTTTAGCGATTTCATGGTCAGGGTGAGATGGAAGACCGGGATAAAAAACTCTGGTAACTTTATCATGCTTTTCAAGTCTTGAAGCTATTTCAAGGGCGGAAGCGCAGGCTCTTTCAACACGAAGGTGCAAAGTTTGCAAACCTTGAGAGTTCAGCCAGGAATCAAAAGGACTGGGAGTGGGCCCATAGTCTTTATAAACCGGAAAAACATGGTTACTGACAAATTCATAGGGTCCCATTATCACACCGCCAACGCAGGTTGAATGACCGTTAACGTATTTGGTAAGACTTTGAACAACAATGTCAGCGCCCAATCTCAATGGCTGCTGCAAATATGGGGTAGCAAAGGTATTATCTATAATTAAAGGAATTTTTTTATCTTGAGTAAGCTTGGAAATAGCTTCTATATCGGAAACTCTTAAAGTAGGATTGTCCGGGGTCTCCATGAACACCATGGTTATATTGGGATTTTTCTCTAGGGTTTCTTTTATAACTTCTGTTTTAGTGGTATCAACAAAATGAGTTTTTATATTAAACTTTTCAAGTGAACGAAAGAAGCTGTCTGTACAACCATATACGCTTCCGCAAATAACTTCGTCGCCGCTTTGAACCAGAGCAAGAGTTGTACAGGCAATTGCCGCCATACCGGAAGAACAAACAAGAGAAGCTATGGTAGGAGTTTTTTCGTCGGCTGCCAGTGCAGCGTCGATAATATGCTGGCAATCAAGCTGAAACAAGGTTTTTTCAAGATATTCGGTGGTTGGATTCCCAAGCCTGGTATAAATTCTGGCAAAAGGTTTTTCTCCACTTTGGGAAAGCCCTAGAAACCGATCCGCACCGTCCTTCACATTTCTGAAACTGAAAGTGGATTTTTGAACAATATTCGGCAAGCCTATACCGACGCCATTAGAAGCAAATTTGTCGGCAGACATAAATTTCTGGCTGGTTTTTGCATACTTTTCTTTGCGTTCAAGCCATCCATCAAACCATTCAGCTTTAGTCATAAAATAACATCCTTTCCTGAGTCTCAATTAG
>JBNJGH010000246.1:0-3936 GCA_051747585.1 Candidatus Rifleibacteriota bacterium
CTCGGTGGCCTCAGTGGTTTAAATTCTATATTTGACAGAAAGAAATAAAACCAGAACTTTTTGTAACCAGCTAATAATGATTGACCGAGAATTCCTGAATGGATAATTACTGCTGCTTTTCAAGCTTTGTTGATGATGAAAACGCTATTATGATACAGTTGATTATATATATATAATATCTGTTATGCCCTGAAAAATAGAAATGTATTGAGAGTTATGAGGTTTTCGAATAATTTCCCGGTTTATGATTCCCAGGAGTTAATATGAGAGGAGAAATAAAATGAAAAAATCAATTTCCGTTGTACTGATGGTGCTGTTAATTACAGTTTCGGCATACGCAGCCGATTGTATGGTTGACGTTAAAAGTTCTTTTGGAGTCAAAGAAACGGGAGACAGACTGGAAAAAGTCATGAAAGATAAAGGCATGACAATATTTAACAGAATTAAGCACTCTGAAGCGGCTAAATCAATAGGGGTGGAATTTCGAGAAACCGAACTAATAATTTTTGGAAACCCCAAGGTAGGAAGTCCTCTCATGAAGTGTCAGCAAAGCGTTGCCATTGATCTACCACAAAAAGCTTTAGTCTGGAAAGATAGTGAAGGTAACACATGGATCTCATATAATAATCCAAGATATTTGGAAAAAAGGCACAATATTTCCGGCTGCGAGGAATTGATTTCAAAAATTGAGAAGGTGCTTGCTGCTATAGCAAGGGCTGCAACAACAAAACAAAAGGAATAGCAAATGCTAATTCAGTTGTAGCAAAAAACCGTAGCAAATTAGTTCTTCAACTCATCGACATACGGCTTTCAGCTTCATCGAGGAAACCTTAATCTCACTGTTTACAATAAAAATGCACTTCGTCGCTATGATAATAAATTGAATTGAAGCTTTATTCTAAAATTGAACCGAAGAATCGTTGAAGTGCATTTCCCCTGGTTGACTTGCCGTTCTTTGAATTTTGCCGGGCAACTTCGGGATCGGCATAGAGCGACAGGCCGGGAATTTTTTCGAGAAGCTTCGCCAGGTTTGTTCGCAAGGGCTTGAATTCAGGCGAGTCATTTATCGTAAAATCATGGTCACTGAATTTTGCATTCTCGGGTCTGGGCAGAAAAGCACATTTAGGAACAACATTGGTGACCTCGGATTGCTCATTTGTCTCCATAATCCAGGATGTAAAAACAAGTTTTTCTGTGTAACTTTCAGTCATTTCTTTTAAATCAGTATTTACCATATGATACAGCGATTTTAATTGATTGGGGTGTTCTCCGGTGTTGATGATAACAGCGTCGCAGATATCAATAACCCCTTCCAGGTTTTCGAATGGGTAAGGGGGAAGGTCTATAAGAATCACTTCAAATATATTTCCCAGAACTGTTAATAACCCCACAAAAGCAATGTCTGAAACTATCTTTAAATCGGGTTCTTGCACGGCAGATAGCAGAGAAAAGCCTCTGCTGGTCGTCTTGATATAGTTTTGCAGGTTTTTGGGGTGAAGAAAGTCGTCAAGCGCCACTAATTCCTGCAGACTTTTTTTTGAGGGCTCGCCCAGGCTGAATGCCAGATCAGCGCGACTAAAGTCAAGATCAACCAGAAGTACCTCGCCGGGAAGCCGTCTTCCAAGAAAATCTCCCAGAATGTTTGTCAAAAGAGTTGTGCCAACCCCCTCTTTAATCCCTCCGATGCCAACAATTGAACAAAGAGTTGAACCTTCGATGGCCGAAACCGAACGGATGGTTTGCCCGACTAAGTCGAGTTGAGCAGAGCGAACAAGGCTTTCGCTTGCGCCTGCCTGGCGAACCGTAGCCTGAGTTTGAGCATTCAAAGAATCTATTATAGCGATGATATAGATTGAGGGGTTTCGTTTCCTGAGAATTTTGCAGAACTTAACGCCATTGGGAATGTCTACGGCAACCAAAGCATATTCCGATGAGAAAATTTCAGGTGTTCGCAAGGCAAGCTGAGGGGAATGAAATGCCCCTGACAGTTCAAAATCAGGTTGTTCCAGGAACCAGCTTTTCAGTTTGCTGATGTTTTCCTGGTCCGTGTCAATTATAGTAACTTTGTGCTTGGGAAGTGAGAATGCCGGACTGCTCATTTTGAATCCCCTTCAGCCAATGTTTTAGATAGAACTGATTTTATTTTTTTCTTGAGAATATCAGCAGAAAATGGCTTTGGTAAATAATTGCGCAAGCCTTTATCTGCTGCCTTTTCAAATTCCGGCAGACTTAAATTGGCTGTGATCATTATGAATGGGATATCCTTAAGATTTTCGTGGTTTTGCATGAATTCAAGGATATCCATACCGGATTTTCCGGGCATAAACCAGTCTGATAAAATCAGATCTACGGGAGTCTTTTCCAGAAGCGCAATTGCCTCTGCACCATCAGCTGCTTCAAGCACATCGGCAAAACCGTCCTGCTGCAAAATATTAACCATAATCCTTCTCATGAAAGGGTAGTCGTCGACTACCAGAACTTTCAATCGGCTCTTCTGGTTTTCAGCGACTGATTCATTTTCTGCATCGGCGGGTGAATCGGAAACAGGCGAAGCATTGCTAAGCATCGCATCACGAGGTGGCAAAGATACCTGGAATGTTGTGCCTTTATCTTCAGAGGTTACAAAAGTAATTTTCCCACCAACGGTTTTTGCCAGCATCTGGGCAGAATAGACTCCAAGGCCTGTCCCTCCTTCTTTGCCAACCGTTGTATATTTTTCAAAAATATTATCTCGAATTGACTCGGGAATAGCGCCCCGGTTTTGAATTGAAATTGTCGGAATCATAGCATCTTCAAGCGACACATTGATTTCTTCGCCTTCAGGAGAAGCTTCGATAGCATTTTTTATCAGATTAGACAGCATGAAGAAGAAGAGAAGATCTTCGCCCTCGACTGCAAAATTTTCTTTGCCGCTAGCGGGTAAATCATTAACAAAAAGGTTCCATCGGAGATTTTTAGCAGCAATAGCTTTTTGAAATTCCTGAAAGACCTGGAACACGACTTTGACAAGATTGACTTGAACCGGGATAAACTGGTAAGTTTCGTGCTCGATCTGGTAAAAACTTGTGGTTCTGTTTATCATCTCAAGCATTCTGTGGGCTGATTCACTTAAATGCTCAAGAAGCTCAATTTGATCGGGAAGCAGATTATTGCTCTGTACCAGAATTCGTTCAATATTGATCATTGCGGTGAGCGGGCCCTTCAAATCGTGCCTGGCAACTTTTTCAAGGTCTTCACGCAATCGAAGGCTCTTATAAAGAAGAGTATTTTCCTTCTGGAGTTCTTTAAGTTCAAAAGACAGAGCCAATCGGTTTCGAAGTCTCGCAAGAAGAAGTTTGGGACTTAATGGTTTGGTAATATATTCAGTCGCACCAATCTCAAGACACCTTATTGCATCCTTTTCGTTGCCACCTTCAACAATGAAGAAAATCGGGATGCTTTTGGTGGCAGTGTTTTGTTTTAATTTAACGCAGACATTAAACACAGCACTGTCAGGTTCAATAAGATCGAGAACAATCGCCTCCGGAGCAGGTATCAATTCAGCAAAACCCAAAATCTCGCCCAGGTTCAGCGTTTTCTGCAGATCGAACTCCCCGCGAAGAATGACTGCAAAATCTTCACTACCGCTCTGAGAAAAGTAAATTAATCGATGCCTCTCACTCTTTTTTGTCTCTGGCTTATTTATACGAGACTGATTTTTTTCCATATAACAATGATAATCACAAAGATATTTTTTTTCAATCTTATCGAAAAAAATTAGCAATTCTCGGTAAGCGTCTATCAGTTGGCTTTCGAAAAGAATATTCCTCACACCAAGTCTCAAAGCCACAAAGAAAATAACCACAGAGCGCACAGAGAACACAGAGAATCTTTTTCAGCCATTGTTTCCTTCTTCAGCAAGCCTTCAGAAAAGCACTCGTGCTTTTCTGAAGGCTT
>JBNJGH010000247.1:0-3913 GCA_051747585.1 Candidatus Rifleibacteriota bacterium
TCGCCTCACCCACCTCAAACAGCTCGAAGCCGAAGCCATCCATATTATGCGCGAAGTGGTCGCTGAATTTAAAAATCCGGCAATGCTTTACAGCATAGGAAAAGACAGCTCGGTTATGCTCCATCTTGCCCGCAAAGCCTTTTATCCCGCAGTGCCGCCTTTTCCGCTGGTTCACGTCGACACCACCTGGAAATTCAAGGAAATGATCGATTTTCGCACTAAAGTAGCCGAAGAAACCGGTATGGAGCTGCTGGTCTATATTAACCCAAAGGGCGCCGAAATGAATATAAGCCCCTTCGAACATGGTTCGGCCATGCATACCGATATAATGAAAACCCAGGCCCTGCGACAGGCCCTCGATAAATATAGATTCGACGCTGTTTTTGGTGGCGCTCGTCGCGATGAAGAAAAAAGTCGCGCCAAAGAGCGTATTTACTCATTCAGAGATAAAAATCATCGCTGGGACCCGCAGAATCAGCGCCCGGAGCTATGGAACATCTACAATGCCAGAGTGAACAAAGATGAATCGATCAGGGTTTTTCCCCTCTCGAACTGGACAGAACTCGATATCTGGCAGTATATCTATCTCGAAAATATTCCCATCGTGCCGCTCTATTTTGCCGCCGAACGCCCGGTAGTCGAATATATGGGGACCAAGATTCTGGTCGATGACGATCGAATGCCCGAAGAGTTGCGCAAAAAAGCTAAAATGGAAAAAGTTCGTTTCAGAACTCTCGGCTGTTATCCTCTTTCCGGTGCAATTAATTCCAATGCCGATACTCTGCCTGAAATTATCAGCGAAATGCTGTTGACCTCTACCAGCGAGCGCCAGGGAAGGCTTATCGACGGTGATCAAAACGCATCAATGGAAGAGAAAAAACAGGAGGGGTATTTCTGATTATGATTATCAAACAGCAGGAGCACGACAAAGATTTTAACGTAGAAAAATATCTCAAAGAGCACGAAAACAAAGAAATGCTCAGATTTATCACCTGTGGCAGCGTTGACGATGGCAAATCGACCTTGATCGGTCGTCTGCTGCATGATACCAAAATGATTTTCGAAGACCAGCTGGCCGCAATCGAAAAAGACAGTAAAAAATGCGGAACAACCGGCGACAGGGTCGATCTGGCTCTCCTGGTCGACGGGCTTCAGAGCGAGCGCGAACAGGGTATTACTATCGATGTTGCCTATCGCTTCTTTGCTACCGACAGACGCAAATTCATTATTGCCGACACACCGGGGCACGAACAATATACGCGAAACATGGCCACCGGTGCCAGCACAGCCGAGCTTGCCATAATTCTTATCGATGCCCGCAAAGGAGTTCTGACCCAGACCAGGCGCCATTCATATATCGCCGCTCTGCTCGGAATCAAAAACATTATAGTCACCATAAACAAAATGGATCTGGTCGATTATTCGCAGGAAGTCTACGAAGACATTAAAAAAGATTACGAGCTTTCGGTTCTGCCAAATCTGCCCGGCAGCGACAAAAAAATCTATTATCTGCCTATTTCCGCTCTCGAAGGCGACAATGTCGTAGAAAACAGCAAAAAAACTCCTTATTATCAGGGAAAGCCCCTGCTTGAGCTGCTCGATACCATGGAGGTTAAAAACTTCGAAGATGAGCTGATCAATGATTTTCGCTTTCCGGTTCAGTATGTAAATAGACCCCATCTCGACTTTCGCGGCTATTGCGGAACAATCGCCAGTGGTCGAATCAGAGCCGGCGACGAAATAATTGTTCTGCCTTCGCGCAAGACAACCAGAATTAAATCAATCATTCCGCCCGCCGTAGCTGAAGATGAAAATTCAGAAACCGCCGCTGTAGAGGAGGCTTTTGCTCCTATGGCGGTTACTCTTACCCTCGAAGACGAAATTGATGTGCGTCGCGGAGATATGATTGTTCCGGCCCATAAGGTTCCCAGGGTTTCCGACAGCTTTGAAACCATGGTTGTCTGGATGAGCGAAGAACCGCTCAAAGTCGGCGAAAGTTATATTATCAAACGTGCTTCAACCGTAATCAACGGAACCTTCAAAAAAATTCTTTATAAAAAAGACGTCAATACTTTCGACGAGCCGCCTGCCGACAAACTTGAGTTAAATGAAATCGGTTGTTGCGAACTCAATACCGATCGCCTGCTGGCGACAGATTCTTACGATAAAAACAGGCACACCGGCAGCTTTATCATAATTGATCGCTATACCAACAACACTCTCGGAGCCGGCATGATCAAAGCAAGTCTGCAACAGAGCGGCAAAAAAGAGAACACCGGGCTTGAAGCTGAATTAAATGCTTTTATTCGCCAGAATTTTCCCGGCTGGGGCTGCAAAGAAGTCTGATGTATAAAGACAGTAATCGCAGATCGATCGGCAAAGGAATAAGCTGGCGCTTTTTCGCCACTTCTACCACTATAATCATAGTCTATTTTTTCTTTGGCAGACTTGATCTGGCAATTACTGCGGGTATTATCGAAACTATTGCAAAGATAATTCTTTACTGGTTCCATGAAAGAATCTGGCTTAAAATTCGTTGGGGCAGAAAAAGAATCGATCCCTTCTGCCTCTGGTTTACCGGGTTGCCTCTGTCGGGCAAAACTACCATTGCCGACAAGGTTTTCGCCGAACTCAAAAAACTCGATATTCCTATCGAGCGCCTCGACAGTAAAGATATTCGCGAGCTTATTCCCGATATTGGTTACAGCAGAGAAGACAGAAACCGACATCTGATGAGGGTGGGCTATCTTATCAAGACGCTGCAGAATAACTCGATTTCTACCGTTGCTTCTTTTGTTTCGCCCTATAAAGAGGCAAGAGACCATATTCGCGAGCTGGCAAAAAATACTTTTGTGGTTTATCTCAAATCTGATGTGGAGACCTGTAAAAAGCGCGATTATAAAGGTGTTTATCAAAAAGCCGAAAGCGGCGAGCTCAAAAAATTCACCGGCATAAGCGATGTCTATGAAGAGCCTCAGAACGCTGATATTATCGTAGACACCCGCAAAACCTCAATCAATGAAGCGGAACAAAAAATCGTAAAAGCTCTCACCAGCTCCCACAAACTTTAAATAATTTAAACCACAGAGATCACAAAGGTCACTGAGCCGCTTCTTCCAAATCTTTTTCAGCCATGGATTGTCCGGATGGACAATCAGCCGGCGGTTTCACCGCCCGGCTTTCCTTTTACCAATAAGGCCTCAAAAAAACACTGGTGCTTTTCTGAGGCCTTATTTGGTAAAAGGAACAATGGCTGAAAAAGATTCCTCTGTGGAACTCCGAGGGCTCAGTGGTTTATTATCCTGGTTTTTAAAGGTCTTGAATTAAAAAAGAGAATAGCTGATAAAAAAGTATAAAAATATGCTTAAGCTGCCGATATATCAGACATGAAAAGACGCAAAACCATAGTTTCACTCACCGCAGCTATTCTGCTATCCTTTGCAGGCAGCGGTTTTGCCCTTGATTTGTCTGCATTTCAAAGCTTTCTTACCGGCAGACGCCAGGAAAGCAAAAAGCAGAAATCGACCAGGACATTTAATGATCTTGGCGGTCAGGCGCAAACTTCAAATAATTACCGAAGCCTGAATGCAGATACAAATTATCAGGACAACGATGACAACCTTGTAACCTTAGGCGGGGGGCGTCAGCAAAAAGATGGCGAACGTTATCTTCTGCCGCCCGACACAAGAGTGCCTGCAGCTTTGCGCCCACTTCTTTCCGAGCGCCTTACCCCAAGACAGGGTTTGAGTGTTGCCGGCGGCACCGGCGCGACGCTGGTTCCTTCACCGGGTGTGCTTGAGCCGGGTAAATCTGCAGTTTCAGTGCATGCCATGACTTTCGATCTTTATAATGTCAACAATGTTAAATATACCGATAAAGATTATTTCGATACTACAATTAATATAGCCTACGG
>JBNJGH010000248.1:0-3877 GCA_051747585.1 Candidatus Rifleibacteriota bacterium
GATTGGCAAAAAAATTCGTGAAATGGTTATCTTTGCTCCGCAAAACTGTATCATGGACCCACCATTTACCAAGCTTGATCTGCTGAGTTGCCGAAACCTGCTGATTTACCTTTCACCTGATCTGCAACGAAAACTTATGCCTCTATTTCACTACAGTTTAAACCCCGGAGGTTATCTGTTGCTTGGAAATTCAGAGTCGATTGGCAACTTTACCAATCTATTCCGACCCATAGATAGCAAGGCACGCTTATACCAGCGACATGAGACCAGTATGGTTCAACGTCCAGTAGATTTCCCGTCTGCATTCTCATCTACTCAGGAAACTTCGAAGTCAACTCAATTGACCAGCGCCACCGGAGACAATCTCGAGAAGTATGCCGAAAAGCTGCTGTTAAATAAGTTTTCTCCACCTGCGGTTCTGACTAACGAAAAAGGCGACATTGTCTTTATTCACGGCAGAACAGGTAGTTATCTCGAGCCTGCCGCCGGAAAAGCAAACTGGAGCATTTTTGCAATGGCCCGTGATGGTTTGCGCTATGAAATCACAGGTGCTTTTCGTAAAGCAGTGCGAAGCGGTCAACCAGCCAGGGTAAAAAACATGGCTGTCAGCGGCAATGGTGATAATCATACTATAGATATTGAAGTCATGCCTGTTTCAAACCCAGAACCACTGCGTGGCCTGTTTCTTCTGGTTTTTAAGGAAGTTCCCCCACCTGCAATTTTACCTGATTCCTCTGCTGAAATAAGTAAAAGCGCACCATCAGCTAAATTGGCTGAACAAGCAAAAGAAATCAAGCAACTTCAGCAAGAGATACAATCTATGCGTGAAGAGATGCAGACCCGCCAGGAAGAGCTGCGCTCGACTAATGAAGAGCAGCAATCGACCAATGAAGAGCTGCAGTCAACCAATGAAGAGCTGACCACCTCGAAAGAGGAAATGCAATCCCTGAACGAAGAGTTACAGACAGTTAACCAGGAGCTGGAGTCTAAAGTCGAGGAATTGTCTCAGACCAGCAATGACATGAAAAATCTTCTCGACAGCACTGACATTGCAATCCTTTTCCTCGACAGAGATCTGAAAATAAGACGCTTCACCCCGCAGGTAGCGAAGGTTTTTAAACTTATCCCCAGCGACGTGGGACGGCCCATCACCGACGTAAACATGGATCTCAAATACCCCGGCTTTGCAGAAGATGTTCAGGAAGTTCTAAGAACTCTGGTTTTTAGCGAAAAAGAGATTCCTACCCATGACGACC
Organism: Candidatus Rifleibacteriota bacterium; assembly: GCA_051747585.1. Taxonomy (GTDB): domain Bacteria; phylum Muiribacteriota; class Ozemobacteria; order Ozemobacterales; family Ozemobacteraceae; genus DYKG01. The sequence goes on from JBNJGH010000248.1 coordinate 1,257, forward strand.
GCTGGTTCTCTATTCGCATCATGCCATATCGCACTCTTGAAAACGTTATTGACGGAGTAGTAATAACCTGTTCGGATATCACCGTTGCCAAACAATTAGAAAGCAAACTGCGCAAAAAAGCCAAAAAGAGCTAGCAATTCTCGGTCCGTTAATGTCGATTCGTCTCAGAAAAGGTGATAAAGCTACATTAATCGTCATTCCTGACCGGTTTTAACCGGATCAGGAATCCAGAATAATCGTCGTTTATTTTATGTAACAAATATAAGCTGGGTGCTTGGTTTGAGTTTGAAAGCTTAAAAAACTTACTACCCTGACCCTGGATTCCGGCTCTCATTTCATTCGGCCGGAATGACGAAAATCGGGTAATTTAATATAATAAATACCGATTTCGATAGCGACCCCGAATAGCGAAATATATGTCTCAGCGTAACGACTAAAAAACAATAATTGTTGAAAAACAGCTAATAATTCATCACCGAGAATTGCTACAAAAAAGCCAAAAAGAGTTGAATTTGAAATAGTCATTTTGGACTATATTCATAGACTTTTATCGGGATGTTAACTGAGAGCCAATCGGTATATACTTATTATAGCCCCGGAACACTCACTAAAAAATGCTTGAACCGGTTGTCACGGTGATTTAACAGTGACAGGAAATTGAGGTTAGTAATGACAAGCAATAACAAGCGTTCCAAACAGGCTAAGCAACTGCGCAGGAACGCCGAAAAAACTATTTTGGAAAAACATTCCAGTTCAGCGCAGAATCTGGATAAACTCACACCTGAAGAAACAAAGAGTGTTCTTCATGAATTATTGGTACATCAAATTGAGCTTGAAATGCAGAATGAAGAATTATGCAACATTCGAAAAGAGCTCGAGGCGTCGCGTGCCCGATATTTTGATCTGTTTAACCATGCTCCGGTTGGTTATGTCAGCCTTAACGAAGATGGCTTGATTCTTGAAAGCAATATGACCGCAGCAACATTGTTTGGATTATCGGTTGACGAGCTGAAAAACCAACCGCTTTCACACTACATTATTCCAGAAGATCAGGATATTTTTTATCATCATCGCCAGAATCTTTTTAACAGCTGTTCTACCCAGGAGTGCGAATTGCGGATGAACAGAAAAGACAAGGCTTCTGAACCCATTGTTTTCTGGGCTCGACTGGAGTCTTCAGTTACAACCCCGGATTTAACCAGCAATGAATCCCCTGGCAAAAATGGCCTTAACTGTCGCATTATCATCTCTGATATTACAGAAAATCGCGTACTGGCAGAACGACTAACTCAGGCACAGAAAATGGAAACCATTGGTTTACTGGCCGGCGGCGTGGCTCATGATTACAATAACAAACTGGCAGTCATTATTGGATATGCAGAACTGGCTTTAAATACTGATATTACCCCACAGTCGGCCAGTATTTTTTTCGAAGAAATTCTGAAGGCAGCGCAACATTCTGCAGCTATAACCCGACAGTTACTTACCATCGCCCGCAAACAGATGATATCACCGATTGTAATCGATATGAATAAATCTATTGAAAGCATGCTCAAAATGCTCAGACAGGTCGTAGGGGAAAAAATAGACCTCATTTGGAGACCTGGACCTGATCTTTATCCAGCAAAAATGGACCCGGTGCAGATAGATCAGATACTGCTCAACCTCTGTCTTAATGCAAAGGCTGCTATTGAAGGCAGAGGCCAGGTTACTGTCGCAACAAAAAAGGTAAGCTTTGATGAATCATTTTGCAAAAAAAATGCAGGATATTTAGAGGGAAAATATATAATGATAGAGGTCAGTGACACAGGTTGCGGAATGACCGATAAAATTCTTACCCAGGTTTTCGAGCCTTTTTTCACGACCAGAGAAGTCGGGCAAGGAACGGGTCTCGGGTTGTCTACCATAGAGGGGATTGTCAAACAGAATAAGGGTTTCACAAAAGTTACCAGCAAACCGGGTAGCGGAACAACCTTCAAAATATATCTGCCCGCATATACAGGAGCAGTGATTGACAAGCGGTTAGAACCGCAAAAAAAAATGTTGCCCGGAAACGGCGAAACCGTTCTGTTAGTAGAAAATGAAGCTGCAATGTTACCCATGATGAAAATGATGCTCGAAAAACTTGGTTTCAGGGTATTAACGGCTAGAACGGTCAAGGCTGCATCTCACCTTGCCGAGAAACACAAGCAGACAATAAAGCTGCTGATCACTGACGTAATAATGCCGGAAATAAACGGTTACAAAATATTTGAGATGGTTAAAAAGACAAATCCAGATATTAAACTTCTGTTCATGTCAGGACACCCGGCAAATGTTCTGATTCATCGAGGGATTATTGGGAATAATTCGAATTTTCTTCAAAAACCCTTTTCCATGAGTGAATTCGGTCAAAAAATTGGAAAATTATTACTTGATTCGCAAAATCCAGAGAATGTTTAAAATCGTCATAAGCCAAAGCTGAAAGCCCTAACAAGCGCATATAAAAAAGCCGGTGTCTGTAATCAGACACCGGCTTTTAAAATTTATGAATAAAGATCAAAAGACTGGTAGAATCTGCCAAGCTCGACTGAAGATACGTTATTGCGCTGCCATTATGTGGAGTCGCCAAGCATGGCGCC
>JBNJGH010000249.1:0-3827 GCA_051747585.1 Candidatus Rifleibacteriota bacterium
TCCAATCACCTGCGCAAGATTGTCGAGATTGCCCGCCAACAGTTTGATTATATAGTTATAGATACTCATTCCCTTTTCCAGGATCTCACTATCAACGCCCTGGACATATCGGACCTGATCTGCCTGTTGATGGCCCCTGATATGAATCATATCAAAAGTATGCACACCTGCCTTAAAGTTATGGACACCTTGAAATATCCCAAAGATAAAATAAGACTGCTGCTTAATCGCGAAGGAAGTATGTATGCAAAGCCTCGAGCTGAAATAGAAACAGCTCTTAAACGCAAATTCGATTACAGCATGATCGATGACTGGAAAAATTCTTCAGAGCTTGTAAATAATCAGAAGACAATTTTTGATTTAGATACAGATTCGCAATATAGAGATGAGCTCATTCAATGTATCGCCAGTTTAACCGGCGAAGAAATAAAATCTGACGATAAAAGCATTCTAAAAGCTATAAAAGGCTGGTTTTCTTAATTAGAACTTAAACTAGAGGCTGCCCTTCGGTTAAATACCCTGGCAGCCTCTTTTTATTTCAGCGTTTTATTTCCCAGCACATATGGGCCAGCTGGGGAACAACAATTCGCGCCATTGCAAGTTTTACCGCTTTGCTTGAGCCCGGCAAACAAATAATCAATTTATCTTTACTAACACCGGCGGTTGCGCGACTCATAATTGAAGCAGAGCCTATCTGCTGAAATGAAATAAAGCGAAAAATTTCACCAAATCCTTCCAGCTCTTTCTCAAACAGGTCTTTTGCAACTTCGATAGTATTGTCACGATAATTTATGCCGGTACCGCCATTACTTATCACCGCATCAATTTTTTTGTTTTCGATTGCATTAACAAAAGCATGTCTTATCTTTTCAGGATCTTCTTTAACAATACGATAATCAATTATTTTATGATCTGCCTTAATCAAGAGTTCTTTTACTATTTTCCCTGATTTATCGCCATTTTCATCTCTGGTGTCTGAAAAGGTCAAAACAGCCACATTCAAAGATTGCCTGGCCATTTTTTCATGTTCATGGTGACTCATATAGTTTCAAACCTCATTAAATAAATAAAATTGCTTAATTAATGTTTTCTTTTAAAGTTGCGGCAAGTTTTATAGCCTTTGCTTTAAGCTCAGTTTCACTTTGGTCATTGTGAATGATTATAATATCATCGCGCCCTTCAGGCATAGAATCCTGGGCAAAAAGTCTCTGTCGAGCAGCTTGTTCGGACCAGTTTCGCGAACTTAACAATCGTTTAAGCCTTATTGCCGGAGAAGTAACAACATAAATCAACTTATTACAAAGCTTATCTAAATTCATCGAAAACAATAATGCAGCATTTATGATTAAAAACCTTTTGCCCTGCGCTTTCTGTTGAGCAATAATTCTTTTTACCTCCTGCTTCATAGCCGGGTGCATTATCTCATTGAGTTTATCGATGCTTTTCTGATCTTTAAACGCTTTTCGGCCAAGAGCTTTGCGGTCAACCTTAGAATCAGAATTTAAAATTTCAGAACCGAAAACTTTTACCAGTTCTTGTATTACCTGTTTTTCGGTCAAAAGTCTGTGCCCTATTTGGTCGACCTCTAAATTCTGGCCCAGACCGCAATTTTCAAGCATTTCGGCCAGAGTTGATTTTCCCGCTCCGGTTTGCCCGCAAACTCCTATAATAAGCATGTTACTCAGACTTCATCTTTTCCGGCAGAGCAACACTGAAAATCGAGCCCTCACCCACAGTGCTATGAACCTCTATTTTACCGCCATGCTCTTCAACAATTCGCTGCGCCATAGAAAGCCCGAGTCCGGTACCATCTTCTTTGGTTGTCATAAAAGGATTAAAAATATCCTGCAATTTTTCCGGCGGAATGCCACTGCCATTGTCTTCAAAAACAACAATAACCTGCTCATCCTGGTATTTCAGCGTCACCTTGATTTCACCACCGCCGGGCAAAGCTTGAATGGCGTTGGTAATTATATTGATAAAAACCTGCTTCAGCTGATCAGAATCTCCAATTATACTGGGGTATTCGCCAGAAGTAATTTTTTCGAATTTAATCTGCTGCTTTTTAAGTTGATTTTTTACCAGCTTGTAGCAATCATCAACAACTTGCTCGAGGCTCACTTCAACAGCCTTGGGTTTAGTCGGTCGGGCAAAATCAAGCAGATTGCCAATAATACCTTCGAGACGATCTATCTCTTTCTGTATAATGCTCAGCGGCTCTCTGCGATTGTCGTCTGCGCTGAATTCGCTTTCTAACAACTGAACTATCATTTTCATTCCGGTCAGCGGATTACGAATTTCATGAGCAATCCCGGCGGCAAGAACCCCAAGAGCCGATAAGCGGTCTGCTCTTTTTAACTGCTCTTCCATGGCATTGAGCTGAGTAACATCTTTAATAAAAAATACCGTTCCCAGCATACCGCCCTGCTCATTTCTGAACGGGAATGCATTTACCTCGACCAGACGTGAAACCGAAGCAGTTCGCACCTTAATTTTCTGATTTTCTATGGTGATATTTGTAGTTAAAACATCTTTTATAAGTTCGAGTAAGCTAAGTGGAATATTTTTTTTATCGCTATCGGGAGACCAGCCCTCGGGAAAAGGTCTGCCCAAAAGTCTTCTTATTTCCTGATTTGCATAGGTAACCTTACCCAGCCGGTCAAAAATAAGAACTCCGGAAGTCATACTTTCCATTATTCGCTCGGTAAAACCACGCAAACTTAAAAGATCTTTAAACATCAAATCAATCGATGCGATCTGGGTAGCAATAATTCTCAAGCCAATTATATCTTCATCCCGGTAGGCATAAGCTTTACGGCTTGCGACAGCTATAACGCCGACAAGTTTTCCCGAAACCTCAATAGGCAGAATCAACACAGAATTAAACTCGTTAGTGTAAGTTAGATAAGGCTTGAGCTCTTCTGCAGCCAGACCGATCGACCCCTCACCAACTTCTATTGATTCAGGAAAAGGTGCACTCTCACCTTCCTTCAATCTTAACTCGAGATGTTTGCCATTCCCCGATAATAGATACAGCATGTAAACATCAAAATTAATAAAACTTTTGGCTACTTTACCCAGGGAATGATATACATCTCTAAAATCAATCAAAGATTCTGCCTGCTGCGAAATTTCATACAGAGCCGAAAGCCTGGAGTTTTTATGGATCATCTCGTTGTGCAACCTGAAGTTTTCGAGCAAAGAGCCCATAAATGGAGTTATTATATCTAAGAAGCTTTTGTGCTCATCAGAGTAATACTTTTGGCTTGTAGTTTTGAGCATTACTAGTAAAGCTACAGGTTTGCCCGCCAACATCACCGGCCAGGCCGAAAATAAGGTTATGGGATATTTTTCAGAAATTTCGAGTTCGGTAGAGGTATCGAGATCACTAAGGTCACGCAGTCTGATAAAGGTGTCATAGCATTCGCAAAAAAAATCTTCCTTCAATTCCGGTTCGTTAAAATCTTCCTGAAAGCTTTTAACCAGAGGCACCATTATACTGTCCTTTTCATGTGGAGTCAGCAATAATGCTCCTGATGATTCGGTTACCGAAACAGCGCTTTCGGTTAAAAAAAGCAAAGCACGATCAGAGTTCAAATGTGATATAGCCTGCGCAATTTCACTCAACAATGAAATTGCAATAACAGGTTTGTTTTCGATATTTTTAACCATTTTACACTCCTGAATTTCTCTGCCCGGGTAATTTAACATGAATTCCCAATCTCTGACATCAATTTTATTATGCATGGCAGGGCAAAAATATTCTTTTCTGAAACAAGTTGATAGTCGTTTTCCGGGAATTGCGACCGGGTTCTTGCTTTTTTGAA
>JBNJGH010000250.1:0-3823 GCA_051747585.1 Candidatus Rifleibacteriota bacterium
AAGTTGCTTGGCGAACGATTGTTGCGTGAATACAGGGCTGAGCGTGATTCTTTGTTGCGCGAAAGAGCTTATATCAAGCAAATACAAGACCTTGAAGATATGCGTAAAAATCTCGAAGATGATCAGCCTTGCCCACTCTGTGGTTCGTTCGATCACCCATTTGCCAGAGGGAATGTCCCCGCAGTAGATGAAACCGATAAAAAAATCCAGAACCTTGAGAAAATTATAAATAAAGCCGAAAAGCTGGAGTCGGAGATAGAATCAGCCGAAAAAGAAAATAATGAATTGAAAAATCGTTTGAATCAAAACGAAAAACTTAAAGCAGAGGCTGAACACAAGGCAGAAATTTGCAACAAAGAACTGCTGCAGGGTAGTCAGAGGCTTTCAGAAAAAATAGATAAGCTGGACCAAAATAGGAAAACAGCTAAAGATAAGCTCGAAGCAGTTTCCGTTAGCGAGTTGCCCGAAAAGAATTTTTCCGAATTTATCGACAGTCTTGAGAAGCGCAAAATTGCCTGGCTCGAAAACATTGCCCAAAAAGAAAAAATTGAGAAAGAGCAAAGTCGTCTGGAATCAGAACTTAAAAGCTGCCAGGAGGTTTTATCTACCCTGGTAAAAATTCAAAAAGAGGAAAAAAATGCTCAGGCGGCTGGTTCAAACGAATGTAATGTTTTGTTAAAGCAAAGACAGGAGCTATACCAGAATAAAGAACCTGACACAGAACAACAGAAACTCGAAAATAAAATTGAAAAAGCTGATAAAAAGCTTGAATCGGTAAAAAATGAGTTAAATGAAATTAATCAACAGCTTGCAGCAATCAATTCTTCAATTAAAAATCTCGATAATGAAATAGAACAAAGAAAAAGTTCCATTGAAAAAAGCGAAGCTGTTTTTGCCCAGAAACTAGAGCAGCAGGGATTTTCTGATCAACAAAGCTTTATTGAAGCCCGTCTTGATAAAGCCGAGCGCAATAATCTTAATAATAAATTTAAAGAACTCGAGACTTTAAAAACCCAAAACGATGCCCGCAAAAAAGATCGGACCATAAGGCTCGATGAATTGCTTGAGCAAAAATTAACCGCTGAATCAGTAGAAAATCTAAATAAAGAATATGACCGTTTACATGCTGAACTGCATATTGTAAGCAGAAGAGCCGGAGCGGTAAAACAGAAACTCGATGATAACCGTTCAGCACGAGATAAGCTTGAGGCAAAAGCAGAATTAATTGAAAAACAACAAAAAGAACTCGAATGCTGGGAAAAGCTCTATAAACTTATTGGTTCTGCAGACGGAAAAAAATATAGAAAGTTTGCCCAAAGCCTTACTTTTGAGATTCTGGTTTACAATGCAAATCAACAACTTGCAAAGCTTTCTGATCGCTACCTGTTACTACAAAATAATGATTCGCCGCTTGAACTGAGCGTAGTCGACAATTACCAGGCGGGAGAGATAAGATCGACCCGTAATTTATCCGGTGGTGAAAGTTTTATTGTAAGTCTGGCCCTTGCGCTTGGCCTTTCGCAGATGTCGAGTCAGAAGGTCAGAGTCGATTCACTTTTCCTTGACGAGGGCTTTGGTTCTCTCGATGAAGACTCTCTGGAATCAGCACTCGCAACTCTTGCAAACCTGCATCAAGAAGGCAAGCTTATAGGAGTTATCTCTCATGTGACCGTTCTTAAAGACCGCATAGGCATGCAGATAAACGTTGTGCCGGAAGATGGCGGCCACAGCAGGCTATCCGGCCCGGGCTGCCAAAGAATACAATAATATCACCAGCAATCACAGGTTATTTTTTTCTTAAATCAAGCAGTTGTTTGTAAATTTCCTGGCGTTTCTGTAATTCCTGCTGTAATGGCTTGAGTTTTTGCATTGAGCTTTGGTTAATTACAGCCCTTTTGTATTTGGCTAAAGCCTGTAACACATTTTCATGAGCTTTTTTCAGAGCAGTAGAAAAATCTTGAGTCGACATATTGTTGACTCTGATCATATTTTTCTCTGGTGCCTTCGCTTTGTAAGTGGTTTTGGTGTTGTTTTCTGATACCTGAACTTCGTCGCCGCGACCGGCAATATACTCTTTGACATCATCGCTCGAACCGGCGTAATGCTTTAATTCACGCTCAGAAAGCTTTCCGTGTGTTTCGCCATCAAAGATCTCGGCAAGTTTTGCTGCATCTTCCGGATACTTTCGTGCAAAAGCTCGAGAAAATGACTTAAGATTGCGAAACAACTTCCATCTGGTGCCTTTGAATGTTTTAAAAACCTTGTTTCTTCCATCAGGAATTTCGGTAGAAAGTCGATAAAGAATATTGGCATTAATGCCTTCGACCGATAAAAGATCTAATCCTGCAATATCAGGAGAATCGGCATCTATATATTCATATTCTCCAGCCTCGCTTTTGCTTTCTATTTTTATTCTTTTAATCGATCGGTGCATCGAGCTAACTTCATCTTCTGAATCAAGCATTTCATTGAACTCAGCCCATCCTTCGACAAATGCAGTTCTCGGGCGTGTTTTTTCGTTGGTGTAATGGGAGTCATCTTTGCCGTAGGGGTGAATGAACTCTTTAATAGTGCGGTCCATTGAATGGGCAAATTCATGGACAAAAGTCGATTGCGCATCTTTATCTGAGCCTGGAAAATTGTATCGGCTCGAAGACATTTGTATAAGTTTTCCCTGTGAATATGGCCAGAAATCTCGCCTGACATGAGGGTTGTCATCTGAATTGTCAAATCCTGTGGTATCTGACAGAATTACCTTGATATTAGACCTGTAGCCAAATGGGGTGCGCTCCTGTATAGCTTTAGATTTCGAATGTCGGTAAACTGCCAGCAAAGCCAGTTGTCCGTCACTCAAGTCATCTACATTTTCCGCGCCCATGAGTTGCAATAGATGACTTTCACTTTTTACTCTGGTTCTTTGAACATCATAGGCAATGTTTTCATCTTTTTTGGAATACCATCGTTTTTTGCCTTCTCCGGTTAAAAACGGACGGGTAACATTTTTTTCCCAGGCTTTTTTAACGTAATTAATGCCTTTTTTTACAAAACTTTTGGCGTTTTCCCACCATCCCTGGGGTTCGGGGTTATTGATTTCAACAACCTTTTCTATATGCTGGAAATAAAATTCGAATTCTGTTTCTTCGGCCCGAGCTTTATCAGGGCATAATAGAAAAAACAGGCTCAAAACCAATGCAATGCTGAGATACCTGCCTTTTATGGAGAAATGTCTCATTTGATATTACCCTCCTGAAATCGATAAAAGGCAGCCTCTTTGAATGTTTGGCCTGCATTCTCAAATCCTTTTACCTTGTTTATAAGCCTTAGCCGCAGTTGTTGATCGGGATAATTACTTTTGTCAGATACTTTGCCGGAAAGCGACTCAAAATCAGGCAGATATTCGACCAGTATCTTTATCCATTGATCTTCGACCGATCCTTTTTTGCTGAAATTAATTGAAAAACTCTGTTCTTTTTCGAGTTTTTTAATAGTCATGGATTTGTTGTTCACAATAATGTTTTCTGAAGACAAAAACCTGATTTTTATATTTTCCGGTACCCCGGTAAGCGGTTTTAATAAACCGGTAATCTTGCCTTCATTGCTTATTTTTAGGTCTACATCTAAGTTTGAGGGCAATATATAACGGTTCTGATTTTGCCCAAAGTTTTCCGGTATTGCTGATAACTGAACCGGGCAGATTAGAGCGTAAGCAAGTAAAATCATTAGAATCGGTCTCATCTTTTCTCCAGAGTTAAAAGTATATTTCTTTAATTATCCAGAAAAAACAAGATACTGTCAAAATAATGCCCCGAAACAGCAATTCTCG
>JBNJGH010000251.1:0-3814 GCA_051747585.1 Candidatus Rifleibacteriota bacterium
GGAAGCTGACTTTAGTCATGGGATTTGCCCCAATTGTATGAAAAAACTCTATCCGGATCTTGATGACGACTCCTGACAACCTCATGTTGCGAAATAAAAGCAGGGGCTAAATATGCTTCTTGTTTCAAGTCATTGTTATATAATACAATTTTCTTTTTATCTGCGAGTTACGGCGGCAGGAGTTATTTAATCGTCGTATACAAGAATTAAGCGATTAGTTCTTTCGTCGTGAGTAACTGTAACACTTTTGTCCTGTTTTAAAGTTTGTATCATTTTTGCAACCTCAGCAGAGTCGGCATATTGCAAAGAAATCACCTCAACTCTTTTTTGCCCGGATTCTGATTTACCCGGCATAACAATAATAATCTTGCCGCGAACCTCAACTACAAGGCCGTTGGCACGCGCCAGAAAAAATATGAGCTCACGTGCGTCCATCTGGTTTACCAGACAGGTAATTTTGCCGGAAACCTTTGGAGAAACAATTAAATTAATAGAAGCCTGGCGGGCAATCTTTTGAAGGGTTTGGCGAAGATCCGCATCTTTTACGTCAAGATCAACCGGCTGGCTTGCCATGACCGGCAGACAGATTAACAAAAGAACGAGCAAAGTCGCAGACTTTAATGACATAAGAACTCCGGGTTCAGCAAAAAACTTTTATAAAACACTAAATTAATTTTAACAAAAAGCAGCAAAGGCCAGCAAAACCTTTTGCAGAACTCGAAAATTTACTCAAAACTACGACTTTCGCCTTCTCTTTCATCTTGTGTTATTGATTCAGGGTGCTTAAAATTTAAAGACAGATCCCATAAAGGTTCATGGTGAGATTGTTACTATGACAAACAACAATATAGAGAATCTGAAGCTTCCTGATTCTAAGCAACCTGATTTTTTTCATCGACTTCTTAAATTTGGATCATTCCTGGAAAATTATTGCCGCAAAGGTGACATATATGATCTGGAAAATTGGCCTAACCCTGTTTGGCAAAAGATTGAGGAACGCCTGCAACAAGGTTTGATTCGTCTGGAAAATACAATTGTAAAAGACCACCAGCTTTATATGCTTCAATGGTACAATTCTGGCATCATTCTCAAAACTTCAAATTCAATTATTGCTTTTGATCTGGTTCCTGTTCCGCGATACTACGGATGGCCCGATACAAAAAACCTTACAGAGCAACTAGCCGAAAAAATTGACTATTTGTTTTTAACCCACCAGCATCAGGACCATTTTGATAAAGAGCTTATTCAGGCGCTAGGACAAAAAGGCAAACCCATATTCGCCCATCCACAGATCGCAGCCCAAAACGCTTCTTTAATTACCTCGACAGCAAACAACCAGACATTTACTTTTCCAGATTTCTCTGTCATCTCGCGTGAAGGGTATCACGTCTGGCGTGAAAATATCGAAGATGTTGCTCTTGTATATTTCGAGCTGACAACTTCAGATAATTACAGTCTGATTTTTGCCGGTGACGCTGATTACACTAAAGTTTTCCATTCAGGTGGAAATAATCCGGAGGTCGCGTTTATAACCTGGCGTAATCCCAATTGTAAATTTGAAAACGACCATCCGCAACAAATCGGCAAAACCATTGATGCAATCAAAATTCTTATAGACAAGATTAATCCAGAACGCATTATCCTGGAACACTATGGCGAACTTGATCATGTATACAAGGGTTTTACGCCCAGTTTTGACCTTGCAATACACCTGATTAAAAATTCACCGGCAAAAACCGACATATTCTTTCCAGGAGAAGTGATTCTTATCAAATCTTAATTTTCCTTCCCCTCTGTCCTTTGTACAAAATTACAACTTGAGGCCAGGGGTACTTAATTGTTGGCTTTTTAAGAAACTGTTTCGGAGGATGATTTGATAGTGGCTGACCGAGAATTGCTAACTTCCAATGAAGACTTTGGCAATGTTCCTCGTTTGGGCTACAATCATATCGGGTAGGTTATTAAAATGTCTAAGTCAGCAACAATTCTTGCTCGGGTAGAGCCTTCTTTAAAAGAACATGTTGAAAGTATTTTCGAAAAATTAGGTTTGAATACAACTCAGGCTATCAATTTGTTTTATAAACAAGTTGAACTCAATAACGAGCTTCCTTTTGATCTCAAGGTTCGTAATAAAACCACATTTAAAACGTTAAAGAATTCCGAATCTGGAAAGAATCTGGTTGAATGTAAAGATGCAGAAGATATGTTCGATAAATTGGGAATTTGATGCTAAAACCAATTTTTACAAAACAGTTTGAGAAGGATCTCAAAAATGTTGATAAAATCAAAATAATCATGAATACATTGATTGCCGGCAAAGCCCTGGATGCAATTCATAGAGACCATCAACTGGTTGGTAATTTTGTTGAACGAAGAGAATGTCATATTGAATCGAATTGGCTTCTCATTTACAGGATTACAGAAGATTCTGTCTATTTTGAAAGGACAGGCTCTCATTCTGACTTGTTTGATTAAAGGAAATTTGAATAAATAAGAAACTCAAGCGCTTTGTCCCGGTGCCTTGCGCCAGAAAAAAGCGCTCAAGCCGCTCCAAAGATTGTTTTCCGCCCGCTTCGCGTGCTACAATCAATCATTCTCGCGGCACAGCTTGTCGTTAGGAGAATAGTTTTACGAGGAAATCCAGTAAAAGATGAACCAGGAAAGGCTTTCCCTTTATGAGTAAAGATTTGAACAAGACCAATAGAGCAAGCTGGCAACGGGTTGCCCACGAATACTCCGGCGAGCAGGTTGCTGAAGATGATGTAAAAATGCGGGAATTTATTCGCAACGCATTTTGTGAGCGGTTAAATGGCACAAAAATACTTGAAGTAGGTTGTGGGCCAGGCACCGATGCGGCGAAGTTTACAGAAATGGGTTTAAACGTCATCGCCACAGATTACTCAGTCGAATTTATAAAAATTGTAAACGACCGATATCCGAACCTTGAAACCCATGTAATGGACATGACAAAACCAGACCTCCCGAGCGCATCTTTCAATGGAGTTTACGGGTTCGGCTCCTTTATTCACCTTCCACGCCAAATGGCAAATTCAACTTTAACAAGTCTCCGAAAACTTTTAGTACCTGGTGGTGTCCTGTGTTTACAATTGATTTCCTCTTCTAAAGATATAAGAGAATACACCATCGATAATTGGGTTGGAGATCCTCTTGCCTCAATGCTTTTTACTTGTTATGAAAAGCCATGTATTCGAACCAGACTTATTGCCACAGGCTTTTCGGATATTGAATTCATCGATTTTCCTCCCTGCATCTATGATAAGATTCCAAGATTAATCGAAAGAGGCATTCAGACCTATATCGCTTTTGCCAGACAGCCAAATGAATGAACGCAAGTTCCAGTGGCACTTTACTTTGCATAACTTCTCGCACCAAGCAAGTGAAAGAAAGAAAATTATGAAATCTCAAGCGAATAAAGGTTGGTTGGTAATACTGTGCGTATGTTTTCTTAGTTGCACCTTTCTCTTGCCAGCCTTTTGCCAATGCGGAATATCATCGTTTAAGGCAGAAACCACTGAAATAGTTTGGTCCCCCCAAGATACTCTGGCATTATTGGTCGGCATTTTGCATTGGCCAGACAAAAATTTTGCTTCTTATGATCAAGAGAATCGCCAGGACAAAAAGCTCTATAAAAATCTTTTGAATAGGGGAATCAAGCCTGAAAACTTAATTTTTCTCAAAGATGAAGAGGCTACTCTTGAGAGAATCAATGAAAGTCTGAAAAAATTAGCCAAAAAGGGAAATGGCAGTTCCACCTTTCTATTTTATTATGCTGGTCACGGCGATCGAATTAATG
>JBNJGH010000252.1:0-3788 GCA_051747585.1 Candidatus Rifleibacteriota bacterium
TTTTTAAGGAGATCAGAAGTGAAAAATTGTGATTATTCAACTAATGAAATTGTTGATTTCCTTAAAAGGAAATTAATCGATAAAAAAGCGAGTCCGCCGCCGCAGTTAGCTGAACACATAAAAGACTGTAATAGCTGTCGCAGCATAATTGATAGTGAAAAAATGGCCTACGCTTTTATAGATGCTTATTATATGAAAGCTGAAAATAAAAAGATGAAATTACACCCGGTCGATGTCGAGAAATGCAAAACCGGTGGGATATATCGATTTAGATACGGAATAGCAAAAAATCAATATGCCTTTGCTCTTATTAACTCAGAAGCAGAGAAAATCTCCGGATTAAGCGAACAGGTGGTTAGAATTATTCCATTGTTTTTAAATCCTTTTGTCGAAGAAGTTGCTGAAAATGAAACTATACTTAAGGGAAGGCATAATCCGTTAGGACTTTGTATTTTACCCGAGACCTGGAACAGGCGTTTGATATTTGTAAGCCAGCTTGAAAGTTTCTGTGGAAATCTGAGTTCAGAACTCTACCAAAATGTTTGGAATATGCAAACTCAGAAGGTTGAAAAATTAAGTTTGCAGGTAGAAACATTTAGAAAATCAGAAATTTATCGGGCTGGTTTTTATTCTCAGGAGCTTTTCAATACTTTGTTTGCTATAGATCCTGAACAGCAAAAACTACAACACAATTTTGCCGAAGGTGTCGCATTTGCGTTTGCTGGAATTTCAAGAAAATTACAGACTTTTATTGACTTTGCGGTGCCGGCAAACAAAAAGGGTTTGCTGACTGCTTCTTCAACTTTAAAAAGTGAAAACGGAGATAGATTTTATCAAAAGTTGTGCAGGCTGATTCTTGAAAATGGTCTGCCATTAAGAATCAGAAGGCAGAAAAATGATATATCCTTGATTAATCTTAATAATTGTGAATTTGCTTTAAAAGTTTATTTCAAAAATGAAAAGTCAATGGAAATTACCAGTAAAGAGTGTTGTCTGAAAATTCCTTCGTCTTTTATAAACAGGTTCTTACAAGCAGAAATTAATTTATTTATCTTGATAGAAAGACCTTAGCAAGGAATGATACTAAGATAAGAGGTGAAATCTTGCAAATCGTGCTCGTAATCATATAAAAAATGGTATTGAAAACTTCGCTTAAACATGTCATTGCGAGGAGTTCTGCGTAGCTTTATGCGAAGCAGAACGACGAAGCAATCTCATCGTTTTGAGTAATTTTCATTGAGCTTTTGTATAATCGTAATCGATTTAAATGTTAATTATTCGATTTCTATTTCGTTGAAGGCGAATAAATCTTGTGAGTTTTAAATATCTCGTTAACTTAGTGGCACTCGTTTTAACAAGGGGAGAAAGAGGTGAAAGCAATAAATAGATGTTTTAAAAACTGGATTATGGCGGTAAACCTTGAAGAAGAAATTTTTTGCGATTTCCAGATAAAAAAGATTTCCAGGCAATATACTGCAGAACAACTTTTAAATCTCTGGCAAAGAAGACCTACAAGGCTTTTCTGGTTGCTGGAAAATTTCAATGATAATGATTCTCAGGCCTTCTTTTCTTTTCTGGATCGTGAAATTGCCCGTTTTCCTCTTGCTTTAAAAAGTTGTTATTACAAAAATGAGCAACTTCAGCAGTTAAAAGAATTGGCGGCCGAAAATAATGAACATGAACTGCTGAAATTGCTTAAAACTGAACTTGGTAGAGGCGGCGCAAGACCTCCCGCTTCAGTTTCCATTCCTCTGGTTTTAAAATCTGTCAAAAAACAAGAGTTCCTGCCTCCTGTAATTTTTGATTATTTTTCTTCAGATTTTTGCTCTGATCTGGCTAAAAACAATAAATGCTACCTTAGTAAGGCATCCCGGATCGAAATGCTTTTTAATCGCAGCTTTCAAAGCCATCTGCCGATTGGTTTAAAACTTCCTTTGCTTAATTTTTCATTAAACAACTTTTCTGCTGTCGGGGAATCTTTTGCGCTTGGATTATGGGTGGAACTCTGGCTAAGACATTATCGCCCGGTCAATAAGCCGGTTCTCTGTTGTAGTGGCAATATAGATTGCAATACCGGTAAAATTCTTGAAGTTGATGACCTTAATTTGAAAATAAAGGCTGCTTTAAATAAAAACTTTGATTTTGTTATTGTTCCTGCTTCGGGGCTTAATAAAAATCTTCTGGCAGACCATAGGGTGCTTGCTTTTTACCATGTAGACGAACTTGATTACTGGTTGATGATGAACTCGGGAAATGAAATCGGCGCAACAAGGGTGAGAGCATGGCTGAAAGGGGAGCGTAAACTTCCGGCCTTTAAAAGTTTTCACAGCTATTTTTCTTCTTTGCCGCCAGATGCCGAGGGAGTGGTTGCAGATTGCAAAACTTTAATAAGAAGGCAAAGCACAGAAACCCGGATTGAAAAGCTCAAAATTTTCATCGAAATTTTTATAAAAAATCAAGCCGACCATAAAAGCTTTATTAATTGTTTCCTGCCCGATTTTTTGCAATTTGCTTTGCTGCCATGGTCGCTTATGAATTCTAAAATTTTACCGGGCCATGAATCCGATGCTTTATATCTTCATTTTCATGAAAAATTATTGACTTCACAACCCGAAGTTTACCTGGCCAGTCGCTTTGTGCGGCATAATTTTTCTGATGGTCTTATTTTCGAACCTGATTTTTTCCACCTTCGTCAACGTTATCCCGCGATTTTATTATTGTTTTTTCATGAACCGGGAGAAATGCTTCATTTTCTCTCCCGTTTGCCGGATTTGACTTCTTTTGAGCTTAAGTTGCTCGAACAACTTTGTTGTGAACTTGATAAAAGTGCTGTGGAATATTGCCAGATTACTTCTGCCAAAAGAGCTGACGCAGAAATTATGGGAAAAATTCTCTCTTTCTTTGATTCCCAGGCTTGCTTTAAGGTTGGAACTCAGCTTGTTATGAGACGCCGATTAAAGTTTTTGTTTGAAGCTTTTAAGAATTTTGGTCAGAACCAGCAAAAGAATGCCATATCTAAATTTGCTGCTCAAACTTGTTTTAAATTGATAAAAATTCATTTGCAGCGTTTTGCCTTTAAAAATAAACTTGATCTTGATTCTATTTTAGATTTTCTTTGTCATAATGCTTTGCTTGAAAATATTGATGAAAATATACGTCATAACCCGATTCTAATTGGCTTACTAAAAAAAATTGGTAGCAAAGAAAAGAATTCCAGATTGATTGAAAAGCCGTTAAAACAGTTTAATCGTAATTTGCAGAACAAGACAAAGGATATGCCCTGGTTGCCCCAGCCGGGGTTGGTATTTATTAAAAATCTTGTTTTCGCTAATAAGGTGTTTAACTGGCGTAGGGTTTTAAATTCATTTGCCGAGTCGGTAAATCTTGAACCATCCGGTGAATTGATGCTTTATTGTATTGCTCATTATGCAGGTTATATTACAGGTCTGAATTCAAAAAAGCCTGGTCTGGTTGATTCTTCTATGTTGCCTTTGAACGGGCAACGATTTTCACAGGCTTTTTTCTCCGGTTTGGCAATGGCTTTTACACCTGAAACAGCCCAAACCGGAGTTGATAAAAATAAATGTTTCATTAGTAATAATTTCAACCTTTCGGAATACAGAGATGGATTTGAATCCTTGTTTTATTTTCTTTTGCCCAAGCCTTGTCAGCAATGTATGATCTCAGAGCTTCGTGATTTACTTTTGCTTAACAGGTTTTATAAAAGCAGTCAGGAAGAAAGTATCCAGAAAAATCAAGCTGCAGTGCTTATGCAGAAAGCTTTGTTC
>JBNJGH010000253.1:0-3748 GCA_051747585.1 Candidatus Rifleibacteriota bacterium
CAGAGCAAACACTGGTGTTTGCTCTGCACTTAATTATGTAAAGAAACGGGCTGAAAAAGATTAAAAGTCAGCTCGGTGAACTCCGTGACCTCTGTGGTTATATTTTTATTGATCAGTGTGGGGCGAAGTCTTTTTAGGTATTAATAGTAGTTAAATAAAAATTACTGAAAACGAGCTGGCTATTTGCTGCAGCGAATCTCTTTGTTAAAATCAAATTTATCTGCGTACATTCCGTAAAAGTATTTATGCTCTTTACAGATAACGTATTCTTCATCTTTACCTTTTTTGGAATATAAATTGAAAGCATAAATATTTATTCCGGCATTGTAAATTTTTCTGGCCAGGCTTTTATCCATTTCTCGACTACAGGCCATCTCTTTGATGCCAAGCTTTTTGAGGTATGCGATTTTATCGCCATCAATTTTGCCAAGAAGATAGCCTGTAGGCATAGGCGACAAAATCCCAACTTTCTGAGCTTCTTTCACCGCTTTCCAGGTAAACAATTCCATTTTCAGTCTTTTTTTATCCACAAACTGCCCGGCGAACTCGGTCGGGGCATTAACTTTGTCGGTAACCAGTATGGCATCTTTATGTTTTTTAAACCATTGGTTTATGTCATCCATATCCATGGGTGTGTATTTCTGGTAAATTTTCTGTTTTTTAAAAATCTCTTTAGTAGGCGGAAGCTCGCCTTTATAGCCGGTAATCCTTGCCCAGTGTTTCCAGTCATGCGCAGCTACAAATTCTTGATCGGAAGTTTTGATAATATCAAGCTCAAACAGCTTAAATCCGTTCTTATAGCTTTGATTCATAGCCTCCAGAGAGTTTGTATACTTATGTTTTTCGATCTGGCAACCGGCATGGGCTATAAATCTGTTTTTATCTTTTCTGTACTGGTTGACTATTTTGTTTAATTGCTCGTAATTTATATTTTTAAAACTTTTGACAAGCGCACTAACAGACTTTTTTGTAGAAAACTCTTTAAGTTCACCCTTTTCATTATTATAAGCAATGTACGAGACTCTGTGGTCAATTTTTGCCAATGTTTTAAAGCCCAGCTGCTCAAGCTGTTTGCGCAATTCTTTATTTGGCTTTTTGGTGGCATCATTTAGAACAACCGCAAAAAAATTATTTTTTTCAATAACATTTTCAATTCTTTTAATAAATCTTGTCATTTCAACAAAACTTAAATAGGTATCAAAACTGTCAATCACGTAATTGCCAAATTCATCTATAGTCAGCAGATTTAATCCCCTTTTTAAATTAAAAGTTTTAGTTTCAACTTTTATTCTGCTTTTTATCTTTTTTGAAGTTGAAAATTCCGAGCTTGTCAAAAGGACTTCGTTGCGGTAAACCTCTTCTTTTTTATCTTTATCCTTATTGAGTTTAACTTTTCCCGAAGACACAACTTCTGCGATAATTGAGCTGTTAAAAACGGGCATTGGGCCTATTTTTATTATCCCGGTGTTATTTTTATCGCCCAGATAAGCTTTTGTTATTTCTCCATTTTCTACATAAGCCAACAGATGGATTCTGTTGTATTTATCAGTATATTTAGAGCTTTCCATTGCGCTTTCAGCAGGTATTTGAAACTTATGGAGCAAAACCATTCCAGGGTTAAAAGTAAAATCAAAAATTCCATCTTTTGTTTTTTTAATGGTGTATTCTATATCTTTCGAAATTGTTGTTTCACCTTCAAATTCTTTGATTTCACCATTCTGCAAATTGTAAGCAATGTATGGAACTCTGTATTCAAGCTTTGGCAAAACTTTGAGACCAAGCTGTCTCAGCTTTTCGCCAGACTCTTTTTCGTATTTTTTAGCAGCATCATTCATTACAATGGCAAAAAAGTCTTTGTTTATATCTATTCCTTCCATTGTTCTAATAAACCTGTTCATTTCGCTTAAACTTTTATAGGTATCAAAGCATTCAACTTTAAACACATCGTTTTCGTTGAGGGTGAGCAGGTTCAATCCTCTTTGCAACCTGAACTTTTTGCGTGAATTTATTTTTATTATACTTTTGATGGTTTTGGACGTCTCGCATTCCGAACTGGTTAAATGGATTTTGTTGGGAATTTCTTTTCGGAGATCAATTTTTTCCTCATATTTATTATTCAGAGAAGATAGCATAAGTTCATCATCTTCAATTGAAACCTTAAAGCCTGATTTGTAGTTCTCTCTGTGAAGTGCGGCCCTGTTTAATGCCGTCAGCTTGACTCGGTTGTCATTCAGGTATTCGACAATGTTATCTGAGGTTATAAAATCAGCCAGGAACCTGGCATTGGTTTTGATTTCAGCTCCTTTTACAATCATTTTCGGCAAATCAATCTGATAAATTGTTTCTTCTGTTTTTGCAGGAAGTTTATCTTCTTTAACATTTGTCAATAAATACAGCTGTCTTTTATTTTGATTCAATTTCTGGTGAATTCTACCTGCTCCTCCCATCAACAGATGGTCTGGAAATATAAACACAGCAGTATCTTCGAGCAAATTCTTCTCTTTTAAATTATCCAGGAAATCTTTAATTAAAAAATCGATTGACTGAATAGTATACTTCAGCCCTTTCTCTTTGAGGTCGATATATCTACCCATTCGCTTGTCATATATTCCATCTGGGAAATGGGTATTAATTGTAGCCAGAAAGATGGCAAACGGCTTGCTTTGCTCTTTTACAAGTTGATCTATTTGCAACCGGGCTTCGGCAAACAAATCAAGATCGTGCAATCCATTATTGATTTTGGAATAACTACCAATTGAATTTTTTTCGCTTACAACCGGTATACCATACACATTTAACAGGTCAGCAGTTCCGGCATAGTCTACTTTTCCCATTAAAAATCTGGAATTGTAATCTGCTTTATTTAATATATTTCCCAGCCCAATTAACTTTGAGCTGTCGGCCCCTTGAAAATAAGCGTTACTTTGGCCGTTAAAGAAGGCAGGCACCCCGACCTGATAGCTGTATAAAGAACCGGCAGTCCAACTTCCACCGGGGCTTTGCGGCATCTTATCGTAATAAGTCCATTTTTTTGTTAAATTATTTAATCCGGGAGTTAAACTTTTAAATTTCTCAGTCAGAAATCCCTGTTCAAGAGATTCTATGCAAATTACCACTATATTTTTTCCCGGCCTGGCCTTTAAATCTTTTTCAAGCACATATTTCTCCGGCGGGATATTCAAATTTGCCAGGGCTTTGTTAAATGTCATTTTTTTAACAGTCACCATGGCATATATTTTATAAACTTCATTGATTATTCCATTTGGGGCACTTAATATTGCGAATGAAACAACTGCCACCGGTATTAAGTATGCGTTTTTTTTAAATTTTGACATGCTCAGTATTTTTGCCATTTTGTAAAAAAGAACAGTCAGAATTATTGTTAAAGCAGTGCCTATAATGATTTCGCCAACAAATTGAAAAGCATATATTTCCAGATCATTCAGATTAATGTGGTTAAAAAATTGATAACCCAAAAATTTTTGGGTTGTATAGAGGGCAAAGACTTCGACTAAGATGAACAACGAAGACAGTGCGCTAAATACAGCTCTACCAGTCCTTGAGGTTATTTTGCCTGTCAAAAACAACAGGAAAACACACCAGACTCCCAGCTGAACTACAGAAAACATTTGCCAACCCCTTTACTTTGTACCACAGACTTGCTTACCAGTCTGACACCATGGCTGTAATCTACGTAATTTTCACCCTGAACCGCGGTTAAGTTCTGAAGCGGGTTTCCGCCATTATT
>JBNJGH010000254.1:0-3710 GCA_051747585.1 Candidatus Rifleibacteriota bacterium
GCAATGGTTGCAGTGCGTCTATCAGAAATCTCGCCTGATGATAAAGCATCCAGAATTACCTACGGTCTTCTTAACCTTACCCATAGAGATAGTCAGGAAAATCCCGAACCCTTAAAAGAGGGAAAAAGATATGTAGTTAAACTGGCACTAAATGAGATTGCTCAGACAATCAATAGAGGACACAGACTTCGTATTGCCATTTCCACATCATATTTTCCGGTGGCCTGGGCTACGCCTGAGCCTGTATGCCTGACAATTTATACCGGTATCAGTAAATTACAGCTGCCGGTTTTGCCTAAAGAAGCCTGCCATAAAGCCAACAAGGTATTTCAGGAGCCGGTTGTCGGCCCATATGGAACTACCAGACAGCTTGAGAAGCCTGAACGTGGCTGGTTTATCAAACGTAACATGATGAACGAAGTTTCCACGGTTGAGATTTTAAATGATGAAGGCAAGGTGCATCACGAGGAGATAGGCCTGGATGTTGCGACCAAAACGGTAGAAAAATACTCTTACCAGTATGATGACCATGATTCGTTAAGAGGAGAAACCCGCTGTGAAATGCTTTTCGAGCGGCCGGACTGGAAAGTGGAAACCATTACGAATACGGTTCTTACTTCAAGCAAACACAGGTTTCTAATCAGGGCTACCCTTGATGCATACCTTAATGGCGCAAGGGTTTTCAGTAAAAGCTGGGATGAAAAAATCCCAAGAAAATTACTTTAAGTTAATTTGATCGTCATTCATATTTTTGTGACACAAAAGAATATTACTAAAAA
Source organism: Candidatus Rifleibacteriota bacterium (assembly GCA_051747585.1). Lineage (GTDB taxonomy): Bacteria > Muiribacteriota > Ozemobacteria > Ozemobacterales > Ozemobacteraceae > DYKG01. Next base: position 780 of record JBNJGH010000254.1, read on the forward strand.
GAAAGAACTCCCGTTTGACCGGGAGTTCTTAACTTAAGCTGTTTGATCTTTTAGAATCGGTTACCCTCTTCTGGCGCAAAGTATTTGGAACATTGATTCTTGTGTTTAAATAATGACAATAAGGCCACGAATAAGCTGTCTACAGCCGGATAGTGCTTTGATTTGCCAAAAGAGTGTTTTTAGACTGCTTTTGGATTTCCTTTGTTGTTTTATGGCGTTTTCAGGTGTTTTGCGTGTTTATGGCGCAAGTGGAGTAGCTTTTTTTGCGGTTCTATAGCTTTACTTAAAGGTTCAAATCGTTCTAATGAGCGTGAAATGTGTTTTTTAAGTCGCCAGGGCGGTTTTTAGGGCGTGGGTTGGTATTGGGTTGAGTGGTGGGGTGAAATATTCAAGGCCATTAGCAGTATTATTCGGTGTAGCACCGGAAGTAATTCTTGGTCTCGGTGAAGAACCGCAGAAAAAGCGCGGACCAAAGTCCAAGCTTGAAAGACTTTGCGAAAAAGCAACGCATTTGCCGCAAGCAAAGCAGGATTTGATAATAAAGTTGCTTGGCGAAATAATCGGAAATCATGCATAATGGGCATGAAAGTAAGAGAAGCGATTAAAATGATAGAAAAGGACGGCTGGAAGATGGTTGCTCGAAGAGGAACCAATCATCGACAGTTTAAGCACCCGATAAAGCCTGGACGGGTAACGATTTCCGGTAATCCAGGTGATGAGCTTGCACCAGGAACTTTGAACAGTATACTTAAGCAAGCGCGATTGAAAGGGAAAAGACCATGAAATATTTGATCGTGATTGAAAAAGCGGGAAAGAACTATTCTGCGTATATTCCTGACATTCCTGGTTGTGTTGCCACCGGCAAGACACCTCAGGAAGCAAAAAGTCTTATTAAAGAAGCTCTGGAATTTCATCTGGAGGGCTTGAAAGAAGACGGAATGCCAACGCCGCAACCGGCAGCACTTGGAGAATACGTAGCTATCTGAATTTAACAGAATAAAACCACTACAACAACTGTTTTTGAAGCGCCGTTGTAGTGGTTTTGTCATTTATTGTCATTGAGAAAGAAAAAACAGCCGGAAAATGGCTTTAGAAAGTCGCTGCTGTTAATACCGCCGGGCTTGCTGGGTGCTGTGCGTGAGTTGGTCGGGCCAGCGAAAGAAGATTGCTATCGAAATTGCCGCGTCAGATTTGTTACCGATTATTGTCATTCGGCAGTGAAAACCTTGTCTCTAGTCAGTGCTAGCCGCATGCTTCGACAAGCTCAACAAGCGGCTCAAGGGAAGGCGAAGGCCGGCGCGGCTGTGCTCTCAGGTGCGGTTGAAAAAGAGCAGCCAGACCGAAGCCGCCCCGAGGTTTAATAATTATATGACCGCGACACCGGGGCGGCCGGGCTCCCGGCGGGGGTAGGGTTCCAGTGATAATCGGATTATTGGATGGTGTATGTCTGAACCCCAGTCACCTAAAACAGGTGCGGCATAGTAACTCTAATTGTTAGATAAAGCTCAAGAGCAAACATCATGCACAAAAAGACAACAATGACAAGTTTGGAAAAATACAATAGCTTGTTTTTTTGCCAAATCTTTGCAATACAAAGCAGACCGAAAGAAACACATGAAAAAACATATGGCAAATATTGATTAGAATAGATTTTAAACAAAAAGAGTTGTGAAACAGGCCGAAAGAAGCTGTTATTCTTATAATTAAAAAGGTGAATAACTCCGAATAGGAAAAAGACATAAAAGAAAAAGCAGCCCAAATAAGCAACAATTTTGCTGCTTATTTGGCTGTGAAGATCGTTATTCGACTTTTCACTGTTCATTATCTTGGGGTTAGTTGCATTTTTCCCAAGTGTCTAGACCAGACTGTAAAATTTCAATGGTTTTTTGAGTTCTTTCAAATTCATTTATGATCCAGATCATCATAAATTTTTCATTATTATATGCGCCGCCATGGTACCTGTTTAAAAACCATTCACTCTGGAATACCAATCTAGACAGATGACTTGCGTTTAAAATGACACTCGCTTCCATTTCATCTATAGCGTTTTTTATTATCTGCGGAGATTTTTCGTAATGCTTCCCACGGCTACCAGATGCGTCAGCCGCATAACCAGCAGTATCTGGGTTCTTTACATCGAAGCCCATTGATTTTACCCAGTCGTCGTTAAACAAAGTAGTTTCAAAACTATCGCCAGGATTCCAATAAGCAAATAGTAGGGCAATTAATTTTGCATTTCGTTCCTGATTAACAATTTCAGCTTTAACTTGTTCAGCTTCTGTTTGGGTGCTTAAGGTTATGAACCCCATCGGATCGATAAACAATACCGGATTGTTATCAGCATACCTGTAGAGGTTCATTCCTCCGTTGAAGCCAATGGGGTCTTTTGAGGTGAATCTACCGAGAGCTGGTGAATAATACCTATTACGGTTGAAGTATTGGCTTGTGGTTTCGGAGTAGCGTCTTCCGGTGTAGAGATACGGTGTCAGCTTGCTGCCGAAGTGTTTGCCGAAAGCGCGGGCGTTGTGGTTGCCGCGGCCGAAGCCTCTGGTGCTTTCGAGGCGCTCGAGGTAATCGTCGAAATCTTCGTCGTTGCAGGGCGAATGGTGGCAGTCCTTTTCGCTCCAGCGGAATTCGCCCCAGGCGTCGTAATTGATTCTGGCTATGGGTCTGGCTTCTTTGCCGGTCAGGGCGATAGTTGAGCCAAGGCCGTCTTTGAGCATTGCCAGAGAAAGTCTGTTGTATCTGGTGTGTTTAATATCATCGATGTCAAGGCCGCCGACGAATTCTCTGAACAGTTTCAGGCTTTCGCGACGAGAATGGCGCTTGCCACGAAACTTGAATTTTGATTTGCTCAGCCGATATTCGTGGGATTCATCGTCGCCATCGTAGATTGAGACGAAGGTTTGTTCTTTGGGGGCGATTCTCGAA
>JBNJGH010000255.1:0-3688 GCA_051747585.1 Candidatus Rifleibacteriota bacterium
GGCCAGGGAATAAGCTGAAAATCATGTCCCAGCTGGGTATGTAAAGGCAGATAGTTGAAGAAAATCTTTAAAAATGAATTTAAACCGCCTGAATTCCATACCCAGATAATTGGAATAAAAAAAGTGACGATAAAACCAACTATAGATAACCCTAAAGGTTTTAAACCTCTGATACCCTTAAAAAAGATGTTTTCGGGGGGAAGAAAAAATAATAAAACCGGCCAGACAATGGCAAGGTGAGGTTTAAAAGAGGCTGAGATGCCAATCAGCAGACCGGTAATAAAAAAACTGCTATTTTGCGAGATCTTATTTTTCGAACTTGCCTGCAGAGCTAAGATTGCTGCAAAAACCGGAATTAAACCAAGAAAGTCTCTTTGCAGGGCAATTCTAGAGCCATGGGCCAGATAGGCTAATCCGCAAACCAGAGAAGCAATTGCTCCCTGTATTTTGCCTGCAGGTTTGATTACCAGATAAATCAGAGCCAGGCAAACGAGTAGAGCAAAAATATCTGTTATTCTTACGGCCAGGTCAGAATAGCCGGCTATTTTGCCAAGAACAGTGTGAAATAGAAAGGTTCCGGGCATGCTGGTTTCAAAAATTTCGGCGTAGGGTATTAGACCCTGCTCATTAATTAAAAAACCGACATAATTAAGCAGCGGGGTGTCGAGATATTGGCGCCAGAATATAGAACCTGCCAGCTGGACAAGAAAAAGAGAACCCAGAACTGTCGCAAGAATTAGCTGAAGCGATTTTATGGCTTTTTCAGAAAAATTGAACAAAATCTTTAAAAAGAAAAGCCCGGGTTTGAATTATCTGGTCATATTCAAACCCGGGTTTTATTAAGCTTTCATAATATTAATTGATTGCAATTAATATTTAATTAATGATACGAAAGAATCAACTTCAAGGCTGGCTCCACCTACCAGGGCGCCATCAATGCCTTCTTGATCCATGTAGGTATTTACATTATGAGGTTTAACCGAGCCGCCATATAGAATGCGTACTTTTTCTGCAGTTTCATTGCCATAGCGACTATGGATAAATTCTCTGATCAGGCTGATAGCTTCTTTTGCATCTTTAGCTGTGGCATTTTTGCCTGTGCCTATTGCCCATACCGGTTCATAAGCAATTACAATACGATTCATGTATTCATCAGAGACGTCTTTGAGATCTTTTTCGAGCTGATTGAGAATTACCTGATCGGTCATATTTTTTTCCCGCTCATCGAGCTGCTCGCCAACGCATAGAACCGGAATCAAGGCGTTGGAAAAAGCCGCAAGGACCTTTTTATTAATAAGGTCATCTGATTCACCAAAGACCCATCTTCTTTCGGAATGGCCAAGAATTACGAAATCGCAGTTTAAATCTTTAAGCATACCGGGAGAGATTTCTCCGGTGAAAGCGCCTTTTTCTTCAAAATACATATTTTGAGCGCCAAGCAGTACGTTTGAGTCATCTCGGCCTTCATCTATAGATTGAATAAGGGTAAAAGGAGGACATATAAGAACATCGCGTTCTTTTACATCGGAAATTTTAGGTAATAATTCTGCCATGAAGGTCTTTGCTTCCTGGTTGGTTTTGTGCATTTTCCAGTTAGCTGCAATCATTGGTCTTCTAGTCATTTTGCTGCTCCTTCTGCCATTTCTTTGATATCGCGGGAAAAAATTTCTATTCCGGGTAGAGTTTTACCTTCGAGAAATTCGAGACATGCGCCACCACCTGTAGACACATGAGAAACCTTGTCTGCTGCTCCCATTTGTTCTACGGCTGCAACTGAGTCGCCACCACCAACAACGGTAGTTGCATCTATCTGTGCAAGTAGTTCGGCGATTTTTCTGGTGGCCACATCGAATGGAGGCGTTTCAAAAACTCCCATTGGCCCATTCCATAATACGGTTTTGCAGTTTTTGAGTTCTGCAGCAAAGGCTTTAATTGTTTCGGGCCCTATGTCGAGACCAAGCTCATCATCAGGAATCTTGTCTATACTGACGGTTTTGGTTGCGACTCCCTCTTTTATTTCAGAGGCAGTTACAACGTCAGTTGGTAATAAAATGGTTTTGCCGCTTTTCTTTGCCTGTTCGAGCAATTGTGAGGCGAGTTCGAGTTTGTCTTCTTCGCAAAGAGATTTACCTATGCTGTAGCCTTGGGCTTTTAAAAATGTAAAAGCCATGCCGCCGCCAATAAGTAGAGAATCAACTTTTTCGAGAAGATTTTTTATAACTTCAATTTTATCGCTTACTTTTGCGCCGCCCATTATGGCTACCATTGGTCGATCCGGAGAAGAAGTGACTTTTCCGAGGTAATTGATTTCTTTTTCCATTAAAAAGCCGGCATAAGCAGGAAGGGTGTCGGCAATGCCTGCAGTTGAAGCGTGGGCTCTATGAGCAGTGCCAAACGCATCGCTGACATAAATTTCGCCGAGTGATGCAAGTGCTTTGGCAAAAGTCGGGTCGTTTTTCTTCTCTTCAGGGTGGAAGCGAAGATTTTCAAGCAGAACTGCCTGGCCGTTGCTGAGGTTGTTAACCGCTTGTTCGGCTTCAGGACCAATACAATCATTGGCAAATTTAACTTCGGTTCCGAGTAAATTGCTTAAATGAGCTACTACTGATTTAAGGGAAAACTTTTCTGACTTCTGGCCTTTAGGGCGGCCAAGGTGGCTCATGATAATCAGTTTGCCGCCATTGTCTATAATATGTTTAAGAGTTGGTATCGCTTTTCTGATTCTTGTATCGTCCGTAATCTTGAGGTTCTCGTCGAGAGGAACGTTAAAATCGACTCTAACCAGTACCTTTCTACCGCTTACTTCGATATCTTTAATAGTTCTGAACATTTAAAAATCCTCCTAAGTTGGGAGTTGAGATAACAGTATACCTGAAAAAATAAAAACAGGGAACCCTGAGCGGGAACCCTGTTTAAATCACGAGTTTAGAGGCCTTTTAATTTTTTGCAATGTGTTTGAGAAGGTCAATTACACGGCAACTGTAGCCCCATTCATTATCATACCAGGCAACAACTTTTACAAAGTTGTCATTCAAAGGAATGCCTGCATCTGCATCGAAGATACTTGAATGAGAATCGCCAATAAAATCAGTAGAAACCAGTTCTTCTTCTGTATAACAGAGGAAGCCTTTCATTGGGCCATCGGCAGCTTTTTTCATTGCTGCTTTGATGTCGTCATAGCTGGCACCTTTTTCCAGGCGGCAGGTCAAATCGACAACAGATACGTTGGCAGTTGGTACACGCATTGCCATTCCGGTAAGTTTGCCCTGTAGATCGGGGATAACTTTGCCAACAGCTTTGGCAGCACCGGTAGAAGATGGAATAATATTGATATTGGCTGCACGCCCGCCGCGGAAGTCTTTTTTAGTTGGGCCATCAACTGTATTCTGAGTAGAAGTAGTTGCGTGGATAGTTGTCATAAGGCCTTCAACAATGTTGAAATTGTCGTGAAGAACTTTTGCGATTGGAGCAAGACAGTTGGTTGTACATGAAGCATTTGAAACAATATTCATGCTGCTTTCATATTTGTCTTCGTTTACACCCATAACAAACATTGGAGTGCTGTCTTTTGAAGGTGCAGACAAAACAACCTTTTTGGCACCGGCTTCAATATGTTTTTCAGCTTTTTCTTTAGTAAGAAAAAGGCCGGTAGATTCAACGATATATTCAGCTCCGACTTCGTTCCATT
>JBNJGH010000256.1:0-3683 GCA_051747585.1 Candidatus Rifleibacteriota bacterium
AAATAAATAGATACAGCCACAGGGAAATGGCACGAAAATTTTCTGATTTATTATCAGAAGTGTCCAATAAAAACACTTTTAAATTATAAGGTTCAGTTGTATTTATGAGAAAAACGCTAGTTACCGGTGCCGGTGGATTTATTGGCAGCCATCTGGTTGAAGCGCTGGTGGAGCAGGGCTGCAAAGTTAAAGCTCTGGTGCATTATAATTCTGCCGGCTCATGGGGCTGGTTAGACAGCTTCTCAGATGAATTAAAAAAGGAAATAGAAGTTGTTGCCGGTGATATACGTGACCCGGCTTATGTCGGTGAAATTGTTAAAGATATGAACAGTGTATTTCACCTTGCCGCTTTGATTGCTATTCCCTTCAGCTATCATTCGCCACATTCCTACATCGAAACTAACATTACCGGAACCCTGAACATATTGCAGGCCTGCAGAAACAACAATGTTGGCAGGTTGCTGGTAACTTCTACTTCAGAAGTTTATGGAACCGCCCAATATATTCCGATAGATGAAAAGCATCCCCGGCAGGGACAATCACCTTATTCGGCTTCTAAAATCGGAGCAGACAGCATGGCAGAAGCGTTTTATCGAAGTTTTAACCTGCCCCTGACTATCGTAAGACCGTTTAACACTTATGGACCCAGGCAATCTGCCAGAGCTGTAATACCGACAATAATCACTCAGCTGCTTGCGGGAAAAAATGAGTTGAAGCTTGGCTCTCTTGTGCCTACCCGCGATTTTAACTATGTCAAAGACACCGTTGCTGGTTTTATTAAAATTGCCCAATCAGAAAAATGCATCGGAAAAGATTTAAATATTGCTTCGGGTAACGAGATTTCTATTGGGGAACTGGCAAACGAACTTATCAGACAAATCAGACCGGAAACAGAGCTTGTCAGTGATCAGCAGCGCTTGAGACCTGAAAAGAGTGAGGTTAAACGTTTACTTGGTGACAATAGAAAAATTAAAGATTTAACTGGATGGCAGCCCAGCTATTCTTTGCAGGAAGGACTTGCGGAAACTATCTGCTGGCTGAGAAAAAATCTTCATAAATACAAGACAGATCGTTATAATATTTAAAGCGCAATCTGAATCTTTCAGGAATTACTTAGCAAGTGAAAAATCTAAAATATATCGATAAAAGCCGTTTTCCAATAGTATCCACCAGGCGAAAGCTCAAAGAAATAATTGCTTTGCTTGATAAATCGGGCTATGAAACAGTTTTTGTTCTTAATCACGATAATAAGCGGTTTGCCGGTTTTATAACCGATAAAGAAATTCGAAAAACTTTGCTTAAAGGCAACTATAGCCCCGACATGCAGGCCTTCGAGCTGATGAATACCAGGCCGATAGCCTTGAAAATAAACAGCCTGGAGCAAAAACAATCTGAAATTTTTGCTTTTTCACAAGCCGGTTTAAAGCACTTGCCGGTGTTAGATGAAGAAAATCGATTGCTGAAAATACTTGCGACCGGATTAAAGTCTAAGAAACCGGCCAGATACGATAACAGGGTCGTTATTATGGCAGGCGGCAAAGGTAAGCGGTTGCTGCCTTTAACCAGGTTTATTCCCAAACCGCTGGTGCCTTTTGGCGGAACTACAATGATAGAAAAAATTATGAATCATTATGAAGATGACGGTTTTCATAATTTCATAATCTCGATCAATTACAAAGGAGACGCTGTAAAAGATTATCTGCAAAAGCTTGCTTATAAGGTCTCCTATGTCGAGGAAGACTTTTTCAGGGGAACTGCCGGAAGCTTGAGTCATCTTAGAGAGCGCGACTTGAAAGAACCGGTATTTGTGAGTAATTGTGACACTCTGCTTGGAATAAATTTTTCTGATGTGCTTGCCCGGCATAAGCTCATGAAATCTGACCTTACCATAGTGGCTTTACGAAAAATCGTTCGTTTCGATTACGGGGTAATTAAATTTGACGAAGAGCATGAACAATACAAAGGTTTCGCAGAAAAGCCGATTGAACAGTTCCTGATCAACACCGGCAATTATATTTTGAATCCTGAAATAATTAACCTGATAGGCCGGGATGAAGTAATAGATATGCCAGATTTAATCGACAGGGCAAAAGAGCATGATTTTAATATCAAACTTTATATCAGTCAGAGCGATATGCTCGATATCGGCCGCTGGGAAGAATACCGCAACTTCTTGTAAGCCAGGAATCTCTTAACAGTAATTATCTGTTTGTTGGATGAAAACGTTTTAAGACTTATTAGATTGCTTCGCTTCGCTCGCAATGACAGCGCTAAATTGTCATTGCGAGGAGCATGGCGACGAAGCAATCTTTGATATTCTAAAATATTAAATAGAACAAAAATATCTTGAAACTCGATAATATCAATTAATTAATAATTGCTGCTCTTTTAAAGTCGCCAGTAGCGTAGACCTGCTTTTTTAGAAGCTTCAGGATCAAAAAATCCTTTCACGTCAATCAATATAGGTGGCTCATCTTTTTTACAAAAACCGGCTATCTGCTCGAGACTGAGTTCTTTGAACTTCTGGTGAGGTACTGCAAAAATAACAGCGTCAACTTCTTTTGCTGCGTCGAGCGAAGATAAAATTTCCAGCCCATATTCGTGCTTAACTTCTTCGGGGTCGGCATAAGGATCGTAAATACTGGTTTCAACCTGGTAATCGTTGAGTTCATAAACAATATCCACTACTTTGGTGTTTCTAATATCGCCGACATCTTCTTTGAAAGTCAGGCCCATAAGCAGAACTCTGGCACCTTTTACCGCTTTGCCGGCTCTTATAAGTTTCTTAACCGTATTTTCTGCGACGAATTTCCCCATGTTATCGTTAATCCGCCGTCCAGAAAGAATAACTTCAGGATGATAGCCGAGTTCTTCTGCTTTATAAGTCAAATAATAGGGATCAACACCGATGCAATGCCCGCCAACCAGGCCGGGAAAGAACTTCAGGAAGTTCCATTTGGTGCCCGCAGCCTTTAAGACTTCAAGTGTGTCGATATCAAGCTTGTGAAAAATAATTGAAAGCTCGTTCATTAAGGCAATATTTACATCGCGTTGGGTGTTTTCAATTACTTTGGCCGCTTCAGCAACTTTAATACTCGATGCCCGGTGAACACCTGCTTCGATAATCGCTTCATAAACCTGAGCTATGGTTTCAAGAGTTTCATTATCGCAGCCGGACACAATTTTTGTAATCGTTTGCAGGCGGTGCACTTTGTCGCCGGGATTAATGCGCTCAGGGCTGTAGCCTACTTTGAAATCTTTGAAGTATTCAAACCCTGAATGTTTTTCAAGTAATGGGACACATTCATCTTCGGTTACGCCGGGGTATACGGTTGATTCATATACCAGCACAGAATTACGGGGCATGTGTTTGCCGACTGTGGTTGAAGAAAGAACCAGAGGAGTCAGGTCAGGTCTTTTGTTGCGGTCAACCGGTGTGGGAACCGCTACAACAATGAACTGACATTCAGAAAGTCTTGTGGGATCGCAAGTAAAGTCAATATCTACTTCTTTAAGACCGCCTTCAGGCACTTCACCGGTTGGGTCTATCCCGTTTTTCATCTGTTCGACTTTTTCTTTGTTAACATCAAACCCCAGAACATCAAAGTGTTGGGCAAATGCGTGCGCCAGTGGCAGGCCGACATATCCGAGGCCCACTACGGCAAGCTTTGCTTCGTGGTTTT
>JBNJGH010000257.1:0-3673 GCA_051747585.1 Candidatus Rifleibacteriota bacterium
ATTTGAAAACGAAGGTCAGATCAGTAATACCGCAATGTTACTTTGTTCCGGAACCGGACATTCTGGTCACCGCACTTTATATTGCATCAAAAGGTAAATAATAGAGGATTATTGCAATAACCTGCAATTCCAGCTGAAAGGGGAAACAGTATGGCTTTAACGTCTTTTAAGGGCGCTATTTTTGATCTTGACGGGGTAATCACGGAAACTGCGGCCGTTCACAGCAAGGCGTGGAAGAGCGCTTTTGACGCTTACTTAAAAAAGCGTGCGATTTTAGAGAATGGCCATTTCGAGCCTTTTTCCATCGAAGATGACTATCTTCCTTTTGTAGACGGAAAACCCAGATATGAAGGGGTGCAAAGCTTTCTTGAATCCCGCAAAATAACCTTGCCTTATGGCAGTCCTGATGACCATCCTGATCAAGAGACCATCTGTGGCATTGGCAACAGAAAGAACGCTGAGTTCATTAAACTGGTAAAAAGTCAGGGGGTAAAAGCCTTTAAGGGATCGATTGACTTTATTAAAAAGTTAAAGAAACAAAAAATTAAGATTGGGGTGGCTTCATCCAGCAAAAACTGCCGCCTCATACTCGAAAAGGTTGGTCTGCTCAAGGATTTTGCGACAAGAATTGACGGCTCAAACGCCAAAGAACTTGGCTTGAAAGGAAAACCGGAACCTGACTATTTTTTGCGCGCGGCAGAAGAGCTGGGTTTAAATCCTGGTGAATGTATAATGGTTGAAGATGCCATATCCGGGGTAATGGCCGGCAAAAAAGGAAATTTTGGGCTGGTTCTGGGCGTTTGCCGAAAAGTTGAAGCGCACGAGCTTATTGAGAACGGTGCTGATATTGTGGTCAAAGATCTTGCCGAAATTTCGCCTGATGAGGTTCATGAATGGTTTGAAACAGGAATTGAGAAAGATGGCTGGAACCTTACATACAACTCTTATCTGCCAGATGAAGAAAAACTCAGAGAAGCCCTGACGACTGTCGGTAATGGTTACATCGGAACCAGGGGTTGTTTCGAGACCTGTAAAGATTCAGAATATCATTACCCCGGAACTTATATAGCAGGTCTTTACAACAAACCCTCAAGTATTGTTCATGGCAGAAAAATCTATAACAATGATTTTGTCAATTGCCCCAACTGGACTCTGATGGAGATAAAGTTCGGGCGCGGTGACTTTTTTGATCCTACCGAAATGGAAATCATTTCATATCTTCATCAATTGAGAATGCAAGAGGGGGTAGTTTACAGAAAGCTCACTTTCAGGGAGCCGAAATCAGGAAAAGTTACCACAATTGAGAGTGAGCGCTTCGCGAGCATGGATAATCCCCATATCATGGGGTTGAAATTTTGCATAAAGGCTCATAACTACACGGAACCGATAACTGTAAGAGCAGCTATTGATGGACATATCATCAACAATAATGTTCCAAGATACAGAAACCTGAGCCGCAGACACCTGATTGCTGAAAAAGAAGGGTTGAACGGTGATGATATATATCTTAACACCAAAACCATCGGCTCCCAAATCACTATTTTTCTGTCATCACGAACCCAAACCTACAAAAACAACAGCAAATTCAAGGCGACAAAGACCGTTAGCGGCGTAAAGGGATTTATTGGCGAAGAAATTATTTTACCTGGCAAAAAAAACGTTGAATACAGCATTGAGAAGATTGTTTCGATCTACACCTCAAAAGATCGTGATGTGAGGGACCCGGTGCTGGAGGCTCGCAAAGAGCTTGTCGAAGTGCCTTCTTTTGATTTGCTTCTTAAAGCCAGTAAAAAGGCATGGCAGGATTTATGGGACATGGCAGATATTCGGGTTGACGGCGACCGATTCGTACAGAAGGCCACCAGATTACACATCTATCATCTGCTTGTTTCAGCTTCTCCACACAACAGCCAGATTGACGCCGGCATGACCGCCCGCGGCCTGACTGGCGAAGCTTACCGTGGCCATATTTTCTGGGATGAGCTGTATATTCTGCCGTTTTTCAATCTTCACTTTCCCGATATTTCTAAAGCTTTGCTGTTGTATCGTTACCGCCGTCTAGACGCGGCACGAGAAAACGCCAGAATGCATGGATTCGACGGAGCAATGTATCCATGGCAGACCGCCGACGATGGCTCTGAAGAGACCCAGATCATCCATTATAACCCGCTATCCGGGAAATGGGACCCGGATATGAGCAGTCGGCAGAGACATGTCAATCTGGCAATTTCTTATAACGTCTGGCAGTATTATTACTGCACCGGAGACATTGAGTTTATCCATCAGTATGGTGCCGAAATAATGTTTGAAATTGCCCGGTTCTGGGCGAGTATTGCCCGTTTTGATAAAAAAGATCATCGCTATCATATCGAAGGAGTTATGGGGCCCGATGAGTTTCATGAAAAGCATGGCAAAGATAGTGACGGCGGTCTGAAAGACAACGCTTACACAAATATTATGGTCGCCTGGCTGCTTCACAAAACAATTGAAACACTTGAGCATCTGCCGGCACGCATCAAACGCTCAGTTGTCGATAGAATCAGCCTTAAAGATTCTGAGCTGAAGAAATGGAAGGATATAGTCAGAAGGCTCAAGGTAGTTATAACTAAAGACAGCATCATCAGCCAGTTTGACGGTTATATGAAGTTAAAAGATGTCGACTGGGATTATTACCGCGAGAAATACGCCAATATTCATCGCATGGATAGAGTTCTTAAAGCTGAAGGGGACTCGCCCGACAAATATAAAGTCGCCAAACAGGCCGATACTCTTATGCTTTACTACAACATGTCTCCGGGACAGTTGAACAATATTCTGAACATAATGGGTTATCAGACAGACGATCCTGAAAAGATGATGAAGAAGAACTACGATTACTATATCCAAAGAACAAGCCACGGCTCAACACTCAGTTACGTGGTTCATTCGGCGATACTCAAATATAAGAAGGGTAACAGCGAGCAGATGTGGCAACGCTTTCTTCATGCCATGAAAAGCGACATTGAAGATACCCAGGGCGGCACAACCCCCGAAGGTATTCATTGCGGGGTAATGGGCGGCACTCTTGATATTTTTGTTTCCGCCTTTGCCGGAATCAATCTTTTCAAAGATTACATAAGCCTGAGTCCCCAACTGCCGTCTCACTTTAAAAGCCTGGAATTCAAAATACTGAGAGAAGGCGTCAGGTATGACTTTATCATTCAACATGGCTCAATTAAGGTAAAAGCCCACAACAACAAAGGAAAAACAGCAATCGAAGTCGGGAACAAGAAACACTACCTTAACAAAAGAAGTCTGACAATAAAATATGACTGATCAAGAACAAACCAAACAAGATGTTCACGGAACTACCCGGAACTAAATTCAGAGCCCTACATAATACTGAATCTTTGCGGAAAAAACGGCAGGTGTTTACTGCTCGAAGAATACCCGGTTCATTTTTTCCCAGGTGGTTCTTTTTTCAAGATCGCGCAGGCTTAACCAACCTTCGATCTGATGATTAGTAAGTGTAGGCCCCATAAATAAAACCATTGCTCTTTTTTCCTGAATTTCCAGAACCATAATCTGCTGGCCTCTGGGTATTTTTTCATTATCAAGAAGCAGATATTTTGAAGTTACCGAGTATTTTTGTAATCTTTTTGGAATAGTTTTAACCATAGACTCCAGCTGTCTG
>JBNJGH010000258.1:0-3668 GCA_051747585.1 Candidatus Rifleibacteriota bacterium
GCGCAGAAGCCATTTGCCGGAAAACGGGGCAATCTACGCGAAAAATTGTTAAAAATTCGACAGATGCGGCGCGACAATAACGAGGATTCAAAATTCGGGGAATTTAAAAATCTATCTATTCGTGAGCGCATGCAAAAACTCCGTGAATTACGGGGCGGCAAGCAGAATTCAGTCGCAAGAGCTGAATTTGAGCGACTCGATGTTTCCTATGGCGAGCATTCCCGGCAGAAACTTGATATCTATGCTCCTCAAGAGGCAACCAACCTGCCGGTAATGGTCTATTTTCACGGCGGAGCCTGGCGTGTGGGCAATAAGCGAATGGTCGACACCAAGCCGGCTTTTTTTCCCGGGCGCAACTGGATTTTCGTCAGTTGCAACTATCGCCTTCTTCCTGATGGCGAGCATCCGGCTAACGTGCAGGATGTGGCCGCCGCGCTTTCCTGGGTTCATGACCATATCGAGGAGTATGGCGGTAGCTCTGATAAAATAATTTTGTCCGGCTTTTCGGCCGGTGCTCATCTTGCCGCTCTGGCTGCGGTTGATCACAGTTATCTTGAAAATTGCGGGAAATCTTTGTCGCTGATCAAGGCGGTAATTTTGCTGGATAACCCGGTTTCTGATGTAATTGCAGAAATTCAAGGCCCGAGCCGGGAGCGGTTGTTGCAGGCTTTTGGTGATGACCGCGAGGTTCTTTTGAGTGCTTCGCCTTTGCACCAGGTTTCGGCAAATAAAAAGCTGCCCCCTTTTGTTATGGCTTATAGCGGAGGCTTACCTTCTTCCAGTCCCATGGCTGAAAAAGATTTCAAGCTTCAGGCAACCACGCTGTCGGCTGCTATTGAGCAAGCCGGAGGCAAAGTTTATCTTTTTCCCCATGAAAATCTGACCCATCCGGAACTGAATCAGAATTTTGGCTCAACCGACGACCAGGAAAACGTTACCCAACCCATAATGAAATTAATCGAAAGTTTTCTTTAATTTGTCAGGGGTTTGTGTTTTTCGGAACATACCTATTTTAAATTTTTTAAGCGTTTTATTTGTTTGCCCATCTTGCTGAATTTCTTTTCTTTGTTTCTTTTTTCGGCAATTGTTTGCTTGAATCGTGCCGCTTCTCTTTTGAGCTTTTTGTAGCTTTCCCATTTTTCTGCTTGAATCAGTCCCTCGGCTAAAGCCTTCTGTACCGCGCAGCCGGGTTCGCTTTCATGGGAACAGTCGGAAAAGCGACATTGTGAAGCAAGATCTTCGATTTCAGCAAAGGTTCGTTGAATGCCGCTTTCTGCATCGGTCATTCCGACTTCGCGCAAACCCGGAGTGTCGATAAGAATTGAACCATCATTGAGCAGATGCAATTGCCCGTTGCTGGTGGTGTGGCGACCTCGTTGGTTGCCCGAACCGATCTCGCCGGTTTTTTCGACCTGGTTGCTTGCAAGATGGTTGATTAAGCTCGATTTCCCTACTCCGGATGAGCCGATGACACAAAAGGTTTTACCGGCAGACAGACTTTGCGATAAATCTATCAGGCCCTCTTTTGCTAAAACACTGCCCGCAAAAACAATGGTGCCGGGGTGGCGCTTGAAAATTTCGTTTTCAAATTCCCTTATCTTTTTGTGGTCGATTAAATCGGTTTTATTGAGAAATATTACCGGAATGATGTTTTGCTCATGAATCAGGGCAAGATAGCGGTCGAGTCGTGCAAGATTGAAATCTCGATCTGCGGCAGTAACTACAATTGCATAATCAAGATTGGCGGCCAGGATTTGCATGTCATGCCGGCCCACGGCAGAACGAGGCAAATAACTGTTTCTGGGAAGTATTCGGGTAATAAGTTCATCAGACTTCGGGGAGCAGACGACCCAGTCGCCCACTGCCGGGAAGTCAGCTGCGCAGCCAGCCTCATAGCGCATTTTTCCACTGATTGAAGCAAGAGCTTGACGGTCTGGAAATTGTAGTAGAGAGTTCTCATGGGTAACGGATATTACCCGTGCCAGTAAAGAAATGTCTATTTCTTCTTCCTGTAAAGTTGCGAGTTGATAACGGGTAAGACCAAGTTTATGAAAATATTCGTACATTGCTGTTTTAATATCCTTATTTATGTCGGGAGGGTGTGGCAAAACAGCAAAAACGGCTAAAAAGCCAATTGGGTCTGAATTGCCGAAACACGGGTAATAGTTTTAATAGTCAAACCTGTGAAAGGTTTTTTGATTCAGTTGTTAGAAATACCTGCAATCATAAATTTTACCCCCTGTGTTTCGGAGTATTCGAACAAAGCGCCCGAATGTGTCTACAAATCATTTTAATTTAAAATATGACCAGGTGTCAACAGGCTGTAAAAGAAAGCTTGTGTTTTAAAAAGGCAAAGTTGATTAATTTCCAGAGAAATGTAGTAAGATTATTGTTGTGATGAACAGTATGCAACATTATCAGGCGCGATTATTCTTTGCTTATTTATTTTTAACTATTACGCTGGAGTTGCCGGTTCTTTTTGCCATAGTTAGAAAAGTTTTTAAAATTCAGGCTGATGAGATTTCTGCTAAAACTCTGTTTGTGTGTGGAGGTCTTTGCTCTTTTGCCACTTATCCTTATGTCTGGTATGTTTTTCCGGCCCTGATTGCCGATCAGACTGTTGCCCTGATTGTTGCAGAAATCATTGTTATTTTTATAGAATTTATATTAATTAAAGAAATACTTAAAATTTCTTCTTTTCGTTCTTTTATTGTATCTTTAGTTTGTAACCTCTTCACAATTGTGCTTGGCTCATTTATGAACAGGCTTATTATAGATTATAAGCTTTTTTTATTTTAATTTTCAGGGAGGATTTAATGGTTAATTTAAAAAGCCTTAAATATATGTTTCTTTTTTCTCTGGTTTCGTTGAATACTGGCGCATTTGCTGACATTCCCACACTGAGACTGGATGGTTCTTATGGTAAAAGCCCGATTCATACCGATCCTTATAATTATTCAAAACTTGATTATGAAACAGCTCGCAAAAACCCTTTGAATATTGGAATAAAAGAGCGTATTGGCAAAACGGATCACCGGTTTAATGAGCTGAAGAGCAATCTGAAAAACCTGGAAAACTGGAAAACCAGAGATAGCAGACTGCGAAAGCAATATGTCAAAGAAGTTAAATCTGAATTTGAGCTTACAGAAAAAGAAAAACAGACCGCTCAGGCTTATTCCGACCGTTTTCCCAATGAAGCCAAAACCGGAAAAAGAGTTTATGTTTCGAAAGTTTTAAAGCTTGGTGATAAAGAATACAGAGTTAACGATTGCTGGTTTGTAGGAAAAGGTGACATGAACGGAGACGGAATACCGGAGATATTCGTGAAACATAGCGACAATGCTACTCACGGGGGTGCCAGGTCGCAAATTAGAATTTTTTCTGAAAACGGTGATTTTGTCGGCTTTATAAATTTGATGACTCTGTATTCGGGGCCTCAGGCCGTTTATGACTATGATAATGACGGTAGGGTAGAACTTGTTTATATGCCTGAAAACAAAAAAGGTGAATTTTTAATTCTGGCCTGTCCCGCAGATGGCGAAGAATTAGAACCTTTCCCCATGGGAGGAACCGACTCTGGAAATATTATGCCGTCAAAGCCTGGGCTTAGTCCGGTAAGGGGGATTCGACCTGCGCCAAAACTGAAAAGAAAACGAAAACCAGTGCCA
>JBNJGH010000259.1:0-3662 GCA_051747585.1 Candidatus Rifleibacteriota bacterium
GGTCTTGTAAGAAAATAGCTGTTGTTCCAATTTTTTCCTTCCAGATCAACAAAATTAAAATTTGTAAATTTATCTCCAAGATAAATTTTATCTATATGAAAAGGCGGAAACCCCTCTTCGATTTGTCCTTGCGGAAAACCCATAAGAGGTGTTAATAAGAAAACCAGAATAATTAATATAAAATAATAGCGATTCATAAAAACAAATTATATCTATATGCTAAACTTAAGCAAAATGTTTTCAACAATTTGGAAATGGGCTTTAAAAATTATAAGATGTAAAAGTGAAAAACAGGAATTATTATGACTGAATCCAAATTGCCTCTGAGTGTACAAGAATTTGTTTACTGAAATATATTCATTTTTAAGCTTGAACTTGGATTATTTTTACATAATCTATGCAGTTTTGCTTTTTGCCTCCTCAATATTTTGCATTCAAAAAAAACGCGAAGATACTTTAACTCTTAGCGAGATAGGCAATGGCAAATCTTTGCTGGTGTTTTTTTTATTTTTAAGTTTATCAGAATTAACAAAAGCAGCTAGTTTAAGTTTTCCCGATGTAAAAATTTTGGGTTTCGTAACTGTTTTTCTTTTTTTTACCAGTCTTTTTGCCATAAACGATTTTTTTCTGGTTGCACTGTTTGCGAATTCAACAAAGCTCAAAAAAATCAGAAAGTTAAATGCGCTGTTTGTATCTGGTATCTGTTTCATCAGTTTAATCTTAAAAAATGGCTTTTCTTCAGTGGCTCTATTGATGTTGGCCATTATTTCTTTTTTGATTGCCGTATATGGATCTTACAAAAATTATAGACCCGGCTATACCAGTCTCACTTTTAAACTTATTTTAATAACAGGTTTACTTGCCGGGCTGGCAATAGACTTATTGCAAAGCTTTCCCGAAATATTTCAAATTCTTAGTGAGCAAAACCTTCAACAATTTTCGATATTTAGTCTATTATTAAAAATCTTTTTAGGATTTTTAATAATATTATGTCTTTCCAGACATAATAGTTTTTTTCAGTTTACTCCAGATATAAATAGTATTTTAAGAATATTTCTGCTTGTTTTTTTCTTCGCAGGAGTAATTGTTCTGGGCGGATTTGCCGCTAACTGGCAAACTTCTTTATTTATTGCCAATTTTAAAGAAAAGGTAAAAATTACCGCGGCGGGCATTGCCGAAAGTCTCGAGAATGATGACTTCTTTTCTTTAAATTTTGTTCCGGAAGAAAAAAGCTCTCTGGCTTTTAAAAGATTAAACAAAAGCCTTGTTACCTATAAAAAATTATTTCCTGATCTAAGAGGGATTTACACTCTCAAAAAAAGAGACGAGAAGCTATATTTTGGACCGGAAAGCTACGTAGCAAATGATCCGCATGCAAGCCCTGCAGGCACTCAATATTTCAAACCCAGCCCTCATTTGTGGCAAGTTTTCACCAATAAAAAGACTATTTTTCTAAAGCCCTATACCGACGAGTATGGTACTTTTGTATCCAGTGTTGCACCCATAATTAATCCTGAAAATAACAAAGTTGCGGGGTTAGTTGGAATTGATATTCTTGCAGATGGTTATCAGCAAAATATTTATAAATCCAGATACTGGCTTCTTTTTATTATTTTTCTAATTGAAGTTATTGGTTTTATAACGTTATTCCTTGTAGATGTAAGAAATCGTCAAAAAAGGCGAAACTTCCCCCGGTTTATTCACCATATCGAATCCTTGTGCATTATTCTCAGCGGAATTTTATTGTCTATTGCACTTTTGATTTCAATTAAAAACTATAAATATTTTAATTTAAAATCTGAACTGACCAGAAGCATTATAGTTTCAGCAAGCTCTATAGAAAATAGTTTGCTTCAAGTTAAAAGACATACTGAAGAAATACTTTCTCTTTGTAAATACAATCCATTCGATAGTTTGGTTGAATATTATTTTTACGAACAAAAAATTAATTGTATAAAAGATTATTCATTTGCCAAAATTTTCAGTCTAAAATTTCATGAAGACTCTGTTTTTCGAAAAACCTTTTTTAAGAAATTCAATAAAAATGAACTAAATAAATTATTCAAGAAAATTGAGAATGATTTTAAAAATAAAAACACCAGTATCGGTGTTTTTAATATTTCTGAACAAAATAGTGGGCCAAAAACTATTTGTTTTTTTAAAGCTCTTAAAGCGAATCATCTAAAAAATTCGGCTCCATTGCTGCTTTTGGGTTTGATCGATCCTGTTCTTCTCTTGCAGGAAGTTTTAACTCTTGGGGGGCTGGCAAACGATGGAATTCAGACTCAATTTTATTCTCTAAACGAAAATACTTTTGAAATTCTGGCCTCATATCCTGCACGGCAGAATCAACTCTTACAACGTTATGAAAACCCTTTTAATCCAGATGGTCTCTTTTTTCCGGTTTTTATTTTTAACAAAATTTATGCAGTTCATTATTTACCCGGCAAAAAAGCGTTTTCATTCTGGAACATTTGGGGCACCGGAATTATTTTTGCCATTTTTACCATAATTGTATTCCTTTTCATTGCCATAATTCGTTTTTTAGTACGTAACCGACACCTGATTATGGAAGATCAGATAAATGAACGGACAAAAGCTTTAAAAGTTAGCGAGAATAAATTTAAAGATCTGGTAAGAAGTCTTTCTGACTGGATATGGGAAATGAATACTGAAGCCGTTTATACTTACAGTTATTGCGGAATTCAGGATAAGATGTCAATCTCTCCGGAATTTTTAATTGGTAAGAAGTTCTATGACTTATTACCTCAAGAACAAAAGCAAAGAAATATTGAACTTTTTGAAGAGCTGGTAAAAAATCCTCATTCTTTCTCAGATTTCGAAAACAGGTATGAACTGTTTCCGGGCAGAGTTTTCTGGTTCGCAAACAGTGGCGTACCTTTTTTCGATGAAGAAGGAAATCTTAAGGGCTTCAGGGGAATTGCAAGAGATATTACTGCCAAGAAAAAAGCTGAACAAGAGCTGCAGGAAAGCCGCGAACAATATATGTTAGCGATAAATGGCAGTCAGGATGGAATCTGGGACTGGCAAATTGAAAAGGGAACAGTTTTTTTATCACCCAGATATAAAGAAATGCTTGGTTTTAAAGATGATGAATTGCCCAATGAATTTTCTTCTTTTGCCGACAGAATTCACCCCGATGAAAGAAGTCTGGTTTTGAAATATCTTGACCAGTATCTGGCTGGAACCGTAAATGAATATTCAATTGAATATCGAATGAGACACAAGGATGGTCATTATGTATGGGTTCTTGCAAGAGGGGAAGCTCTAAGAGATGAAAACAACAAACCATACCGAATGGCAGGCTCAAACACGGATATTTCCCATCGAAAAGAAGCAGAAAAAGAAATAGAAAGAACTCTGCTAGAACTTGAGCAGGTGATTGACGAGCTGCACGCAGCAAACGATAAAGCCAATGAAATAAGAAAAATTGCAGAAAAGGCCAATGCTGCCAAAAGCGAGTTTCTGGCAAATATGAGTCATGAAATCAGGACTCCAATGAATGGGATTA
This sequence comes from Candidatus Rifleibacteriota bacterium, assembly GCA_051747585.1. GTDB lineage: Bacteria > Muiribacteriota > Ozemobacteria > Ozemobacterales > Ozemobacteraceae > DYKG01. Next base: position 3,533 of record JBNJGH010000259.1, read on the forward strand.
TTGGAATGAGCGAACTGCTGCTGAAAACAGAGCAGTCAGAAGAACAGGAAAAATTTACCAGTGTAATCAAAAGCAGCAGTAGCAAACTACTTGAAATAATAAATGATATTCTTGATTTCTCCAAAATAGA
>JBNJGH010000260.1:0-3635 GCA_051747585.1 Candidatus Rifleibacteriota bacterium
GAAAAGTTTGAGTTGCTTAAATTCGAGGGAGGAAGCAAGCTGTGCAGAAAATTAGATTTTTAGTTATTCTTTGTATCTTTTTATTGCCTTTTGTTTCGGCAAGTGCCGGTAACAATGAGGTAATGCAGCAAATTTCAGATTATGTCAAAATCTGGCACGATGATGTGGGAACCCCACATGTGGTAGCAAGTTCTACCTATGGTGTCTTTTTTGGCTATGGTTATTGTCTTGGCCGGGATCGAATGTTTCAGCTTGAGCTTCTGCGCCGATCTACCGAAGGCACTTTGGCCGAGGTGTTCGGCGAGCCTTTTGTTGAAGCAGATTTTATGGCAAGAAGAGACGCTGTGCCTTATGCGGATTTAAAGAAAGGCTTGCAAGAAGCCGGATACGTATTTCAAACTGCTTTAGAGGGGTTTACCCGGGGTATCAACCGCGCAGTTCAAGAAGCTAGAAAAGAAAGTTTTAAAGTTGACCCCGCTTTTGCAAAAGCTGATATCAAGCCTTCTCCCTTTTCACAGATACAAATTCTCAATATTTTTGCCGGCACAATGGCGGCACGATACAATGATTTCAGCCAGGAGCTTGATAACCTGCACCTTTTAAGCTATCTGGTAAGAAAATACGGAGCAAAAACAGCTTCGAATATTTTTGAAGATGTAATTTTTTACAAAGATTCTCGCGTGTATACTACTCTTGGTAAAATGAACTATTTTAAACCAGGTTTCAGGTTTTCTTCTCCATTCACCCCTCATGTTGGTTCTACCAAGCCTCTTCATTCACCCACGCTGAGAAACCGAAAGCGCAATAAAACGCTTAAATCTGTAGGTATCCCCGATAAATCCGGTAGCTATGGCGCGGTGCTTTCAAATCTTTATAAAGGCGAAAAAAAGGCCTGGATTCTGGGCGGCCCCCAGATGGGATATTTTAAACCTTCTGCTCTCTACAGTATAGGGCTTCATTCTCCCGAATTTGATATTGTTGGAACAACTCCGGTTGGCTATGCTTTTGTAATGTTTGCGGCTAATCGAAATATTGGTTTTACTGCAACAGCTGGTGTGGGTAACCTTGTCGATATAATAGCATTGGAACAGGATCCCAATAATGAAAATATGTTACTTGGCGAAGGCTTTTCCTGTAAAAAAGTCAAAAGGCTTGAACAGATTTATGTAAAAGGTTCACGCAAAGCTGAATTCCGTGAAGTTGTCGATACCGAACTGGGACCGGTTATAGCTGTAGAAGACAACACCTGGTATGTTAAAAATCGTGCCTGGAAAGGTCATGTGGTTAGCTCTTATGAGGGTTGGTTTGATTCTACATTCGCAGAAGGCCTTCAACAATGGCTCGATGCATCTGACCGCAACGCTTTGTCGATTAACTGGCTGGGTGCCGACAAACAGGGAAACATAGCTTTTGTGCACTGTGGTATGGGAAAAAGCCGCAAAAGTTTTGGTGACGACAGATTGCCTGTTGGTGAGGCAACTGTTTTTCCTTCGCCCGACAAACGTCTGTCCGGTATGAATCCGGCTACCGGCTTTTATGTTAACTGGAACTGTCCGCCGGTCGAGGGCTACAGGAATGGAGATCTGCAAACAGGCTGGGCGGCTGATCAGCGTAGTCGCTTTATTGCAGATCATATAAATTTAAACCATAAAGCCTGGTCTGTTGATTATTTGAAAAAGCTTGATAGAGACATTGCATTTACTGATCAGCGCGCATATTTCTTTAAAGATCTGTTAATAAATCATATTGATTCGTCATTTTTTAATCCGGTTGAGCAGAAGGCTTTCGAAGCTCTGCAAGATTGGAATAATATGCGACTCGATGAAAATAATGACGGTAAATACGATCATCCGGGTGCAGGAATCTTTGACGCTTATTTTAATAATTTGTTCAATGAAGTTTTTGCCGATAACCTGGAAGACTTTATCTGGATGATCGGGTCTGACCCAACCTGGACCCAGTCGGCTCTTCTGGCTGACTGCATGCTTGGCCAGAGTCGTTACGATTATTTTGAGGGTGAAAGTCCTCGTAAATTCTTAACCCGGGTTTTTGTTGAGACTGTGTTTGAGCTGACTCCTGATGGGTTTAATCTGCCAGAGTTTGATTGCCAGCCTATGACTTTTGCAGGTATAAATCATGTTGGGGCTCCAACTTTAAATGGCAGCTCAACCATAAAGAATTTTATGAATCGGGGCAGTGATGTCCAGATTATGGAACTTTCGCCTGAAGGTATCAAGGTTTATGGTTGTATGCCCCCTGGGAACGAAGCTTTTGGCCCAAATTCCGAAAACCAGACCAGGCTTTTTCGGGATTTTGTTTACAAGCCTCGAGCTCTTACTATGAAAGAAGTTAGAAAGCTAATCGGAAGGTTTATGGTCATCAAACCGTAAATCCATCAGTTCATCGTATACGGGCTTGTTAAAAGTATATTCAGGAATTCCGTAAGCAATAAGCGATACCAGAATCAATGGTAACAAAAGAAAAAACTGATTTGACATTTCTAGTATAAGAATTATGCCGGATAACGGGCTGCGGACTATTGCCGTAAAAAGTCCGCCCATGCCCAGTACTATGAAAGTTACCATTTCAAATCTGGTGGGGCTGAAATGCTCGACCAGGTGGAAAAATATTGCACCCGCCAGGGCTCCCAGCAAAAGCAGTGGTGCAAAGATTCCGCCTGGCGTTCCTACATTGTAGCTCATTACTGTTAAAATGAATTTTCCGATAAAAAGCATAATTAAAACAAATAAAGAGAATTTACCTGTCAGTAGTTCTTTGATTAATTGAGTTTTGCTGCCGAGCATATCGGGAAAACACAATTGAATTATTCCGAAAGAAAGGCCAATGATTAAGGCAATAAATACCTGCTTGCCTTTGAATCTGCGAAGAGTTTTGCTGAGAAAATAATTGAATAAAAGGCCAAGAAAGCCCGATAACGTTCCGAGGATTATGCACCAGATAAATAGCTCAAGAGCAGGGTATTCAAGAATCTTAAAGTTGAAAATAGTTTTCTGGCCCATAATTAATCTGCAGACCAGTGTGCCTGATATAGTTGCAGAAAAAGCAGTCACAAGGCTGAATTTGTCATATTTTTGCTGAAGTTCTTCAAGCACGAAAAGAAGTCCTGCAAGTGGCGCGTTAAATGCTGCGGCAAGCCCGGCACCAGCCCCGGAGCAGATCAGCAGGTCTCTTTCTTCTTTGTTATCTGAGAATATGCGCGAAACAATTGAACCGGCAGAGCCGCCCATCTGAACAGTGGGGCCGCCTATGCCAAGAGCCAGACCAGAACCTATAGCAGTTACCCCTCCGATGAATTTTACCAATAGTACCTTGATATCATAAAAGTGGCTGTTTCCTTTTAAAACCGATTTTAAGTGCGGAATTCCGCTTCCGGCAGACTCCGGAGAAAAATTCTTTACAAAAATAGACAAAAAAGCCAGAATTAAGCCGATTAAAAGAGCCGGAATCCAGGCATTTAGCGGTGAAAAAGCTTTAAATAAGGCTTCTCTGACCATAGTTGCATGGCCCAGGCAAATACGAAAACCTACGGCGACCAGTCCGGAAAAAGCTCCAATAAGAATGGCTTTTATTGCCAGCTTTCGTCTGCGAAGAAATATTACCGGGTTAATTTTTTT
>JBNJGH010000261.1:0-3603 GCA_051747585.1 Candidatus Rifleibacteriota bacterium
AAGTATCGACCATCAGTATTTGTTCGTCGTGGCGGCCGAATTCCACCACCGGTTCACAGCATGAAAAATTGATTTGTTTTTCAGCTCTGTATTTTGCAGAGCTGTGGTTTGGACAGGGTAAAATACTGTGAAAAAGATTGTAATTCTTTTTATATTTCTGGTATTTGGCCCTGTTTTTTATATTGTCGACAGTATTGAAAATAATTCAGCAAGAAATTTCAACAAATTCAAAGCTCGCAAAAAGCTTGAGCTGCAGAATGAACTGATAAAATTCAAACAGGAAACTAACCCAACTGTAAGAATCAGGGAAATTTTACAGGAAATGGAAAGCAAGGCTGAATTAAGGCCTGAGGGCAATGTTACCGTTAAAGATTTTGGTCTGTATGATCCTGAAGTTTACAATCAAAATACTGTTTCAACAATTCTGAATATTCTAAAAGAAGATTATGAAATTGAGCCTGTTTTTCTTAATGTTGTTTCTGCAGATGCTTATAATAATTGGGCCTGGTATGGTTCGCCTCTTTCTGGTCTTGATGCTGAAAACAGAAAGTTAATCGAAGCCAATACTCTTGTAAAAACTGTAGACAGAGATATTCTTGAGCCGGTTACGGAAAATTTGAATGTTCAGGATAATTATAATCGTTTAAAAAGTATTGCAAGTCTTAATAAAAGAGGCTTTGACGGTTTTACTAATAGTTTCAAAATTGTATTTAGCGAAATGGCTTATACTCCTCTGATTCCGCATAAGGTATTTCCGATGGCAACCCGTAAGATACCGGGCAAAAGGTTATTTGTTTTTTATTCAAGACTGAATGATCACAAAAGGTTTTACGGCGGTTATTTTATCGTTTTTTCTGCCCAGGTTCTGCAGCCGGGACTGATTCTTAAACAGGCGTTAAAATCTGCTGCACCAGATCTTAAACGCTCATATTCACGGGAGGGAAATAAGACAAGTATAGTTTTAAGTAGCCCTCTTTCTTCAGAAATAAGGGGCTATGCCGATTTATTTGGCAAAAATCAAGAACTACCTCAAAGAATGTTTGTGGCCAGAGATCTAAGTGAAGAATATCGGCAATTTCATCAATTGATTTTGTTTTTGAAATTTTTCAGGAAAATTTTATTACTCACTATTTTTACTCTCGTTTTTCGTGCATATCTTTTTGGCTTCACTTTAAATAAAGAATTAAAGACGAAATTTTTGTTAACCCTGTGCATTCTTGTGCTTATGCCCTATTTACTTCTGGGATATTTTGCTTCAAGTCTTAACAAAAGTATTTCCAGCTTGAGGTTTGAAGAAGGCGAGGCTGAGCTTAGGCGCTATATTTTTGAACTGAAAAATTATTATCAAGATCAAAAGCAGCAACATTTGCTGCGTTATTTTGCTACCAAAAAACGAATGATTAAAAATATAAACGATAGCAAGACAGAAATTTTGCAGACCAGTGCCCGGGATTTTCTTGATAATGGTACGGTTCAATTCTATCGTAATGATGGTCTTAATAGAAAGTTTCTATATAAAAGTCCCCACAATAAAGACTCGGGCAAAGTTTTTCCACGTCTGAGTGCAAGATTCCTCTACAATCTTGGGGTTTTGCAGCTTGATTCAGAAAAAGCCAGAAAAGATTTGCGTAAATCCGAGCTTACCGAAGCTTTTGTGGATATTTTCCAAAGGGGATTTATTACTCATAAAATTCTGTCACAGGAGGGAGTAGAAACAAATAGCATAAGAGATCTGAATAATTTTGCCCGTATGGTTCATTTTCTTTTACCTGAAAATAAGTTGCCTCAAAGCAGTATAAAAGCAATTATTTTTTGTGTACTGATTAATAATTTTAGTTATCTCTACCGTCCTCATCTTTTTCATGCGGAAGTATTTAAACGAAAAGATCTTTTCAAAACTGCATGTCTTGCAATGGGGCGTAGAGATGCTAATGACAGTTTACACCAATGGTGGCCCGAAAATTTGAATCTTGGCAAACCTGAAGTAAAGCTTCTTTCCTTTGCTGTCAGCAATCACAGTAGTGGTTTCATATCGCGAAAAGTTCAAAACAGTATCAAAGTATCAGGCTGGGAATTTTTGAAAAATGACTCTGCTGTTTTTGCCGGAGAACTGACATTGCAGCCAGATCTTGAAGTTGAGTTGGTTTCAGCCGCTTTTCCTTTTTTGCTTGCTGTTTTTTCGCTGATTTCTCTGTTTCTTTTCAGTGATATTCTTTTTTCTTTATTTATTAAACCGGTAAGAACTTTTGTTTCAGGTGCGGGTAATGTAAGTAAGGGTAAATATGATTTTCGTATTGAACATGCAAAAACTGACGAAATCGGAACCCTTGCCGAATCGTTTAACAATATGACCGAAGGTTTATTGCAGCGAGATCGAATGCGAAGGTTTGTTTCAGAAGACCTTTATACCAAAATCAAGGGCAAAGAAGAAAAGCAGATTGATTTCTCATCAGAAAAACAGCAAATTTCAATACTTTTTTCAGATGTTAGAAATTTTACCAGCTTGACCGAACAACACAGCCCTGAAGAAATTGTCAATTTTCTAAATGATTATTTTACCGGTATGGAAGCTGCTATTACTGCAAACAAAGGTATTATTGGTTCTTATGTCGGAGATGCTGTGACAGCGGTTTTTTATAATTCAGAAGATCGTTCTTCGGCAATCTGGTCTTTAAAAGCAGCATTTGCTATGCGAAAAAAGCTTGAAGCATTTAATGAAGAACGTAGTTCAAGGGGTGAATTTACAGCCGAACATGGTATAGGTATCGCCACCGGAAAAGCTATTTCGCAAGTTTTTGGACCTGAAAAGGGACGAAAATTTTTCTCAGTTCTCGGTGAACTTCCAGGGATGGCAGAAAAACTCGAAACTGCCAGTAAAGAATCAAAATATAACCGGATAGTCGTTGGTTCACTTACCATGGATAAAGCAAAAGAGCGCTTTAATTTTGCTTCTCTTTCTGTAGAAGACGAACAAATTGGGCAAGCTTTTGATTGTAAAGGTGAAATCAATGTCTGAGAGTAAACTGCAAATCAAAAGAAAATTGTCTGTTCAGACCTTAGTTATGTGTTGGCTTTTTGTATTTGTTTTGCCTGCAATTTCTATCAATCTGGGATTGAAGTGGTTGTTTAAGATAAACAGGGAAACCTCTCGCAGATCATTTAATCCCAGGCTGGTTAATGAAATGCAGAAATTTAAGGCGAAAGCCACGGTAAGAAGCTATATCAAAGATTCTCTGGCACATGAGCTTAAAAGCTCAAAAAATAGTTTGTTAAAAATGCCTTCGCTTAAGATTCGCAAGCTTTTAGAACAAGAATATGGCTATAAAATTGTTTGTTTAATAAAGCACGGTAAAGATACCGGTGATATTGATTATTCTCTTTCGCCAGAAGCAAAAGAAAAATTTCGCTTTTGGCCACGTACTATGAGTCGTAGAGCTTTAATTGCTTTTAACGATCAATATAAATTCTCGTTTTTCTCAAAAACGAACAGATCTTATGTTAATAGACTTTTGCAAAAATATGGCATTGAAAAACTTGAAGAAAGTGCAAGATTATTTATACAAAAGCAGTTTGCCTTGATTGCGCAAATGCCTCTTATGCCAG
>JBNJGH010000262.1:0-3594 GCA_051747585.1 Candidatus Rifleibacteriota bacterium
CTTTCGACCGTCGGAAACATCTTCGGAAACTACAATAAGCGCTGGAAAGCAGCTTATAAAAACTCATTCTGGTATCTCTATCAGAATGACCCCGAATTCAAATCTTTTTACGACAATCGTGGCAGCCTGAAGACTGAGGAAAAAGCTGCAGCTTTAATCGTTACCGAAAACCAGTTTGGCGACTTTATTAAAAGTCAGCCCGTTTCAAATGAAGAAGATGAAAAAATTCAGGAAAAGAACGAAAGAGTTTATACTGCCCTTGAAAAACAGGGAGTTCTTGTAAGCTACTACAGCCAGAAAGGTTTTACCCTTCCGGATTTCAGCATGGAACGACTAAAAGAACTCTGGAATATGAAAGCAGATTACATGTCATGGAAACCCAATCAGGCAGAAGCAGAAAAAGCAGAAAATCGCGGTTTCTGGGGCAAGGTAGGCCATTATGTTAACCCCATGACTTACGTAAGCTGGAGCGGCGACAAATTAAAATCCAGAGACTACAAAAAAACCATAGCAGACTACAATATTCAAAAAGTATTTTTTAATCCTGATTACGTGCTTATAAAAAAATACCAGAACTGGGTTACCGCCAATAAACATCGTGGTGGCATATTTGATGTTATCGGCCTGAGAGTCGAACAATCTCCATTCAATTATATACCTCTGGTTGGCATAGATTCAGGCGCATGGTCTGAAGACCTTCTCATAGAAGCCTTCAATGCTGATGCGTTTATTATCGGCGTAAAGGAAATGATGTATTTTAAAGAGCAGATCAAGGTTTCAAGAGAACAGGTAGAAGATTCAATTGAAAGCACCGACGAGATGGTTGAACAAATGCGCGAGGTTCATTTAAAACACGCAGAAAAAGTAAGAAAAGCCCTTGAAAGACTGGTTGACGCTTATAACGTTGATCCGGAACGTGAACACGACGGATTGATGCGTGAATGCCGAAAAGCTTTTGGCTGGCGCTGGAACGATGACAACGGCAAACCAACCCCCGAAAACATTATAAAAGTGTATCAATCAGACATAGAGCAATCTCTAATGTATGACCCCTTATCCATTGCACAAAAAGCCGCTGATACCGTTTTAATGCTGGCAACCATCAAACAAAACCTTGATCTGGCCGTTATGATGCGTGAGCTTGGCGAAGAAAAACGCGCAGTTCTAACGGAATTCAGCGATGAATTTACCAATTATGATCTTGCAAAATTCCTTAAAGAAGGCACCTATCTTGACGTTGAAGGCAGCACTTTCGGTGACTGGCTTGCAGAAATTTACCCACCTTACGACGAGATGGAAAAATTCACGAACCTTTACATGAGGGAAGTCGATAAATTCACCAAAATCGCCGACAAATCAAATTCAGATGTCAGAAAACGCTGGTACTGGTTTGATAAAGATGGCATGCACCCCAAAGAGCTTCTTCACGACCTGAACTCAGAACTTGCCGCTTTCGAAGAAGTTGCAGCCAAATACGAAGATATAAAAAACGATGTAAATCTCTACATGCCGCTCAGCGAAAGCGAAGATTCCAACATGTATGACAATGTCTATGTTGATGGCGGTTACCAGGCGGTTGTAGAAGAACCAGATGACGAACCATTCTATATTGATTCTCCGGTCATCCCCCCGGGAGACGACGCACTGGAATAAATCAATAAAGAAAAGTCTGGTAGAAAACTGACTAATTTCAAAATAACAGCTAAAAGGCTTCTGGCAAGTTAGACTCGCCAGAAGCCTTTTTTTAAGTTACTTGAAAAACATTATAAAAAGCAAAATTTCAGCAACAAATTTCTTTTTTAATTTAAAGTGAATCTAATGCCTGCTGCAATTCTTTTTCCACCATTGGATCAGGGTCTCCAAGGGCATCTTTGAGAATATTTTCAACCCTGTTTTTAAAAGAGCCGGCAAACTTTGGAATAGTTCTGGCTGCGATAGTTCTTACTGCAGGATCGGGATCAAAAAGCAGGTCTTCAACCTCAATTAAACCTTGATTACCCAATTTTACCAGGTAAGCGGCTGCAGCTTTTTTCTGGTTGGCGTTGCCGGCCAGAAGCTGTGAAATCTTTGCTTCAATCTGTTCAGGATCGGCTTTAACATCCGCTTGCGAGCTATTTACCTCTTTTTTAGCCGGTTCTTTTTTAGCACGTTTTTTCTTTTCAGGTTCAGTTGCAATAGAAACAGCCTCTTTGGATTTATCTGTTTGAGAGGTTGCAGGTTTAGCAGGCACACCCGGCATTGGCAAGGGGCGATCTTCAATGGCGCCCATCGCCGATTCTTCACTTTTTTCGGCAGAATCATTTGTTTGTTTTTTGGTTTGGGTTGCAATTTGTTTTCTAGTTTTTTTGGGCCGTGATACCTGCCTCTTAACCATTCTTTGCCTTGGCTTTTTCTTTTTAGACTGAACATTGGCCAGTTGATCTTTATATTTTGTAGTAAGTTCGCCAAGTTTTTCAAGAGCAGGGGCATAGTCAGGATCCAGTCGTATCGCTTTTTGATATGCTTTATAAGCTGATTTAATTCGATTGTGAGACATGTAAATATCCCCAAGAATCAAGCGGGGCAAAGGGTCTCTCGGTGCTATTCGGGCAGCTTTAATCAAAGCCTTTGAAGCCAGGCCAATTTTATTTATGGCCAGATAAGAGCGGGTTAAAACGCAATAGTAGTAACAAACAGTTTCAGGTGCAAATTCACTCTCGGCGTATTCGGTTCCCGGTTCAAGAAGTTCGATCGCGCGATTGTAAATTTTAAGTTCATGATAGATTTCTCCAAGCTCCAGGTAAGCAACTGTAGCTTCAGGATCAACCTCGAGAATTTTCCAGTAGGTATCTAAAGCCTCTTGAACTTCGCCCTTTTTATAGTCTTTACGAGCAGATTTTAACCAGCGTTCAACCCTGCGATTTATTTTTTTCTCTGTTTTACTGCCCGAAAGCACTCGAGCATCAGCTTTTTTAAAGCAAGGAATCATAAATAAGCTCAGCAAAAGAAAAAAGACGAATCCCTTTGCAGGACGAATATAAGAAATCATTAATCTGCTCCTGAAGAATCAACTGTATAACTTATATTAAATCAAAATCATTAAAAGTCCAAATTTCAACAATCACAATATAGTTTTTCTTCACACGTCTTTTTCAACCTTTTATCCGATTCTTTTAATTCTTTTTACTTTATTACTCTCGGTTATTTTCTTTATCAAACCGGCCAGTTCAAGACTTTCTCATTAAAATACTACTAACTTTATACAGCAATTCTAAGTAAACCGTTGCTTGTTATCAAAAGTTCTGGTTTTATTTCTTTCTGTCAAATATAGAATTTAAACCACTGAGGCCACCGAGGGCACAGAGTTGATTTTTTAATCTTTTTCAGCCAGGATTTGTCCTGTGGACAAATAGCCGGCGGTTTCACCGCCCGGCTTTTCCTTCTTCAGCAAGCCTTCAGAAAAACACGAGTGCTTTTCTGAAGGCTTGCTGAAGAAGGAAACAATGGTTGAAAAAAATTCTCTGTGTTCTCTGTGCGCTCTGTGGTTATTTTCTTTAATTCCTGACTGTGGTATATTCTTGGCAGTATGGCCGACAACAAACAAACAGAAACGAC
>JBNJGH010000263.1:0-3559 GCA_051747585.1 Candidatus Rifleibacteriota bacterium
TGCCAATGGAGCAACTCCTGCACCTTTAAATTATAGAGGGTTCCCGAAAAGCGTGTGCACATCAGTAAATGATGTTATTTGTCATGGAATACCTTCTGGAGAACGGGTTTTAAACGAAGGCGATATTGTAAATGTAGATGTTACATCTATTTTAAATGGATATCATGCCGACGCAAATATGACATTCATGGTCGGAAAATGCAGTTCAGAAGCTCAAAAAATTGTTTCTGTAGCGGCCGAGTCTTTGAAGCGCGGTTTGGAAGCTGCAAAACCCGATAATACGCTGGGTGACATTGGCTATGCTATTCAAAGTTACGCAGAAGGCGAGGGATGTTCGGTTGTAAGAGAATTTATCGGTCATGGAATAGGTAAATCTTTTCATGAACCGCCTGACGTGCCTCACTTCGGCAAACCTAAAACGGGTATTACTCTCGTTCCGGGCATGGTTTTTACAATCGAACCTATGGTTAATCTAGGTAGAAGATTCTTGCGAGTTCTTGATGATGAGTGGACGGCGGTAACCAGAGACGGCTCTCTCTCAGCTCAATTTGAACAAACTATTGTTATCACAGAAAATGGCTATGAAAGCCTGACCCCCTATGAATTTTAAAAAAAACGGAGGCCAGAAATGGAAGAATTATTAAAAGAATTTATGCGTTTTATAGACTCGGAAAAAGATAAAGATAAAGATTTTGATCCCGATAAAAAAATTGCTGATCAGTTTGATTATCTTTTCGATGAAACTGATTTTCGTATTGCATTAATTAAATTTGAAATGGATCAATTTATTGATGTTCCTAAAACCAGCAAAAATTATGAACTCACCTTAAGGGAGCTGTGCGAAAAAATCAGCGAATTATCAAAAGTTAAACGCTCCAGTATTCCAACCTTTCTAAAAAAGAAAAAGACAGAGCTTGCCAAAATTACTCAGGAAATGGCTGCCGATCTTAAAAAGATGTTTTCCTGAAAAAATTGCGGTTGCATCCTGAAGTTTTCTACAATAGAATAGTTTTTGGTAATACCAAATAACACAGAAGGCTCGGGAGGTCTAAATGAATCTGGAGCAATCATTAATTAATTTCGGGAAATCAATTGCAGAAAACCAGACAATAAAAGATTTAAGACTTGGTCTTGGTTACAGCTGCGTAGAGCTTTCCGACGGAAAAATGGGACTGGCCTGGACACCGGATAAGCGGCAGTCGGGCTCTTGTACTCATCTTGACAAAGCAGGCAATATTCTTGGTTTGAGTGCTATCGAAGCTCTGGAGTGGTTGAAGGGCGAAAACCTTCTCGAAAGAGCTGTGGCGTTAGCGGTTTTTAACGCTTTAAATTCAAAAATTGAAAGAAATTTTGAAGACGCAGAGGCAATTTCTCAATTGAATATCAAATCTTCTGACCATGTGGTTATGGTTGGTTATTTCGCACCTGTTATTCCTGCCATAAAGAAGACCGGCTGCTTGCTTGAAGTAGTTGAGCTAGATCAAGAAAAGCCCGATGTTATTACTCCATTAATGGGATTTAACGCTCTGGAAAATTGTGATATAGCAATAATTACTTCGACCAGCATTATTAACAATACGGTTAACAGCTTGTTGAATGCGTTGAAAAATAACCGGGCGGCAGTTATGCTGGGGCCTTCTACGCCAATGTGTCCTGAAGCTTTTGCCGGAAGCAGAATTACTCAATTGAGCGGTTCTTTCGTCAAAGATAAGGACGCAGTTAAGACTGTGGTATCCCAGGGTGGGGGAACCAGGTTGCTCAAGAAGCATATTAAATTTTCAACCGTAAAAAGAGATCTGGAGTAAAACCTGAATGAGTAATTTTTATAAAGATTTGCTGGCAGTTACAGCTGAATTAAACCGGGGTGCCAGTCTTGAAGAAGTGCTTGATCACTTTTATTCAAACTTCAAGAGTCATGTTCCTTACGATCGAATTGGCGTTTCAATAATTTCTGATGATAAGGAAATGGTGAAATCAATATGGGCACGGGCTGAGTATGACAAATTAATGCTTGCAACCGGTTATCAGGCAAAACTTGCAGGAAGCAGTCTGGAAAAAATTGTCGAAACCAAACAGCCCAGAATTATTAATGACCTCGAAGATTATTTAAAACATAAGCCTGAAAGTCATTCTACTCGACTCGTGGTTAAAGAAGGGGTAAGAAGCAGTTTAACCTGTCCATTGATTGCTGAAGGCGAGCCAATAGGCTTTTTATTCTTTTCAAAAAAAGAAAAAAGTACATATAAAGATGCACATATAGAGAATTTTCTTGCAATAACCGAACACCTTTCACTTATTGTTGCCAGAATCATTGCTCTTGATAACTGCCGCAGGCTTAGTGATTATAAAACAAAGTTTCTGGGAATTGTATCTCACGATTTACGCAATCCCCTTGCTTTAATTCAAAGCTATGTCGACATGCTAAGGGATTCTGAGCTTGGTTTAACTGAAGAAAAACGTGAACATTTTTTTGATCGAATCAAAGTTGTTTCAAAAAGAATGGTTGATTTAATCAACGATTTGTTAGATATAAGCGCAATAGAGTCAGGTCAGGTAAAGCTGGAAAAAGAAAAGCTCGATTTGGCAAAACTGCTTAAAGATGCTGCAGCCAGCCATAAATACACAGCGGAAAAGAAAGATATTAAGCTGTTGGCAGAAATTCCCGATAAAATCCCGGAAGTTTATGCAGATTCGAGCAGAATAAATCAAGTGATTGATAATTTTATAACCAACGCGGTTAAGTTCAGTCCATCAGATACCGAGATAACTCTGAAAGTAATTGAAGAACAGGATTATGTCAGAGTGTCGGTAACCGATCAAGGGCAGGGGATACCGAAAAAAGAACAGGGAAAATTGTTTCAGGATTTTGGTAAAACCAGTGTGAGGCCTACTGACGGAGAAAAATCAACCGGACTGGGGCTGGCAATCGTAAAAAAAATAATTGCGGGTCATGGGGGCAAGGTCGGAGCCGAGAGCGAAGTTGGTAAGGGCTCAACCTTTTATTTTACTCTACCTTTACCCTAGTTCGGTAATTTTCCAATTAGTAATATTAGCGAGCTTCAAGACATTGTTGTATTTCTGTTATGTACAAATTTTAAAACCGTTTCAGGAGCCTTCGAAAAGCGAATTCCGATACCGACCCCGACACCCGATTTTTTTTATGCGATTGCCCTGGTCCTGGTTGGAACAGCTTAATCTGTTGCAAAACTATTTGTTATATTTGTTTTTGAGAATCTGAATAATCTCGCGAACAAAAGCGCACTCGCATATGGCGGGGCAGGGGTTAAGATTGTCTCTGTGAAGGCAATATTCAGGGCATTCTCTGGTTCCGGCTGCCTTTACTTCAAAAACAGGGCCATCATAAAGGTCGGTGAATTCTTTAACCTCCAAAGCCATGGTTGCCCATTTTTTATGATTAAATAAAAAAAGCCCTTCCTTCAGCATTTCAAAATTTACCTGATAGCCAACAAGAGAAATATTTTCATCGTTGAGAAATTCTTCTCTTGTAGCCCATTTAAAGTCACAAGCCGGGCATGATTTAAAGCAGGATTGATTATTA
>JBNJGH010000264.1:0-3551 GCA_051747585.1 Candidatus Rifleibacteriota bacterium
CAAAGCCGAACAGACAAAACGTTCGTTTGCGCTGGAATCTTTACTGGTAGCAATTCGAGCAATTTCATCAAGGTGTTCTGCTCGAAGAAAATACGAAAGCTCTCTAAAGGAAATTTCCGCCAGAGCGGTAAGAACTTCAGGGTTAACTTTCAAACGCCCATTTTGTTTTTCAATTGGCGATTCTATTGCCTTCAAATCCAGTTTTTCAAATTCAATTCTGCTCATCTGCTGCTCCGAGTTCATTATTTCATTCGTCGAAATAAACCATATCTTCTATGCCGGCCAGGTATTTTTTGCCGACCATTCCTATCATCATATATTCCTTCCATATCGGGTCATAAACGTAATCCGGATGAATACGAAAATCGGTAATTCCTCCGGTAGACTTAACATGAGTTCTGGCACCGGTACAATACATTTCCCAATCGCCAATTTTTATTTTATCTTTGGCGGGAGTAACTATAGGAACGTCTTCATCAATTATTTGCTTAACCCTGGCTTCGAGTTTCTTAAGGTCAATTTGCGGCTTTTCGGGAAATTTAATTACAAATCCATGTTTTACATCGGAATGTAGCACTCTACGCTTATATTTATATTCAGTTGCAAGAATGTAAGTGATGATATCTTCGGCAGAATGGGCCATTTTTCTATATTTAGTAGTTGTTTCAACAATGCTTTTTATAGAAGCAGGTACGGGCCCAAGCACCGTAGGCCTTGCAACCAGCACCTCGTCTCCTATTCCAAAAAGTATTTGAGCATTGTAGCCCAGAGCGTCATAAATAAGATCGAAGTGCTCTACTACAACTCTGCGCTCGTCTTCTATAACTTTCTGGATAGCTTCTACCACTTCATATTTTTGCTTAAATGCCAGTTCATACCTTACATCGAGATGAAAAGTGTGAGGAGAAAAATAATCATCGGGATGAAAATCATAAATAGGGGTAGGTTTTACATTAACCCCTTCATCATCGTTGGTTAGCTCGAGCCCGGGGAAAAGGCCTTTTATGAGGGTTGATTTTCCTGAGCCCTCTACGCCGATTACACCTATTAGGTGATCGCTCGGTGTCAGATAGCGATTGGCAAGCTGACCACCAAGGACATATAACCGCTGCCGGCCTCTGGGAGCATAATAAACTGAGTAAATCAGCGTTTCTTGATGAGATCTGTTTTTATATAAAAATGAACTTTGTGGCATAATTTAAAACTCTATTTTAAGTAAAGGAGCGTGCTGCTGAGCTCCGTATATATCGGTTTCACCCGGCGCACCAGAGGGAAAAGGTCTTTTAATGGTAATTTTTACTGCATTTGCCGGAGCAAACCAGACAATGTTCAAGATTTCTTTTTCCGGTATTTTGAGCAATTGGGCTGCCATTTTTTTATTTATAATTTCGCGACTTTTAAACAACTCAAAATAATCCTGACTTTTGAATATAATATCGAAGGTCAATTCAAAAGGCCCGGCATTTTTGGATCTTATAACTTTTGCTGCTTCTAGAATATTTCTTTTCATTATTTTCTTTCCTCAACTTTGCCATCACTTATTTGAACTGCTGTAGTTTTAAAGGGCTGGTGATTTTTTTCAAGGCGCAGCAGGTGATATATGGAAAATTCATATACCTCGCCCATACTAATATCAGAGGGTGAGAAGGGAAAAGCCAGATTGCCTGCAGTTGAAATTCTTCCCTCATAACCATAATGTAAAAGAGTCGATCTAGCCAGGCTGCACAATGAATCAGCCTGTTCCTGAGTCGGGCATAATGCTTCAATAAGAATGCATAATTCATGAGAAGTCTGATCTGGTTCGGGTTCTAGAGCGCCCATAACGCCATTTTTGCCGTAAACATGAAAAAAGAGCCTTTGTTCTTCGTCCTGAACTTCTGACATTTCAGAAAGCTGTTGTTTCACTTCGGAAAGAATTTTATCTATATCGCCAATCATAATAGGGTCATGGGTTCCGGCAATACTTATACTGCGATAGCCGGTTATTCTAGCTCCCTCAAGCTTAACCGAATATTGATCGTCAGCAAGAAACCGACTTCCGCTTACTTCGACCCTGCCATCACCGAGATCTTTGAACGAACAATTTTCCAGGTCTATTACGCCACCGGGGCCGGGCAAATGATAAGGGTCCGATTTTTCATACAAGGTGTGGGCTGCGGCAGATTCGCAGGTAAACTTACGTTTAGGGCTCAGGGCTTCGAGAATGAATGAATTAGCTTTTAAGATACCCAGAGCACAGTCAGCCCCTGAACCAGGAGTTGAAGCTATGGCGGCACATTCGAGGATTTTTCCCATGTGCAGGGCCAAACCCGGGTCATAACCTTTCATGACCGGCAAAGCCGCAAACACGGCGGGATCATAACAGCGACCGGCAAGAATAACGTTACATTCTTGTTGCAAAGCTTCCATTACCGGTTCCATTCCAATTTGGGCCACCAGATGGGTGGTTTCTTCTATAAGCTTGTCGTTTAGCTCATGAACTGCCTCTAAAGGCTTAACTTTAGATTCGGCAAGCGCCTGTTTAACCAGTTTTTTTTCGACATCAGAATAAATCAAACCAAGCTTGAACGAGAGATTTTCTTCCCGGGCAATTTCATAAACTATGTCTCTACACCAGTCCAGGTGAACTTGGGCTCCCGAGCCTCCTGCAGTTCCAACCACAACCGGAATTCCATTCTCTATACCGGCTTTTATCATATAGCGCAAATCACGCTTTACATAGTTTCTATTGGTAAAAGGCTTGCCCGCACCAAGATAATAGGGCCCCGGGTCAGTAGACCCCGCGTCTACAGCTATCAAATCAGGTTTTCGCGCCATACCCGCATAGAATGAGCTTTCGGGGAATCCATAACCAAGGATTGCTGTGGGTGATAAGACTTTAAATTCCTGATTCTTGTTCATTAGCTTGTTTCTCCGTTTCTATGCTTCAATATGGCAAGTATGCGCTGTTGTTCATTGTTTACTATGGTATAACCTTCATCAAATCCCATGCCGGGCTTTGCCAGCATACGATCGGCTCTGGCAGCCACTGCAAGATGGACACAAATGCGTGCAGAAACGTCTGTCTCGTTGCAGGTGCCGCCCTGATAGGCTTCCATACCGGTCTTTTTACAATATAGAATGCTTTCAACAATATTCTGAATTCCTCCAAGATCAGGAGTCTTGATTTGAACCATGTCGCAGGCTGAAGCATCGCAAAAATCCCTTATATCGGTATAAGTATTACACCATTCATCAGCCACGATCTTAACTCTGGAACCCATACTTTTAAGTCTTCCGGTTATGGCCGCCAATGATTCAATCTGGCGAGGCTTTTCTTCCATATCAACCGGGCCCTCGATATAAAGTGGAAACTCGCCGGCGTGCTTTTCTAAAGAAGCAAGATAATCGGCCATCTTTTCAAGGTTATAGTCAAAAATGGGACCAATATTTCCATAAACATCTATGTGAAGTGCCGGCTTATAATCAGAGTCCAGGCGCAATTTTTCTATTCTTTGAGCCAGCCAGTCGATATAGGCCGAAAGCTTTTCTCCCTGACGGCCCAGCTTTTC
>JBNJGH010000265.1:0-3545 GCA_051747585.1 Candidatus Rifleibacteriota bacterium
CACCTCATTCACAGCCAATAAAGGAATGGACTTCAAAACATCTCCGGGCAGACCCTGATGCAGCTCATAAATGAGGTAACTGGGGTCTAATTCGACGTGAAGATCTGGCGTGACCCCCGCTGCCAGAAGCGGCTTCAAGCCCGTTCCCGCACTAACAATGAATAGCTTTTGTCGCGCCGCTTTCAACGAACCAATCCGATCATCAATGGACGGTCCACTACCAACAACGACCAGCGGGCAATCGATAGACTTTTTACCTATATTGGCCAGATAGTTTATTCCCGATCGCGCATTATGGGCCGTATTAACCAGTCGAATAAGCTCGTTATCATAGTTGGTCCAATTCGTGAGAGCGACGACTAGATCTTGGCTGGCTGCCAACACACCTTTAGCCAGCTCGACATCGGCCAAGTGATTGTAATAAGTTGAGAAAAATGGGTAAAAAGGAATATCTTTTGCCATGTTAGCATGCACAAGAGCCCTGATTTCCGACTCAGAATCGGCCTTACCAACCGCAAATGTCAGTGTTTTTCCTGCTTTCTTAAATCTTCTGCAAATTCTTTCCCAGTCAACAGTATATAGACTAATCGCAAATTTCTCTGGCTCACGCTCAACAACAATAGCATTGATCACTTCAGCCTTTGCGCATACTTCCTCGATGTGGTAGCCCAAACCACAGCCAAGAAATATAATAGATGGAAAAAATTTACCCCGCTGGTATCCTGTGAAGTCGTTTTCAGAGATGGGACTTTTTGCGATAACATCTCTAAGTAACTGGGAAGCAAAGTTCCCGAGAGTGTACGAGTTGGCACCTGGGGGGCGATATGTCACAAGCTTTTTTTTATCTGCATTCTCTTGCAGCATTCGCTGCGCTTCACCCACAGAATACTCTTTTGCCAGCCCTCGATAGCAGGACTTGCCGTTTGCCACCATATCTACGTCATCTTTTCCGGGCGTGACCACAAGCTCTACCCGTTCAAGATTTATGTTTGCAAGCAATTTATAAAGTACTGGACGATGACGCTTAAAATAGCTCAGGTTCTGCTGCAAACGCTGCATATACACTTGGCCGTCATCCTGGCCTGAACTTCCCGTTTTTCTTCCTTTCTTCGCCATTCGAAAATCTCCAGCCATCAAGCTCTAACACGATTACCGCATTCTGCCATACTAGACCGCCCCCTTCACCGGTGGAATAACCGGCAAGGTTTTTCCTTTAATCCCATTTTCATACCGCGCCCCTCGCACGCCACTATTCCAGAAAACCCATAGAACCTTGTTTTTACCTAAAAAACCCAACACAAAGGGAATCCTGGCACGGTTATCGCTTAAACCCTTACAAACGGCAAATTACTGACATTTGCCAGCAGAGCTCTGCTAAAGCGCTCTCTGGCACCTCTGAGCAGGGAGATAAAAGCATGCCTCAGATCATCAATACCAACATCGCATCACTGAACGCGCAACGAAATCTAAATGCTTCACAAGGTGATGCCAACGTTGCGCTCCAACGCCTATCGTCTGGCCTTCGCATCAACTCGGCGAAAGACGATGCAGCAGGCCTGGCGATCTCTGAACGCTTCCAGTCCCAAATCACCGGGTTGAACATGGCCCAGCGTAACGCCAACGACGGCATTTCATTGGCACAGACCACAGAGGGAGCTCTAGATGAAATTACAGCCAACCTGCAGAGAATTCGAGAACTCTCAGTTCAGTCTGCCAACGCAACAAATAGTAAGTCCGATCGCGAGGCACTAGACGCTGAAGTGCAACAACGGATCTCGGAAATTAACCGAATCTCTAGCCAAACATCTTTTAACGGGCTACGAGTACTTGACGGATCTCTCCCCACACAGACTTTCCAGGTCGGAGCAAATGCAGGTGAGACGATTTCCGTCGATGGTTTAGACGCCAGAGGCAAGCAGCTCGGCTCACTAATCGCTCATGCACAGGACGTAGCCAATAATGAAACAGGCTCGGGCGTTAGCTTGAATCAGCTGTTTGAGGATGGTGGCACAGCGGACTTTACCATTGAGCTGCCGGCCCTGGATGGAGGGTCTGGGATTTCTGTCACCGTTGATGACGCCAGTAATTTCGAAGAAATTCTTGGCAAAATCAATGCTAATTCCTCCGAAACAGGAATTACCGCAAACCTAGACAGAACTAATAATGGTTTGATTTTTTCCACTGAGCTCAATGGAGCAATCAGTGGAGGTGCAATGGAAACCATAACGATTACCGCCAGCGGAACAGACGCAGGCGGAACCAGTATCGATATTAACGGGAGTCCGTTCGGATTCACTGCCGGCGACGCAGAAGAAGCTTCAATAAACTCCGTCGATATAACTACTCAAGATGGAGCGGATAAAGCGATGGTCAATCTTGACTACGCCATCCAAAAAATTAACGGGTTAAGGGCCGACCTTGGTGCGGTACAAAACCGTTTTGAATCGACAATAACCAATTTAAGCACGACGACAGAGAACCTTTCCGCATCTAACAGTCGAATACGGGATGCTGATTTCGCGAAAGAAAGTGCAGAGTTAGCCCGCACACAGGTACTCCAACAGGCCGGTATGTCGGTGCTTTCCCAAGCCAACGCGCGACCTCAACAAGTATTGCAATTACTACAGGGATAAATCATCGCTCAAGCTGGAGTACTCTAAAACACTCCAGCTTGAATTCGTTTACTCAATAGCGGACTTTATAATCGACCTATTTCTTTTTATAAAATACCTTACCTGATCTTCTACAGCCAAGAATTTGACAAACTCCTGCCGCGCATCTTGTCGAATCATTGCAATAAGCTTCTCTGCAGATTTCCCGCTCTTATCAACAACGTTCGAGTCGACTCCTGAAATGTTTATTCTTGTCAGCTCCCTCGTGTCGGAAACAGACATTCTCTGGTTCAATGTCAGGCCATACTCTACTCCACGCCCATCTTGTTCAAGCAGATAAGAATATATACCTTTGCTTAGCGCAGAAACATGACCGTGGACTCTAAATCCAGCATGCAAATCAATATCACTATAATTATCAAGACCTGAGTCAGGCTCTTTATACAGCTCACGAAAAGGGATATTATTCCTTTGGCACAACTCTTTCACCACCGGATTCACTCCATGGATAAAGAACTCTACTTGGGCGTCAGGAAATGATGTAACTAATCCCTTGTATAAGTTAGCCATTGAATCTATGTAGAAATTAGGATTATGCGGATCAGATATCGCTATTTTTTTTATTTTTTTCCTAAAGGTGAAAACGGGATCAGCATAATTAGAAAAAGCTACATCCCCGGTCATTTCTGCACTTTTCATACCAATTTTGTCACAGAAATATTGTGTCAAAATGCCTCTTGTAGTAAAAACAGCGGCCTTTCTATCCATTTCTAACAACAACTTTATTGTTTCTTCATGAAAGCCACGAAAATCATCGTTCAAATCAGAGTTGCTTATTTGAGCCCCTGCCGATATAACCGAAAATGGGACTCCGCAACCAATCAATTGCCTTAAATAGGGGTATTCAAGCTCATGCATTCGCGGCCTAATCGC
>JBNJGH010000266.1:0-3504 GCA_051747585.1 Candidatus Rifleibacteriota bacterium
GAGAGTCTTATGATAGCTGTTTGTTCGGGAATTATTGGTAGCTTTTTTGGTACTGTTGCCAACTATGTTTTCTATTATTATCCGCTGGGGTTTGAGCAGTGGTTCGAAACCATAAGCTGGGGTGGTGCTTACGTTGAAATCAGGCTGTTTTGCGTTCCCGGTCTAAGCAGTAGTTTGCTGCCTCTGGTTTCAATTATTCTGCTTGGAATTCTGGTTGCAGCTCTGCCGGCTTTTAAGCTTTACCGGCTAAATCCGGTTCAAGCTCTGAGGGAAGGATGATATGCTGAGTTTAAGGCTTGCCTGGCGAAATATCTGGCGAAATCCAACTAGAACTCTGGTTCAAATTTTAGTTATAGCAGGTAGCTTGTTTTTTGTTATCTGGATGGAAAATATAGCAGTGGGTTCATATCGTAAAATGGTTGAAGAGTCAGTTAAAGGAGGCAGTGGCCATCTGGCTTTTCAGCATGAAGACTATCTTGGACAAAGGCGTTCTGAGCAGGTTATAGCCACGCAAAAGCTGTTGCCAGAAATAAACAGAATCAAGCAGGTCAAAGATGCTTTGCCCCGTTTGCAGTTGCCCGGTCTTCTGCGCAGTAGCAGAGAAAATGTTTCGGCAATGGTTGTGGGGGTAGATTTTGAGGTTGAGACCAGAGTAAACACAATTCTTGAATCTCGACGCAAAACAAAGGGGCATCTTCCGACCAAAAAAGACAACAGAGAGGTTTATCTGGGTGAAGGCATAGCAAAGCGTCTTCAACTGAAAGTCGGCAATAAGCTTGTCTTTATGTTTCAGAATGTCGATGGAGAATTGTCATCGATGCTGATGCGAATTGCAGGCCTTTTTAAAACCGGCATTGGCAGAATTGATAACAGCATGGTTTTTATAGACAGGCAAAAACTGGCAGAAGCTTTTGGTGCTGCAGGTGCAGTTCATGAAATTGCAATTATTCTTGAAGATATTGAAGATATTCCGCTTGTTCGTGAAAAGCTGAACCATATTTTAAGTCAGACAGAAGTTCAAGATGCAGTGGTGCTTGATTGGTGCCAGACAATGAAGCAGGTTGCCGATGCAATAGAGCTTGATCATGCTAATTTGAAATTTATGGTTTTTCTTCTCTATGTTCTTGTTGCCATTGGAACAGTTAATCTTTTGTTAATGAGTGTTCTGGAACGCACCCGAGAGTTCGGCTTGCTCAGAGCACTGGGTTTTTCGGCAACAAGAATCAAGAGGCTTATCGGAGTAGAAGCTCTTTTGACCGGAATGGTCGGTTGCGCGGCAGGTTTGGCAGCAGGCATTTGTGTCAGCTTTTACAGCTGGTATTATGGTCTTGATTTTTCTTCGATGTTTGGCAGTCAGGAAGTTGCCGGTATGCTTTTTGAGCCGGTTATTCATTCTGCCTGGAGTTGGCAGTATATGATCGGGTTAACAATTTTGATGATGATTATGGTTTTGCTGGCTTCTATTTATCCTGCAAAAAAAGCTCTCAGGGGGAGTCCTTCGGATGCAATGCGAAAATATTGAGAATTGGAGAAGCTGATGAATACAGTAGAGGTTAAAGATGCATGCAAATATTTTACTTCGGGCGAGACTACTGTAAGAGCTGTTGATCATGTTAATTTTGCTTTAAATAAAGCAGAATTTGCTGTTTTAGCCGGCCCTTCAGGTAGCGGTAAAACAACTTTGCTCAATCTCATCGGCGGGCTGGACCGAGCCGATAAAGGCGATGTGCTGATCGATAATGAAAACTTAAACAGTAAAAACGATGAGGAGCTTACCAGAGAGCGTCTAGAAAAAATCGGCTTCATTTTTCAGTCTTATAATCTGATTCCGGTTTTGTCGGCCTATGAAAATGTTCAATTTATCATGCAGATCCGCGGTGTGCCTGAGGAAGAACAGAAAAAAAGGATTCTGCCTCTTTTTGAAGAGCTTGGTCTTGAGAGTCTTGAACACAGACGCCCGCCTGAGCTCAGTGGCGGACAACAACAACGGGTTGCCGTGGCCAGAGCAATTGTAATGGAACCCGCCATCGTTCTTGCAGACGAACCAACCGCAAATCTTGATTCTGAAAGTGCCGTAAGCTTGCTGGAAATGATGAAACGCCTTAACCGCGAGAAACATGTTACTTTTCTTTTTAGTTCTCACGATAAAAAAGTTATCGAAATTGCCGACAGGGTCATTTCGATGCGTGATGGAAAAATTCAAAAAGATGAAATAAAATGAGAAGCAGGTTCATTGTAGTAATACTGGCGATTTTATTTTTTTATATTGCTCCAAATTGTCAATTGAATGCCGCAGAGGGATTCGCTTTACGTTATATCGCGAATCATCAGAATCTTCCCGATGCGATACGAAAAATAAATCCCGTTGCTGAAAGGCCTTTTAATTTTCAAACCTTACTTCGATACTGGCGAGATTTTGATTACCGCGACGTTTACCTGCGAACCGGTTTCGAATTAAATCAGCTATATGGTCTCGACAGTTCTTCAGGCTTTGATGAATCTCAATTCAGTTACAAAAAGTTTGATACTGATCTTTTGCTTTTAGAAAAAGGGCGAACCAGAAGTCAGATAGAAATAGAAAACTTTCATTTTCGTTTTTCCATTGGCGAATTTGACTATCTTATAGGCCGTCAGCCCGTCAGCTTGGGTACAAGTCATTTTGTTTCTGTTCTGGACGTTATTGCACCTTTTTACCCCGGTTATCTGGATAGCTCATATAAGCCAGGTGTCGATGCCTTACGTATAAGAACTTATTCGGGGATGGTGGGGGTTATTGAATTGATTGCAGTGGCGGCCAACGATATGGACAAGTCTTCTTTGATTGCAAGGTATCGTAATAATTTTTCTGATATAGACGTTGAATTGGTCGGCGGTCAATTCAAGAAAAGAAAGATGCTGGGAATAGGCTGGGAAGGCGAGCGTTATAAAATCAACTTCTGGGGTGAGGCAGCAGTTTTTTCGCGCTTGAGCAATGTCGATCCCGAGCTGGGCGGGTTTTCAGATGAGGCTGCTTTTTCTGCCATAGCCGGAGTTGAAAAAGAACTTGGCAAAGACTGGCGTGGTGGTTTGGCCTGGATGCACCAGGATCTTGGCGCAAAAAATACTTCAGATTTGTCTTCTGTATATAATTCTTTGCCCGTTAGGCAGGGCTGGATGCAGCTTGCCGGCAAAAGTTATCTGCTGGTAAATGCGCGCAAAAGAATGGGGCCACTTGCCGATTTCAGTATTAATGGCATTTTGAATGCTGATGATCATTCGACAGTCTGGCAGCCGGTAGTAAATGTAAGCACCGGTAATGAATCAGACATATCTTTTTATGCCTGGCTCAAGACTGGAGAATACCCTGAAGCTCAGGGGTTTAAAAATCTCCGTTTAAATTCAGAATTCGGCAGTTTTTCAACTGGCGCAGGCTTTATCTATCGCCGCTTTTTCTAATTCGCCTGTTTTTTTTATTGATTTATGCAGTTTATTTTAAATGTTGTATAATTTAATAAAGACATATTC
>JBNJGH010000267.1:0-3485 GCA_051747585.1 Candidatus Rifleibacteriota bacterium
CTTGCCATCAGTAAAAAGCTGGCCCAGATGATGAATGGAGAAATTCTGTTGAAATCTGAGCCGGAAGTCGGCAGTAAATTTGAGTTAAGACTGCATAAGGTGCAGATTGAAACGTTGGCCAACCATTTACAAAGCGATGAAGGAAAAAACGCCAGTTTGTTTAAATTCTATGATCAATCTGTTCTAATAGCCGACGATGCCACCTCGAACCGTGAGTTATTATTTGAGGCTCTTAAAGGCGCTGGTTTGCGGGTGTATACTGCCCAAAATGGTAACCAGGCTGTTGAGCTGGCTCTTAAGAACAAGCCGGATCTGATTATAATGGATATCAGAATGCCGGAAAAAGATGGAATTGAGGCAACCAGAGAAATTAAGGCTTCAGCCGACATTCCGGTTATCGCCTTAACCGCGTCGGTAACCCCCCTGGAGAGCGAAAGCAATGCAGAGCTTTTTGACGGCTATCTTCATAAGCCTGTCAAATTGTATGATCTGTTTAGCGAAAGTGGCCGATTTTTAAAATTTACCTTGAACAAAGATGAAGATATAAGACCGTCCCCTGAGCAGGAAGTTCCTTCAATTGCATACGAACAGATCGTAAAACCTCACTCACTTATCGAAAAACTAGATGACGGAATAATCGATCGGCTGGAAAAATTTTCCGGAGCAATCGAAACAGATGAACTCAAGGAGTTTGCCGCAGAATTAAAGGCAATAGCCCTCGAACACCGGTTTAATCTACTCGGACTCGAAACCGAAGAGCTTTATCAGAGTGTCAAAGAGTTTGATATTGGGGCTATAAATAGAAACAAAAACAGGGTAAAGGCTACTTTGATTCGCTTTTTAAGCTTCTGGAAGAATTAAAAAAAAGGCTGCCCGTAAGCCGGACAGCCAAGAGAATTATATATGCAAAAGGGGTATTTATTCGGGTATTGCTACGACAACTCCGTCTACGAGATCGATTTTGAAAGCAGCTTGAGCAGATTGTGACCACTCTCCGTATTTATCGCTGACTTTAACAGCCCAGAGATATCGGTGCCCTTTTTCAAGGTAGCCTTCGTCAAACCCCATATAACCAGTGGTTGTAGAAATTCTTTCCCATACTGTCTGGTTTGTGGTTGCGTCGTAAAGGGTAATTGCTGCATATCTGGCTTCGGTTTTCCAGGTGAAAATCGGTTTCAAAGCCGCACCGACTTCTGAAAGTTCGAGTTCGGCAGGTGCAGGTGGCGCTGCCACTTCTGCGGCGTTATCGGCAACTGTAAGTTTGATCTTTATTTTGCCGGCCAACGGTACGCTTGGGTGGGGCTTGGGAAGTCTGACTTTAACATAATAATACATCGGAGTCAGCTCTTCGTGCACTACTACCAGTTTGCCCATCCGCAAATCCAGTTCGCGGGCAACAAAAACCTGGCCGTTGTGCATCATTTCGTCGGTGAGGTCTATTTTGTGTTCCCAGTTTCGGGATTCTTCGCCAACTTTCAGCTGGTGAAAATATTCTTTCTCGATAGTTTCAGCTTGCGCTGTGAGCGGGCATAACAACAAGCCAATTAAAAGAACTGTCAATACAGTTAAACGCATGTTTTTCCTCCCTGGAATTTTATGGTTACTTTAGTATAGAGGAAAAACCGTTGCGCTAACAGGGTACAGTTTTATTGCTGTCCGCTTTTGGTTAACGCAAACCTTTTAATGGTTTGCGTTACAAAAAATATGTAGTTTCTATTTTAAAGGTGCGCCGCAATCCGGGCAACCTTTCCAGTTAGGCTCAACTGCTCTACCGCAGGCTTTGCAGGTGTTGCGCAAATGCCCGAGACAGAAAGGGCAGAAGGAAAAATTACTGCCGACCCCTTTGCCGCAATGGGGGCAGGGAAAAGTGTTTTCTTTACGCAGGTGAGCAGGTAGAGTTGCTTTGTTTATTTCTTCTTTCTCGCCTATGTGGCTTAAAGCAAGAATTGCTGCAGTTCTAACATCTTCTGACTCATCATTTAGCACTGCCATGAGCGGAGCGAGGGCGCGTTTGTCGCCCAGAGAGCCAAGTGCCTGGCATGCGGCTGCTCTTACCGATGATTGACCATCTTGAAGGCATTTTACTATTTCGGTAAAAATCCCCGGTTCCTGTGACTGACCCAGAATTTTAACCGACCAGTAACGAGCATCTACATTGGCGCCGTTAATTGCTGATATCAGTTCTTCAGAAACGCCCAGCCCCTGTGTCCAGATGGCGTCAGCAGCAGTTTTCCTTATAATCCAGGCCTTGTGGGCCAGATAACTTACCAGCAACTGGTGTGCTTCTGCTGTTTCGATCATTGCCAGGGCTTTGATTGCCTCAAGCTTCGATTCCATAGGGGCACTTTCGATAATTTCGGCCAGTTTGTCGGCTTGTTCCGGCTGGGGCTGTATAGCTATAAGCTTGATGATCCAGAACATTGCTTCGTCTGAGCAATCTTCAAGAGCGTCACTCACTGCCTGGCGGTTAAGAGGGTAAAGTTTTTCCAAACTATCGTAAGCGGCTTTCCTGACCGGCCAGCTGGGGTCTTCAAGCAGATGAAGCAAAGATGTGACCATTCTGGGGTCATCGACATTTTGCGCCGCTCTTACTGCTGCAAGCCTTATTCGCTGGTTTGGATGAGAGAAAATTCTGACCAGATACTGAGAAGCCTCGCCACCCATATTACTGAGAGTTTGAACCATCCAGTAATCGACATCTTCTTCGTTTTCAGGTATGAGCTCCATGAGTTTTTTAAGCGAACTGGTGCCAAGACGGGAAAGGATACCTGAGGCTGCCTTGCGCCTTCGCCAGCTGTCTGAACACAGCACCTTGACCAGATAGGGCAGGGCCTTGTCTTTATAATGCAGCATTACTTTGGTGATATCTTCAAGAATATCATCGTTCTTGCAATCAAGCATTTCAATTAAAACTGGAAGCGCCTCTTCGACTTTCCATTCTTTAATCTTTTTCAGTGCTTTTTTGCGAACCTCAGACTTTTCGTTAAGCAAATCCTTTTTAAGTTTTGCTGTTGTATCCTTTTTACTCATGAAATCTCCTGTTATCTGTCAGAATAGGCCATTGGCATAAGAACATATTGAAATTCAGACTCGGGGTTGCCCGGTTTCATCAGGCCGGGGTAGGCAGGGGTTGTCATTTCGAGGGTAACTTGCTCGTCAACTATAGCATTGATGAAATCCTGAATGAATTTAATATTGAATGCTATATTGATGCTTTCACCCTCGAGTTCCGATGAAATGAAAATCTCGGCGCTGCCCTGCTCTTGTGACTTCGCCCATACTTTGGTTTCGTTGGGACTTATGTCGAGCCTGACCTGACCGCTGTGATTGCGAGCTATTGGCTGAACAGCTTTAAGAGCCTGTGAAAGCTCTTTTCGATTAATTTTAAGGGTGCGGCTTGATTCTTTCGGTAAAACCCGGTTGTAATCGGGGAACTTGCCTTCAATCAATCTGGTTATTAACTGGTATTCAGTACTGGTAAAAAC
>JBNJGH010000268.1:0-1428 GCA_051747585.1 Candidatus Rifleibacteriota bacterium
GGCTCTTTATTGCACTGATGCTGATGACTCTTTTGAGTCTACCGGCAATGGCCGGACAACTCAATCTTGTATATGAACAAGTTGTAAAAGACCAATATGGAAATGAAATAGGCTATAGAAGCCACCGCATTGATTCTCTCAACGATCTTCCCTACAGCTCTCCCTGGCGTGATTACTTAAACGAAAAGCTCCCTGATGGCAAAACAATTTATGAATATGCACGAGACACAGCGCCATATCTTTCCAAAAACTTAAATTTTACTATCAGTGACCGAGACAGCGTTTCTTATTCCTCAAAAGACAGCTCGGGTTACAATATTAATCTTTACGACTATGTAACAAGGTTTACCAACGATGAGAGCAAAACTTTTCTTTTTCTCCATGAATTCGGCCATGTAGCAATGCTGAATTCATATCCACCAAACTATGATTTTGTGGGACTAGACTATGGCCCGGACAATCGCCATTATATCGATGAGATTCTTCCAAATGCAAACACCGCATGGGTAGAGGGTTGGGCCAATGGCTTTGCCGCCAATCGCAATAACGGAAAAGTCTTTACTCTTGATCTTAACAACCAGAATGTCATTGCTTTTCTGCAAAATAATAATTTTTCTGAAATGGTGCATAACGAACTTTTTGTTGGAAAATTCCTATTCGACTCGATCAAACAAATAAACTCGGGCAAAACAAAATTATTTGATGTTATAGCCCGCTCAGGCCCCCATTATTCACTCAGAGAATTCTGTCGCAATTTTTCTGTTATGTATCCCGACGACAAAGTTAATATGGCAAGAATTCTTGTCGAAAACAGCTTCGGCAATATAACCCTCGATGAACTGCTCGACTATGTTAACGGTGGTTCAAAAACAGTTTCAAGAGAGCTTTATGATTATCTGGCATCAGTCGGCATGGTTAAGTCTACTTCAGGTTCAAATCAGACTGCTCAAACCAATAATGATTCAGGCGGTTCATTCTGGGATCGTATTTTTGGCTGGTTTGCAAATCTTTTCGGCAGAGGAGATAAAACTCCTCCGGTTGCCAGCGCACCCGATGCCTCTATCGAAGTCGGCATACCCGGCGATTCAGAAACACCCAGCCCGGTTACAACCCCAGGCAGTGCTACTGCGCCTGAACTCCCGACTACGGGTTCAACCACTTATCTGGCCGACGTAGATGATCTAGCTACTGCTCAAGAGCTTTACTACAAAGCTTTTGCCGAATATAACCGTCTTCTTACTACTGAAGGTGCAACCCAGCAAGAAAAGCAGGATGCTCTGCAAAAGTTGCAGCTGGCCAAGGCAAAGGTTAAAGAACTACGCCAGAGAATGCGCAAAGGCAATTAATGCTTAATCAAGACATTTAGATTGCTTCTTCGCTTCGACTCCGCTCAGCACAAGCGCTACGCTCAATAACCAGTATATAATG
>JBNJGH010000268.1:1438-3479 GCA_051747585.1 Candidatus Rifleibacteriota bacterium
TATATAATGACATCTAATAAAAAAGCGGCTATTCTAATAAATTTTCTAATCGCCGCTTTTTTATCTTTAATTTTAAGCTTCGGCTTCAGCTGCTTTGGCCTGTTTTTCTTTTTCGGCTACGCTGCCTGCAATTCTTTTTCTAAGAGTCGGGAAAAGAATAACATCTCTAATTGACGATGAGTTGGTCAGAAGCATAACTACTCTGTCTATGCCAATGCCAAGACCGCCTGCCGGGGGCATCCCATATCTGAGTGCATTAACATAGTCGGTATCCATCTGGTGGGCTTCGTCATCGCCGGCATCGCGCTGGGCCAGCTGTTCTTCGAATCTTTTAAGCTGATCCTGAGGATCATTGAGCTCCGAGAAAGCATTTCCGATTTCACGGCCATAAATAAAGAGCTCGAAGCGATCTACCTTTAAGGGGTCTTCTGCATTGCCTTTTGCCAGGGGTGAAGTTTCTTTTGGATAGCCTATTACAAAGGTCGGATCTATAAGTGTTTCTTCAACTTTTTCGTCAAAAATGTTTACAATTATTTTCGCCGGGCTATCTTTTTCTTCATATTCCACGCCGACCTTTTTAGCCTGTTCCCTTGCAAGTTCAACCGGACAACTGTAACTCAAATCGGGGCAGTCACAAACGTCTCTTACCAGATCAAGCATGTTCGCTTTTTTCCAGGGGCCCTTAAAGTTTAAAACTTTATCTTCATAAGGAATTTGCAGGTCCGGATAAATCTTTTCGGCAGCGTAACAGATCACGTTCTCTGCCAGTTCCATTACAGTTTCCATATCACCGAAAGCCTGGTAAACTTCCATCATGGTAAATTCTGGATTATGTTTGATTGAAATGCCTTCGTTTCTGAAGTTGCGGTTTATTTCAAAAACCTTTTCGAAACCACCCACCACAAGTCTTTTTAAATAAAGTTCGGGAGCAATTCGCAAATACAGTTCCATATCAAGGGCATTGTGATGAGTTACAAAAGGTCTTGCTGTTGCTCCTCCTGCGACCGGGTGCATCATTGGGGTTTCAACTTCAAGGAAACCCTTTTCAGTCATATATTCACGAATATACTGAATTATCTGGCTACGTTTTACAAAGGTATCACGCACCTCCGGATTCGTCATAAGGTCTACATATCGCTGGCGATATCTAATTTCCACATCGGTTAAACCATGCCACTTTTCCGGTGGTGGATTAATTGATTTTGAAAGAAGTGTAAGCTTTGAAACTCTAACTGAAATTTCGCCGGTTCTGGTTTTAAAAACAGGACCTTCTACTCCGACAATATCGCCGGCATAAAGTCTTTTAACCATGGCAAATTCTTCTTCGCCAACCGCATCTTTTCTAATATAAAGCTGAATCTTTCCAGCCTGGTCCATCATGTGGGCAAAAACTGTTTTACCCTGATTACGCTTGGAAACAAGTCTTCCGGCAAGCTTAACCGGCTCGGATTTAAAATGTTCTTTTTCTTCGGCTGCGGCTTCTGAATCTTCAAAGAATTTTTTTGCCTCGGTGGTAGTGTGAGTTCTATCAAACCTGCCACCATAGGGTTCAATTCCTTCTTTTCTGAATTCTTCAATTATTTCCAGTCGCTGTTGCTGAACCTGATTCAGTTTTAATTCGTCCATTTAATACTTCCCTTCAACTAAACAATATAAATAAAACAGGGGGCAATCGGCCAAGACCGGTCGCCCCCCTTAATTCAAAATTAGCTAATTAATTTTCAAGCATTTTGACGTTGGTTGCCAAAGGTCCTTTTGGTCCTTCTTCGAGTTCAAATTCAACTTCCTGGCCTTCTCGCAGGGTTTTGTAACCATCACCCTCGATCTGCTTATAATGAACAAAAATGTCCTTGCCATCAGTTGCTTCAATGAAGCCATACCCCTTGACATTATCAAACCATTTGACACGACTTTGCATAATTCTTTACTCCATTTTGTATCTAATTCTTTGACCTTGCTATGTTGCGCAAAATGTCAACGGCAGTAAAATAACACAGGTTAAAACAAGATGCAACCCAGTTCAAACAATCAATGCAATTTT
>JBNJGH010000269.1:0-3477 GCA_051747585.1 Candidatus Rifleibacteriota bacterium
TCCATGCATTTGACCACATCACCGGTATTCTTGCTGATTACCTCACCGGTCATGGTTTTTGATCCCGCTTTAAGGGCATTGAGTTTTCTAAATTCAAGGGGATCTATCTTAAGTTGATCAGCAATATAGTTCATGTGCCGCTCTACGCCCCAGCTGAACTCGACATGGCCAAAGCCACGATAAGCTGTTCCGAAGGGTTTATTTGTATAAACTGTATAAGCGTCGACCCATGCGTTTTCTATTTCATAGGGCCCGGAAGCAGAGAACCCTGAAGCACGGGTTACATTGACTGCATAGTCGGCATAAGCGCCTGCATCCCAGTACATTGTCATTTTCTGGGCAACAATTTTACCGTTTTTCTTTACACCGGTTTTAATATTGTAAACCAAGCCCGAACGACATGGAAGAAGGCTGAACTCTTCCTCACGGCTGGCCTGCAGCTTAACCGGACGGCCGCCCGCCACTTTTGAAAGGCAGCAGCAAAGGGGTTCAAGATGAATGCCGGCTTTTCCGCCGAAACCGCCGCCAACATAAGGGATAACCACTCTAATATTAGCATGAGGAATTTTAAATGAATGGGCAAAAAGGTTTCGAACCGTAAATGGCGACTGGGCTGAAGTATGAATGGTAATTTTATCGCCCATATCCCATTTGCCTATAGCTATGTGGGTCTCCATAGGAACGTGCTGAACATTAGGATTGGTATATTCCCGCTCAACGATCAGATCGGCCTGTTCAAAACCCCTTTCGACGTTGCCCTTGCGTAATTTAGTATGATTGGCAATGTTTGTGCCCGGGACAGGTGTGAACACTGCTTCGATAAAGTCATATTCACCCAGACCAGGATGAACCAGCGGAGCTTTCTTATCGAAAACTTTTTTGGGCTCGAGAAACGGCTTTTGCACATCGTATTCAACATCGATAAGTTCGATGGCTTTCTTGGCAATCGCAGGAGTTTCAGCTGCTACGGCTGCAATTGCTTCGCCAAAATGTCTTACTGTGCCTTTTGCAAGAATATATTTATCGACAAGATACAAGCCAACCCGGTAATCGAGGTCTTTGCCGGTTAAAACAGCATGCACGCCTTCGAGTCTTCTGGCTTTGCTGACGTCGATTTTCTTGATTACGGCTCTGGCATGGGGGCTTCGCAAAACCTTGCCGTGAAGCATTCCGGGGAAACTTAAATCGGCGGCATAAACAGCTTGACCGGTGAGCTTTTCGATTGCATCGACACGCTTCTGCCCTTTTCCGACATATTTAAAATTCTTTTTGTCTGAATTCTCAAGCACGCTTAAGTCCCTCCTTCTTTTTCAGTTGGCCGGAGGCATCCTGCACCGCTTCAATAATCTGTTTGTAACCGGTACAGCGGCAGAAGTTGCCTTCTATGGCCTCTTTAATTTCTTCGACGCTGGGTTTAGCTTTTTTGTCGAGCAAAGCACGTGCCGACAGAATCATACCGGGCGTGCAGAAACCGCACTGCACTGCATGATTTTCATGAAAAGCTTTTTGCAATTTAGACAATTTTCCGTTTTTTGCTTCGCCTTCGATTGTTTGAATGTCAGCTCCATTTGCTTCTACTGCTAGAACCAGACAGGAATTAACAGTTTTACCATTCATAATTATAGTGCAGGCACCGCATTCGCCTGCGCCGCAACCTTCTTTGGTTCCGGTCAATCCAAGGTCCTGGCGGATAAAATGAAGGAGATTCTTATATTCAGTTACTTCGCGGGTATATTTTTTTCCATTGAGTTTTAAACTTATTTTCATTATTTCCGACCTCCCAGTTCATCAAAAATGCTGTCGATATACTCGCCTAACATAAACAGGCGGTAGTCTTTAGATGCCCTGACGTCATCGATAGGCGAAACTACTTTTAAAGCAGCTTTTTTAATTTCAGTAGTACTGGCATCAGCAGGGAGATCCATTGTAACAACCGGTGTCGGGCCACAAGAGCCAAAACCGGCACGAAGAAGCTTGTCGGTTCTTACTACAACAGCAGAAACCAGAGACAAATCATGACCTTTTATGCGCTTTAGCTTTCTCATGCCTGCTTGCGCACCGGCCATATCAGCAGGAACAATTATTCTGAGCAGAACTTCATTGTTTTTTATCTGCGTTTTTTTGGGGCCGGTAAAATAGTCTTTAAGGGGAACCGTTCTGGTGCCTTTAACTGAACCAAGCTCTACTTCTGCACCCAGCGCCAGCAGTGAACAACCCATATCTGCACATGGAGAAGCGGTGCATAGATTGCCACCAATGGTGGCGCGATTTCGCAGTTGATGCGAACCAATTCTCGATGCAGCATCTGCCAGAATCGGATAATGTCTTTTAACACTACGATCGTTGATAAGATCAATACAGGTGACAGCAGATCCTATTATAAGACCTTTCTTTTTGCTGTATTCAATTTCTGAAAGTTCGGTAACTTTTTTAACATCGATTAATACATCTTTTGCTTTACAATTGTTGTGAATTTCTACCAGAAGATCTGTTCCACCGGCCAGAAGCGAAGCTTTGTCGGCATGCTTATCAAGCTGAGTATACAGTTCTTCAAGGGTAGTCGGAGCCAGATAGGAAAATTCCTGCTGCATCCTTTCCTCCTTGGATATTATTTTTTAGAACAGAGCATCACAGTTTAAAATCATTTAGTATATAGATGCAACGAAAATTTACTCTTAAAAATAGTAAAAATGGTTATTTTGCTGCATCTAATTCATATTTATTAAATATTTCATGGTAGAAGTCAACGACCTTTTCTGTTTTCATGCCCATTCTCGTCTAGATTTTCTTAAGATTACTGTAAATAATCGAAAAGTGAGTCCCGATTCCGATACCGAATTGCAAAGTTTATTCAGGTATCGCGATCACTATTGATATATGTATCCGAAATCGCCTTCGCTCTCGAAAAGAAGGCATCACACTAAGCCTCGGAGGCGCAAAGAGCACAAAGAAATAATAAATCATAGAAATCATAACAGGGAGACACGTTGCCACAGGGTTCACAGAGAAGAAAATCAAAACGTCAATCCGGCGCGCTTATCGATGCTGTCTCCAACTCAAGGTCTTCACTGGCCCGTCATCGTATATTGGTCATTGAGCGGAGTCGAAATGACCATGTTGCAAAATACCAACTCCACTCAGGGGCCATAATGCCCCGTCATTCCTGACAAGCGAAGCGCGATCAGGAATCCAGGATATTCGTTTAAACAGTTTAGCTGCAAACCAGATTAAGTGCTATTACAAAGTTTGTTTTGCCAATTGAATTTCTGCCCTGAACCTGGATGCTGATCCGGTTAGAGCCAGTCAGGCACGACGCTAGAGCGTCGTTTTCAGTCAGTAATTTTCCGCAGGCTCTTGAACTGAATCAACTTTTTCAATTAGCTTCAATACTTGTTCGGGCTCAATCCCTGTAAACTCAGCAATTTTTTCAATCGTCAAGCCGTTTTTATACATTTTTTTACAAATCATTGCCTGGCC
>JBNJGH010000270.1:0-3474 GCA_051747585.1 Candidatus Rifleibacteriota bacterium
GAAGCCAACTCAAGGGCAGCGCTTGAATTTATGTCCTGTGCCAAACCCGTTGTCGGAACATCGGTTGGAGTTATCCCCGAAATTATCAGTAATAACCAGGAGGGTTTTATTATACCCCCTGAAAACCCGGTTAAAATTGCCGAAAAATTAAAGCAAATTATCACCAATGCCTCATTGCGCAACAAATTGGGGATAAATGCACGAAAGAAAGTGGAAGAAAAATTCTCGCTTTATAAATTCGGCAAAGCAATGGAAACAGTGTACAAAAAGCTTCTGGTAAAAAACGCGTAGAATAAAAGCTTTTAAGCGAAAAAAGCTGTTTTTCAAGGCGAACTTGCTAAATATGGATGGCGATTGAGGGCATAATTTTTATAATGTGCAATCTTATCCGCTTTTTTTTCTGACAAGTCCATGCTTCTTCCCTGGTATTACACTTTTTTTTCTAATCTTCGATTATTTTAGCATTGACCAGAATTATAATTTCACTGTCTGAATTTGTTTTGTCTCGACTTCCAGTCAAACTGCCAAGTATCGGAATATTGTCAATAACCGGTATTTTTGTTCTTGTCTTGCGCCTGACTTTGTTAATCAATCCACCCATTACGATCGAATCGCCGTTCTGTACCCGTAAGGTGCTTTCAGCTTCACGTGTTCGTATTTGCGGGTATCCCTGGCGTGTTTGCGAAACCACCGAACTTACCTCACCCATGATTTTCATGTTTATTCCCTTGTCCGGCCCAACTTTTACATCTTTTACCCTCATCTTTATTCCGACATCAACCCATTGCAACTGGGTATTCAACTTGAGCAGCGAACCAGAGTCAGTTGTAGCTGTAGCTTCAACTTCGAGAGGGATTCTGTCACCTATGGTAACCTTGGCCTCCTCGCCTTCAATTACCCGCAAATTGGGTTCTGCAAGTATTTTGGCATCTTTACCTTCGTTCAATAACTTTAACAACAAGGGCAATGTATCTTTGCCATGAAACTCCTTGATCTCGTCGTAGCTGTAACCGTTTTTATCAAGATTTATTCCAAGTGTTTTCAGCTTCGACCTTGAAATTTCTGCAAGTTTGAAACTGATTAGAACCTGAGCGCGTCTTTTACCCAAAGCCTCTAGAATGTTTTCGGCCTGATCAATCTGAGCCGGGCGCCCTATTAAAACAAGGTTTCTTTTACCAAGAATTCTCAACTGAGGAATGGCGGCTTTCAATGCTTTTTTGGCTTCATCTGCATCTATGTCACCCGGAGATATTTCTTTGTGTATTATCCTTTTGCGGCGGTCGAGTTCTTCGAAAACCTGTATAAGTCTTCTTCTATCGTGAGCTGGTCCTTCAACAAAACAAGCGCCGGTATTGCCAAGATCTGAAACGATTGCCCTGCTGTTCATTGACTGCGCTATTTGCTCTACCTGTTTGAAATCAAGATTTTCCGGGTAAAATACTTCATTGCCCCAGCGAATTTCATTACGCCAGCTTTTGATTTTCCTTCGCAACTCAGTTTCGTTTCGGTTGATTTCAAGGCCGTTTTTGTTTACCCGAACCCCTTCCTGATTGAGTTCCTTGATCGTCAACCCTGCTTCAGCAGATGACATTTCAATGGTCATAGTTTCCTTTTCCGTTTTCGGCAATTCCGCAATGAGTTTCTCCGCATTGTCGAGATTTTCCCGGGTTCCTATTATAACAAGCTTGTCTGTTTTGTCCGGCAAAACTGAGGTTTTCAACCCGGGCATTGCGCTTCTGAGCATTTTTTGAATCCAGTCAGCATTAAAATTGTCCGGAATCTCCAACATAAGGGGTGTTGCCCCGCTTTTGTATCTCGAAGACTTTTCCGGCGGAAAAACGATTATCGTATTATCTTTCAGCTCACAGGTTTCAAGATTTATGGTTTTCAGCACTACTTTGAAGGCTTTATCAAGATCCAGCCCGTTAAGATGAGCGGTAATTTTTCTATGTCCCTGAACCGATTCGTCGAGAAAAATATTGCAGC
Source organism: Candidatus Rifleibacteriota bacterium (assembly GCA_051747585.1). Classification (GTDB taxonomy): domain Bacteria; phylum Muiribacteriota; class Ozemobacteria; order Ozemobacterales; family Ozemobacteraceae; genus DYKG01. The sequence goes on from JBNJGH010000270.1 coordinate 1,987, forward strand.
CTTTTTTCTTGGCATACAACTCGATAAATTGATTTAACGGCACGTCTGAAAGCTTTAGCACTTCAGCCTTGATCGGCGATAAAGTTAACAGCATAAGAATAAATATCAGCAACAGTTTTTCAATCAGCAATTCTCTCATTTTTTCTCCATTTTCACAGTCCAGCGTTCTATTTGGCCGCTGTTATCTTTATGACTTAAATTCATTGCTTCCACATCGGCTTTTTCGATAAGGCTCCCATTCGGTGTCTTTTCTCCACACTCCAGCACCAGAAACCTGCCCGATGTTTCTATAATCACCGTAGGTGTGGCATTATCCTTAAAAAAGCCTATATAACGAATTCTTTCTTTCCGGGAATTTTGCCGTTTCGGCATTGTCATGGTTTGAGCAAAGGGTTTTCCACTTCGAATCGGTGAAAAATTGTTGGAAATTTTTGCCGGAACCGGTAGCTTGTCTGAAGAATGGGCACTGTATTTCCATGGCCCGTTTCTTACTGAGATTTCAGCTGAAAATTCCCAGCTTTGACCGCTGAGGCTGACCAGCCTGATACGTTCTGCCAGAGCGGCTTTTTCGGCAGCAATATTGTTTAAAACCATGGTAATTCGGTTAAATGACCCACTGCCCGAAAGTTCAATTCCAGATATTTTCCCGCTATTCTGAGAAGCTTCATCCATTTGCAGGCCGAGTCTTGACGCCATCCGGGTCCATTTGGCGAGCAGCTTACCAGAATCTGTGCCGGGAGGATCAATCAGGCAGTTTTCTGCTTTTTCAGCCCATTCATACTTTTCTTTAAGTTCCGGCAGTTGCTTTTTGAGTTCATTTATTTTTTGGTTAATCTCCTCGATATTTCCATCGAAGCTGATTGTCCCTGAAGCGATAAACAGGGCCAGATTGGCTATCAGCAGAATAATGACAGAAGAGTTTATTTTGACCATAAAAACCGTATTTTCAATAGATTTTTTTCTCTGCCTGCTACGCTTATATTGCCGTTGTGGTTGAAATGACGATTGAGCCAGCCTGAAACAAGGTTGAGATTCGGAGCGGTCAAAAGTATTTCGGTCTGATTCAAATCAGCTTCATATACCAGAAAATTTACATTAGTCGGGCAATCATCCTGTATTTTTCCCAATCTATTTAACGGACTGTTTTTTTTCTCGTTCAGCCAGTTATTTCGGGCGGCAAGTTTACCCGCAAGCTTGGCAATATCCTCTTTTAACTGGTATTTCTCTGCTTCGGCACTCAAGCGGGTCAGCTTAGCTTCTTTCTTTTTGTATTCCTGCCGTGAACGAGTGACTGCATGGTATTTGAAACCCAGAAAAACGAGTTGCACAATCAAAAGCAGCGACAACAGAAACACCGCGGTTTTCCGTGCCTGAACACCGCTTATGCCATCTCTTTTAATTAAATTGGTTTTGATCATTTGCAAGGCTTATCGGCACAAGCAAAAAAATTGTTGACTTAACAACTTTGTTTTCACTAGCATAAAAAAA
>JBNJGH010000271.1:0-3431 GCA_051747585.1 Candidatus Rifleibacteriota bacterium
GGTTTTAAAACTTTAACGCTTTCACCGTATGATAAGATTTTCATTATCAGTTCATAGTTGATTTTTACAAAAAGTTCGATCTGGCACTCTTTGTCATTATCGAGCAAAATTCTTTGAGTCGGATGCAGGGGCAGGGTTTTAATGTAATTACTTTGCTGCGGAGTAAAAGAAAGCAAAACTTTTTCAGGCGGCTCATCTATAGCCGAAACACCAATCAAATTTTTAAATTTCTGCTGTGGATCAATATTTTTGGCTGGTTTAAAAGTATGATCGGTAGTTTTCAAGTTTAATATTCGATCGAGGCCAAAAATATAAAGTTTTTTCTTATTGGGAAAACGGGCAATTAAATACCAGCGCCCCTGATATTCTTTTAGCAGATAGGGTAAAACTTCGTAGTTTTTTTCATTAGAGCTTAAAAAAGTCTGGTATTTAATAACAACGGTTTTGTGGTCTCTGGTTGCTTCCAGCAAGGGTTTAAGAAAGTCTGTTCCCCTGGAATTTTCGTAGTTATCAAATGCGATATATTTAAGCGTTTCTCGATTGTTTGTCAGGCTTTCACTTATTATATCTGCGGTATCGAATAGTTCGAGGAACTTAAGAAAAGGTTCCGCCTGAATTTCATCTTTTTTATTAATATGATAGCCCCGTTTTGAAGCGCTGTAACTAATTTTCAGGCCGAATTCTTCATCCAGTTGTTTAAAATCTCTCTGAACGGTTCGATTAGAAACTTCAAAGCCCTTAAAAGCCAGGTAGGCTTTAATTTCAGATAAACTGGGAAAATAAGATTCTTTGACCTTTTTTAAAATTAACGAATATCTTTTTACAACACCTTGCTGTGACATAACCTCTCCATAATTGTTTTTAATAAAATAACTTAAAGACAATCTCCGTGCAAGCTACACTGTTCAAAATTCAGTAATTATCCATTTGTTTGTAGAAACCGTTTCAAGACATTTAGATTGCTTCGCTTCGACTCCGCTCAGCACAAGCACTCGCGCAGCGCAGGCGCTTGCGCCGCGTGTCGCTTGCAATGACACCCTATTGCGGTCCCTGAGCGGAGTTCGTGCTTAGCGAAGTCGAAGTGTCGAAGGGACCAGGTAACTGTTCACTTTGTGGTTTCGACTACGCTCAACCACCAATACACGATGACAGTCTCAAATTGTCATTGCGAGGAGTTCTGCGAAGCAGAACGACGAAGCAATCTTTGGTATGCTAAAATTTAGTTCATAATAAAGAACACAAAAATGTCTTGAAACTCGCTAATATTGCTAAATGGATAATTACTGGTTCAAAATCAATAATGATTGGTCTTTTTCTTACACGTCATCTTTTGTCGCTGCTCTTACTTACAATGAAAGTAGAAAGAAGTAAGGAGTAGAACATGAACAAGATGAGAAAAATTAAAAAAACCGAAATGGTTTTAAAGTCTGATCGGGAAAAATTTACCGCCAATCAGCAGATTCTTCAAAAAACAAGAGAACGGCTTAAAAAGGAATTTGTTGGACTGGATTCAATCATTGATGAAATTGTTAAGCAGGTTAGTCCATGGTTTCTTTTTCCCGAATTTATCGAAAAACCCTACATTATTAATCTCTGGGGTATGACCGGAGTGGGCAAAACTGCTGTCATAAATCGTCTGGTCGAATTAATTGGTTGCAGTGATGGCTTTGTGAGTTTTGACCTTGGTTTACCTAAAGTTACTAATACAATTGGCACATCAGAACTGGAGGCAATTGCAGAAAGAAAACGGAAAATCATTTTCCTCGACGAATTTCAGCATATAAGGTCAGTTGATTTAGATGGCAGCAGTTTTAATCAGTCGCAGAAAAGCATGATCTGGAAGCTTATTGACTCGGGAAAGTTCAGATTTTTTGATTATGATAATAGAACTTATGAAATCAAAAATCTGCAGGAGCTTTTAAAAGCTCTCGTACAAAGAGGCGTTAGAGCACAAAATGGTCTGGTTACGAGAGGAAGTGAGTTGTTTAAGAAGGAAATAGACAGGGTTTATCGGTTTCGCCAGAATGAGCTGGAAAATGAAAAGATGCCTTTTGTTCCTGAAAGCCAGCTTTATTTATTGATAAATGCAAGCAGTCGAATGGAGTTGTTATCGAAACCCGGCGGCAAGTCACAACCTTTGTTTTATTTAGAAGATGACTTGAGAAATTTTTTAAAAAAATTAAATGAGCAGGAAACAATTAAATTTCTTGGAAATGTTATAGAAAAATTGAATAAACAGCGGGAAATTGTGCTGTCGAACCTTTTAATTATCATTGCCGGTAATCTTGATGAGGCCTATGAGATGGCAACAGATTTCAATAACGAAATAGATGCCGATGAATTTTACCGGCAAAGCAGTAAAGTCGGAATCCTGACTGTCAAAGAAGCATTAAAAAAGCAAATTAGACTCGAAGAAATTGCAAGACTGGGAAATAATTATATTTTGTTCCCATCAATCAGTAAGGAATCCTATCGCAAAATTATAGATTTTAAACTGGAAGAAATCAGCGCGACTTTTTATCGAATTAAAAAAATAAAATTGAAATTCCAGAAGAGTATAAAAGTATTTCTTTTTTCTGAAGGCGTTATTCCGGCTCAAGGCATAAGACCATTATTATCGACCATTGACAGGCATATAAAAGCTAATTTGAGCAAAGTTTATTCCGAAATTTTCACTCATAAGAATAAGATTGATCTGATAAGCCTCGGTTGTAAAAATGGTAGTTTAATTGCCCATTATCAGCTGGGCAAAAAGCTTCAGTTTATTACAGAATTAGTATTATCCGGAGAAAAGGTAAGAAAAGAGAAAGAGGTTTCGCAAGAACTACAAGCGGTAATCGCAGTGCACGAATCAGGGCATGCAATTGCTTCTACCATTCTGAAAAAGCGGATTCCGCAAATAATTTTTTCAGCATCCTGTCTGCCCGAGACTATTGGCTATACACGTTATGACAGAAACGATAATGATCTGTTGAATTCCAAAAGGGTAATGGAAACTATTGTTACTTTGCTCGCAGGTCTTGCAGCTGAAAAGGTGATTTTCGGAAAAAGTTTGCAAACTATTGGTTCCAAACACGATATAGCAAAAGCGACAGAACTGGTAAAAGAAGTATTCGAAAGCTGCGGAATTGGTAAAGAGAAAGGAGCATTCTCTTCTGACAACCGTCGTGAAAACATGCTGCACAACAACCATAAAATCGAATCAGTAATAAAAAGAATGCTTAAAAAAGCTTTTATAGTTGCCATAAATCTTCTCGAAAAAGAAAAAAAGCTGCTCACCCGTTCTGCACTCTATCTTGCAGAAAACTCCAGCATCACCGGCAAAAAGTTCTTTGAAAACCTTTTCCAAAAATATGCAACCGCCGAAAGCATCGAGGATTTTAATAAAAAACCATTCTCATACTACAACCACCTCAAATCCCTCGCCAGCA
>JBNJGH010000272.1:0-3415 GCA_051747585.1 Candidatus Rifleibacteriota bacterium
GGTTATAAGTTAATTTTGAAAAGTCTAAGTTCAAAAAACTTAATTTACACGCTCAAACTACTTGATGAACAGTTGAGCCTGCTTACTAAAGAAAAATTTTCCAAGGCTATCTAATAATGCTGAAAATGCTTTTAAAAGAGTTGGGATATGAATCAATCATTAACAAAATTTAAGGAGCTATTCCTCGAGGAGATGCTGCAACTACTGTGGAGAACATGGTCAGAACTGGGCGTTTCCGGCATGGCCTCCCCAAAATTTTCGCAGGTAATAGATTTAGAACCGCTTATTTTGACTACTTGCTTCTGGGGTAAATACGATCAACGTCTTTTTGATGAAGCACTGTCATGGATGATAAAAAATGAGCGCTTTATAAGCGTCCAACGCTTACAAACTATCATCAGAAAAGAATCTTTTCATGCAACGGGTTTACTGGGGCCAATTTCACAAAAGCTTATGCAAAACAACCCCACACCCAAATGGCGGGGTCTTAATAAAAAAATGAAAGAAAATCTTTCTGAGCAACAAACTCCGGTAGAACTTTTCCTGACCTTTAATAATCGTGCTTTGCCTGTAATTGGGGCAAATGATAGAGAGTTTTTACAGTTTAACTACATAAGATTACCCTTCATTGATAGAAACCTTTCACGAACCTTCAGCCCAGGCAAAATTGGTTCTCTCCAACTCCAATTGCGAGCACTTTTCGGCTTAAATTCAAGGGCTGAAACAATGCTGGCATTATTGCTTGATAATCAAGTCAGTATTAAAGAGGTTGCAGAAACTTCTTATTTTTCGTGGCGCTCTATTCAAGAAGTCCTTTTTGAATTTTCCCATTCGGGTTTAGTTACTCATCCAGCGGCAAAGCGTAAAAGAAGATACCAGCTTACTTCGAATAACTGGCATAAAATGTTTCTGGGAAAAAATGCCAGTATCAAGCCCGATAGAATCAACTGGACCAAGCTATACCTGGCCCTCGAGTTGCTCTGGAATAAGCTTAACGATGAAAGTTTCCTGCAACTCTCTTTTGCCGGGAAAAACATTGAAATAACAGAGCTGTTAAAAACAAAAATCAATCCTTTGCTTGCACAAACAAACAAAAAATTCCAAACCACAAGTACTGAAATTCATACAGATTTCTTATTTGAAAACTTATTTGAGAATACTTTAGATATTCTCAATAGACTTTAGTTAAGTTAAAGTCTTTCCACGAAACAATTTTTCAACAATAGGCCTGTAGTCTATCAGAATGTCTTGTTTTATCCCTTTTATGTTGCATGGGAAATACCAGGAACAACTACTCTGGCAATTCTTGCCATAACCTAATAATAGTTAATGATTTTCAAAAAGGCAATAATTAAGTAAGGTGTCCCCAGATCCCTCAACGGTCCGCTGCAGCGCCTTGTTAGGCAACTTTTTTTATTGGTCTAACTTTTACCTCTTTGGCTAAAATGTCAGACAATCGGTCTTTTTCCAAATCAAGTTCGTAATCCATCTGAAGACCGAGCCAAAATTGGGGGGACATCTGGAAGTATTTTGCAAGTCTTAAAGCCGTATCTGCAGTTATTGAACGTTTGCTATTAACAATTTCATTTATTCGGCGCGGCGACACGCCAATATCCTGGGCGAGCTGATTCTGGCTCAGGTTTAAAGGCTCAAGAAATTCATGCATCAAAACTTCACCCGGATGTAAAGGAGAAATAAGTTTTTCAGCCATATCTAGCTCCTGTTCTGGATTTATTTATGGTAATCCACAATTTCTACATTCAAGGCATCGCCACCAGACCATTCAAAACAAATTCGGTATTGTGAATTTATTCTAATGCTGTATTGGCCTTTTCGATCACCGGAAAGTTGTTCTAAATGATTTCCTGGTGGGACGCGAAGATCATTAACAATATTTGAACGATTAAGCATTCTTAATTTACGAAAAGCGGTTGCCTGAATATTTTTCGGCAGCTTTTTTGAAAACTGACGATTAAACAATTTTTCGGTTTCTTTGCAGCGAAATGATTTAATCACACTCTAATTTTATTACACATAACGTTAAACGACAAGCAAATTGTGTTTTTATTATTTTACTGTGCCTAACGCGGCGGTGAGCAGAATTCAGTATATCCGACCTGCGACGTAGTCGCAAGGGAGTGATATTCTGAATTCCTGCTCGACGGCCTTGATAGGCGTAGCGCCAGTCAGCGCGGAGCCTATTAAGGCCGGGGAGCATTGCGCACCGCCGCGATAAGCGGGCCACGCAGCGGTCCGCTTATCGGCAGTCGTGACCGGAAGAACGAGACGGGCGCGGGTGTCGTTGAAAACGCTTCGTAGCTCGAAGAGCGAAGAAGTGCAGCAAGACCCGTGACAGGTGCTCATTTTCCGCGTCTACGCGATTGTTCTGACTCTTGTTCATTTAATTGTTGCCACCTCGACGTGCTCTCTTTGCAGGACATCCCCTGCAATCAAACACTTACCTATTTACGTCCCTGATACCAAATACATACATAGAAAACCCAATGCTTCAGATTCGAGTGCAGACCCAAATTTCTTCTGCAGGATACTTTGATGCCCATTCTTTTGTAACTATATCGTAACCCCCGTTTGCATTCGGAAGAGCAGATAGTTCATGCAAAGCGTCTATTCTAAAACCTTTACTATTCAATAATTCAATCCATTTTCCATGTGTAAGATGAAACTCAGTTTCTTCAGGTGTATCTGGCCATTTCACTTTGTGTATACCCTGATATGGGCGAAGAAGTTCGTATCCAGGGGGACCACCATCCTCTAGATCCGGGCATGTCAATGTAAAAAAGATAGAATTAGTCAAGAATACGAGTTTCCCTCCTTTTCTAATTACCCTTGAGGCTTCAGGAAGCCAAAGGTAAGGATCTGACCACAAAGAAGAGCCATATTCTGATATAGCAAAATCAAAACTGGCGTCCTCAAAAGGTAAATTTTCTCCGTATGCTTCAAGAAAATTTATTTTCAAGTTATGCTTTTCTGACATCTCACGAGCGGTTTCAATTTGAACAGCAGTAGGATCAATTCCAGTTACATTTGCTCCTTTTCGAGCCATCCACGAAGACACATAACCTGTTCCGCAACCGATTTCAAGTGCATGCAAACCAGTCATTTCACTTGGAAGTAGATCGAGGCCTTTATCCGGTGTCTTCCACATTCCCCAGCATGGTTCCATTTCCCATCTTCGGAGAATCGAAGACTTTTGGGCCTCAGAATGCTCAGTCCAATTGTCTATGTTGCCCTGCAAATAAGAAGGTTTTGTTTGATCTTTCGTATGATTATTCTTCACTGTTTAAATCCTTTCAGATTCCGGGGACACCTTAGAATACCACTAAGTTAAGAAGTAATATTTTGCGAATCGTGCTCGTGATCGTAATCCTAATCGTAATCGATTTAAATGTTGATT
>JBNJGH010000273.1:0-3414 GCA_051747585.1 Candidatus Rifleibacteriota bacterium
TTTGACTATTTCGATTACAGGTATGACTGAAAAAGAAATGGCAAGACAATAGCCCATTTGCTTAAGGTTTAAAGCAGTTACGCTGAATAAATCCTGCATGAACGGTATGTAAATGGCGGCCAGTTGAAGAGCCAAAGCCAGAAAAAACGCACCGACCAAAGGCAAATTGCCAAACAGGCCAACTTTAAAAAGTGACTTTTCGTAGCTGCGGCAGTTAAAAATATTAAAGAGCTGAAAAAAGACAACAGTGCAGAAAGCCATTGTATTGGCCAGAATATCATTGTCAGGGGCTATTCCCTTGCCGAGATGATAGGCAAACAAAGTTCCGATACACATTAAGATCGACACAACTGCGATTTGAATCTTCATGGGCTTTGAAAGCAATGAAGACCCCGGCTCACGCGGATGCTTTTCCATTTCATCGCCTTCTGCAGGCTCGACACCGAGCGCTATGGAAGTAGTGCCATCGGTAACCAGATTAACCCACAATATCTGAGCAGCTTTGAGCGGAGCCGGTAAGCCTAGAAGTGAAGAAATAAGAAAAATTAGAACTTCACCTACATTGGTTGAAACTAAAAAGCCTATAGCTTTGCGCAGATTGTTGAATATAATTCGGCCTTCTTCAACAGCTGCGACAATTGAGGCAAAATTGTCATCTACCAGAATCATTCCGGCAGCTTCTTTGGCAACATCCGTGCCGCTCTGGCCCATGGCGACACCTATGTCGGCGCGAGTCAGGGCAGGGGCATCGTTAACACCGTCTCCTGTCATGCTTACCACCTGATTGTGCGATTTTAGAGCTTGAATAATGCGCATTTTGTCTTCTGGAGAAGTGCGTGCATAAATGGCTATATTCATAACCCTTTCTTTGAGCTCTTCATCTGACAATTTTTCAAGGTAAGCGCCGGTTACAGATTCCATGTCATCGTCATAAAGGCCGACCTGCTTGCCCACAGCCCTTGCAGTGACTAAATGATCACCGGTTATCATAACAACCTTGATTCCGGCTTTGCGGCATTTTCTAACCGCTTCTGTAGCTTCGGTTCTTGGTAAATCTATCATGCCGGTCAGGCCGAGAAATGTATAGCCTTTTTGCTTAGAATTAACAAACTTTTCCGGGGCTGTTTCGTCATCGAGTTTTTTTGATGCGAAAGCTATTACTCTCAGAGCGTCTGAGGCGTATTTATAATTTATATCAGAATATTTTTTTCGATCTTCTTCGCTTATTTCTCTTTTGCCATTTTCATCGAGAATATGAGTGCACTTACTTAAAACTGCTTCAAACGATCCTTTTAAATGTGCTGTATTCCCTTTCTCGTCTTCATGAACAGTGACCATGAATTTAATTTTGCTGTCGAACGGAAGCTCTGCTTTGCGTTCCAACTTATCTCTCAGGTTGAGATGCTCTTTGGAATATTTCCCAGAAAGTGTTACCAGAGCACCCTCAGTGGCGTCTCCGATCATCAGCCACTTATCACCGTCTTGTTTAACACTTGCATTATTACAGAGTGCGGCTGTTTTTATCAGCGGTTCCAGGCTATCAATGTTTTGTTCATTTTCGGCCTTAATTTCCCCTTCTGTTGAATAGCCTTCACCCGTAACCTTATATTCTTTGTTGCCGGCAAAAATGTGAGTTACAACCATTTCATTTCTGGTCAGGGTTCCGGTCTTGTCTGTACATACTACCGTTGCAGAACCCAGCGTTTCGACTGTGGGCAGTTTTCGTATAAGAGCGTTGTGCTTCGCCATGCGCCTGACTCCGACTGCCAGAACCAGAGTTATAATTACCGGCAGGCCTTCAGGAATTGCTGACACGGCTATAGCAATGGCGTTTAGTAGCACTACCTCAAATTCGTAGCCCCAAACCAGATAGCTTGAAACAAAAATAACGCCACAAATGCCAATTACGGCCTTTATTACCAGATTGCCGAAATCTTCGACCTTTTTTTGCAACGGTGTCTGAATATCTTCTGCCGACTGAACCAGACCGGCAATTTTTCCCAGCTCTGTATCCATGGCGGTTGCCGTAACTATAATTTCAGCATGCCCGGCAGTTACATGGGTTCCCATGAAAACCATATTCGATTTATCTGCAATTCCCGCGGGTTCTTCGAGTTGCTCGGTATTTTTGCTTGCCGCAACCGATTCACCGGTAAAAATAGATTCTTCTACCTGTAGCCTGGTTGCTTTTATTACTCTGGCGTCGGCGGGTATGCGGTCACCTTCTTCTAAAATTACATAATCACCCGGAACAAGCTTTTTTGCTTGAATTTTTCGAACTTCGCCGTTGCGTCTGACCTTGCATTCAGGAGCACTCATGCCTTTTATATTATTAATGGCCCTTTCGGCTTTGCTTTCCTGGTAGAAGCCGATAAGAGCATTAACAATAAGCACTGTCATAATGATTATTACATCGTTAAAATGGCCCATCAGACCTGTAACTACAGCTGCGGCCAGTAGGATGTAGATTAAGGGGTCGACAAACTGCCTGCCAAGCAGAACATACCAGCGCGTAGGTTTGCCCCTTGCGATTTCGTTTGCGCCAAATGTCAGAATTCGCTCATGAACCTGTTCAGAGGTTAATCCCCTGTCACTGGATTCCATTGCCTTTATTGTTTCCTGGCCCGATTTAATTGTCCAGTCTTGTTTTACCGCAGTTTTTAGATCTTCCATTTATTGCTCCTGTAATGACCCTGCAAGCTTTATTAAATGTCAGTTTATAGTGCCCCACAAACCAAGTCAACTTTTCTCAAAGTCACAAAGAAAATAACCACAGAGCGCACAGAGAACACAGAGAATCTTTTTCAGCCATTGTTTCCTTCGTCAGCAAGCCTTCAGAAAAACACGAGTGCTTTTCTGAAGGCTTGCTGACGAAGGAAAAGCCGGGCGGTGAAACCGCCGGCTATTTGTCCTGTGGACAAATCCTGGCTGAAAAAGATTAAAAAATCAACTCTGAGCCCTCGGTGGCCTCAGTGGTTTAAATTCTATATTTGACAGAAAGAAATAAAACCAGAACTTTTTGTAACCAGCTAATAATAATTGACCGAGAATTCCTGAGCCTTAATTAACGATTTCCATTTGTTTGTTTATAACTCTTGCAACACATGTTAGATTGCTTCGCGAATGGTCGCAATGACAGCCACAAATTGTCATCGCGAAAAGCGTAGAGAGGAAGCAATCTTTCATATGCTACATTTTGTTACATAAAAATAACCCTGAACCAGACATCATAGAGGGCACTTCGCTGCTTCAACACCCGAAATCATATATAGACCTACAAAATAAACAATAAACTATCTTCTTGAGAAAAATTTGAGCAGAGCCTATACTCTTTAATAGAGGTAAATAATGGCAATCACCCGAAAACTTGTAAGTTTTGACTGGGCAATGAAAAGGCTTTTGCGCAGCAAAGCC
>JBNJGH010000274.1:0-3373 GCA_051747585.1 Candidatus Rifleibacteriota bacterium
GCTCTGGAAAGGCAAAATTGCGGATTCTGGTCCCGAGAAGACTGGCAGATTCAAGATGCATTTTTCATAAAGCCCGGAAATGCTGCATTCGGTGGCAAGGATTCTTCATTCAACGGGCTCTTCAGCGGGCGCGGTTTTTAGCGCTCCGCTGCAAGAGCAATGTTGTTAATATCTACCAACATCTTCAAGCTTTAGGGCATTCTTATCAGTATCGTTGAGCATACTGATCAAAGGGGTATATTTTTCCCGCACAATCCCAATTGGCAATTCATTTCTCATAGTGTTTAAGTGATCAATCAGAACTTTTTGTTCCTTGTCAGATTTATACAAAATCTTTGGATCGACAATTATATAACCATCAATATCCTTTCTGAAATTACGCATCAAATGATTAATCATTGTACTTCTTTCTATTTTCATTAAATCACACAATACCTTATTGAGGCCGGAGGAAACGACAACTCTTGAAACCCTTGCTGCCTCTGACTCAAGGCGATAAGCGTTAATCAAGGCAGGCCCTATTAGTTCATTTTCATCCCAGTAAATATCTCCGAAATCGATGGCCCCTCTTATAGTGTATCCATTATGGATAAATGTAGCCCATACATATGCTAAGTTGCTCAAAATAACCTCTAGGCCAAGAGCGAGGTCACCGAAAATAATTTCGTCATTAAAACCAAAACATATGGTAACGCTATCCGAAATCGTATTTACACGACAGGCGTAGCTACGACGGGAACTACTTTCATCCCCCTCATCAATTTGATTGAATCCAGGCATCCTCTTTTTGATCGATAGTATTTTATCGAGCGGATTAGATGAATTCCTTCGCCAATTTTTTAATATGTCGTTTGAGAACCCAAGAACGTCAATAAAGCAGACGTAACCAAGTCCTTTAAAGCTTTTAATATTTCCTAATATCATCGGGTCATTCTCGGAAAACATAACGTGGCCACTCAGCGGGCGCGCGCTTTTTGCGATCCGCTGCATTGACATGTTTAGGCAATGGATTCAGATACTTTCCATTGCTCACCATCCCTAAACGCTTTAAGTATATCTTCTTTTGAAATGCGTCCGGACTGGAACAAATCAACTATAAACTCAACCCATTCTTCAGTATAAACATAGTCTCTGTGGACTTCGTCATAATGACAAAATCTTGTATCTGTGTCGAAAGGATCTTCATCTTCTTCATAAGGCCGTATTGCGAAGAGTTTAGCAAGATAGGTATGAGTATGCATGTTAAAGTTCGAGGCTGGCAATTTTTTTATAATCGATTCAACCACTCCGCTCGGTTTTAGTTTCCCGACGTTCGCGGCTTCTACACGGACTTTTCGATCTTTTACTATAGCTGCAATTTTTTCATAAGCTTCTTTGTCAGCATCACTCAATTCATCCCATTTTACAAATTCTACGGCCAAATCAGATCTTTCGGTATTAGATATTTTTGGAACTTGAATTAATTTGACGCTGTATTCTTGAGAGTTAAAAATTTCATCAGATAACGAATTCCGAAATGTTTCTACATAACTGACAATGTCCTGAAGATCTTTTGATAAGGCAACTTTGCTGGCAAATTTTTGCTCAGGCTTCCTCAAATGGGAAAACTGCAAGCTGTAGACTAAGGATTCGTTAAGCGCATAAGCATCACCGAAAAGCTTAATAAGCAAAGATTCATAATTAAACAACAAAGATTGACATTCGCCAAAGATTAAGACATCAACTTGCTTTTTATCGATATGTCTATGCTCAATTTTATTCCTTAAAGTGATAAAAAATTCCAGATTTTTTCTCTCTGCTTCGGAAAGTTTACCATATTTTCTAATGCAAGTTTTAAGTTCCCAAGCCCTACGCTCTCCGTCTTTGATTATATAACGATTGCTGTTCTTTTTTTTGTAATAGTATTTGTCACCGATAGTGGCATTAAAATGTGCATGAAAAAGGCGTGTCCACGCTATTATCATTAAAGTGATAAAAGCTTCACTGCGGAATGACGTTCGTGGTTTGTTGTAAACCTCTACTGCCAAGAGCGCAGAATCAATCGAAGACTGCAGAAGAGTTTTAGTTTTTCCTTTCCTGAGATTCATGGGGGATTACCTCCCGGAAGCCTCGTTGGCGATGAGCCGCGCTTGACAGCGACCAAGCGGAGCGGCAGCGAAGGGAGGGAGCGGTCAAGCGTCGGGCTCCATCGCATTGTTAGCTGCGGTTTCCATGTCTCACCGCCTCCTGAAAAGATCAATATTCAATGCTCCATGAAGCGTGCCCTTCCCGGCAATTATCGCTCTGCAAGTGCTTTCAATATCTGCAATCACCTGGTCAAGCTTTGGATTTATGGGATCATCTTCTTCGGCTCCTTCCCAAAATACGGCTTCATATTTGCGTATTTGAGCAGAATGTTTCTCCCATTGTTCGTCAGTCCGAAAGTGGTCTCGAGCCCAAAGCACCGACAACATCCGCGCCGAAGACACTATTTCACTCACAATCTTCCTTAAATCATCGAATGGCGCCGCCTCATATTTGCCGATTTGCGCCATGAAACGGTAACGGGAGGCATGGAGTTTGCTAAAGAGTTCCTGATACTGGTTGTATCTATGGAATACAACAGAAGCATTCTTCCTAGCGTGAAACTGAGCCTCCGTTTCTCCATCCCCACGTTCAATATCTTCTGTCTCTTGGGTAAGGCTAAGAGGATGTCGTATATGTTTGATAGCATCAGCTGCTTCGTAGAAAAGAGCCAAGGTATCTTCCGCAAGTTCCAACTGCCGTTTGCCAACATGCTCTCTTCGCCACGCGTCGATACCATAGATTGCAACCCATATACCTATGAGAATTGAAATCTGTTTTGTGGCCTCAAACCAGTCCATGATCTTCCATTGCAGCTAACGGGCTGGTCTGGGGCGGCGCGCTTTTTGCCGTCCTCTGCACCAGCGGTTAGGCTATCCCCCCATAAATTTGATTCCTGCTTGGCGAATAGCAATTTGTTTCTTGAGAGCATCTATGTCAGGCGGTAAGTCCATAAATTTCGCTGCTTCCTCTAAGCTTCCAAAGTTAAAATGGTTCCCGATATGAAATCGCAGCAATTGCTCTACATAACTTTTTAGCTGATATACATGGGCCTCAATGTCACTTTCACCAGCGCCCAAATGAATTGACTTATTTCTATATTGCCTTAAATGCTCAAGGACTTGTCTATCATATTCGCGATCTTGATATTGAAATGCAGCACGCTTGATGGTTTTATCGTAGCTGTCTTTTAGCGTATGAGTGAGATACTCTAGCACGCTCCATAATTTAATAAAAACAGAGTTGTAGTCATGAGAGTCTAATGCTCTCACGTACCTGATGATTGCTCCTTCCACATCCTGCTTATAAC
>JBNJGH010000275.1:0-3336 GCA_051747585.1 Candidatus Rifleibacteriota bacterium
CTCGTGTTTTTCTGAAGGCTTGCTGAAGAAGGAAACAATGGCTGAAAAAGATTCTCTGTGTTCTCTGTGCGCTCTGTGGTTATTTTCTTTGTGGCTTTGGGATTTGGTGTGAGAAATATTCTTTTCGGAAACCAACTGTTAAAATGCTGCTAATAGCCTGTATGATAGTATGATTCGCTTTGCTCGTATTCCGCCAGAGCTTCTTTTACTTCTTTTAACGAAGTTAAAATTTTAGCAAATTCAATTTTAAAATCCGGGAATACTGTTGATTGCAACTCGGCCTTATCGTCAAAAATTCCTTTAAACTCGAATTTATTTTCTTTGAGTGCATAAATAGTAGCTGTTCGCTCCAGAGGGTGTATAAGCCAATATTCTTTTACTCCATGCTTTTCGTATAGATAACGTTTTTTAACATGATCTTTAGAAGCAGTAGAGGAAGAAAGTATTTCGATAACCCAGTCGGGTGCGCCTACGCAGCCTTTTTTATCAAGTTTTTTTTCGTCGCATATTATGGAGATATCGGGTTGGACAACGTTGGATGCGGTATGCTCATCTTCGTTTTCTTCGGGCAAACGAACATCAAAAGGAGCTGTATAAACCTTACATGGAGAATCTTGCAAAAAATCTTTAATCTGATAAAAGAGATTACCGGATACCTCCTGATGAATCCGCATCGGTGCAGGAGACATCGAATATACCTGACCATTAATTATTTCGAGTCTGTCATCGTCATCCCAGCCAAGATAGTCCCGATAGGTAAAAAACTCTTGTTTCTTTTCAGCCAAGTCAGCCATGTTATTTCTCCTTATTTTCGCAAGAAAAATATTTCCTTATACTAATTATACTCCCGTAAAAAATCTGCATCAATTTTTTTCAAACTCAGAATATAAAATAAGTAAGGTCAATGGTTTGGCAAGAAAAACCGTTTATGCGAAGCAATGAATGGCTGCGCAGGACGACTAAAAAACGAAATTCGTTGGCTAACCTGCTGATAATGGTCAACCGAGAAGTGCTGGAGAAAAGCGGACACAATTACCGGGCGGAAAATTCTATTTAAGGCATGCATTTTGCTTTATCATTAATTATCTGAATTATGAGGAGAGAAAGAAATGGCAGAAAAAAAGACCACCGGGATTTTCAACCACAAAAGAAACCTTGCAATTATTTTCGCTAGCGCATTGATTGTCTGGGTTGTTCGCATTCTCGCCACTTACATCACTCTTCAACAAAATGCTCCGATTGACGACTGGCGTTATGTCAGCCAGTATTCTATTTACGATCTACCGCTTGAAGCATATATTATGCTTGCGGGTATTGCTTATATTGCCTTCTTAGCTGCGGTTAGAACTATAATTTCATTTTTCTCGCCAGGCGGATTGAAAAGACTTTTTGTTGTCGGTGGAATGGTCGCAATCGCGGCAATTTTAATCACTATTTCAATTCCTAACTTTCGTAAAGCTCGAATGGGAATGTCAGTCGGTGGTGCCAAAAATTCAGATGCATTCAGATTAAATATCGAACGAGGTTATTTACCCAATAGAACCTCACTAACTTATGAAGGTCTCTTTTACAGCTATTATTTCGATACCGGAATCGGAATTGAAAAACCAGAATGGTTATTCACCCCATCTTACGCAACAGCCAGAACCCTTCACCCACTTACAGGCAAAGAAGAGCATTTTCTTGCAGTCGGCTTGAACTCGAATCTAGATGCCAAAAAATTTGAAAGGAAAAAGCTGAATCTGGTCATTGTACTGGATATATCAGGATCAATGGGAGGTGGTTTTCACAGTTATTATTATAATTCCCGTTATGCAGGCCAGGCTCGCGATGAAGATTCCGGACTCGATAAAATGCGCATTGCCAATAAATCTCTGGTGCAACTCCTCGACCACCTCAACCCCGAAGATAGACTCGGAATTGTATTGTTCAATCAGGGTGCCCGTCTTGCAAAGCCTCTCAGAAAAGTCGGTCTTACCAAAATGAAAGCATTGAAAAACCATATTCTTGCTATCAGACCAGATGGCGGAACCAATATGGAAGCCGGATTGACAATGGGCGGACAACTTTTTGATGATATTTCAGATTATGACCCGAGCACCCACGAAAACCGCATTATTTTTCTTACAGACGCAATGCCCAATTATGGCAGAATCGGGAAAACACCCCTTGTCGATATTTCGCGAAAACTGGCTGAAAAGAGGATCCACACAACTTTTATTGGAATCGGAGTAGATTTTAATACCAATCTGGTCGAAGCGCTTACCAAGGTTAGAGGAGCCAATTATTATGCGGTAAACTCTTCCTGGGAGTTTAAAAAGCGTATGGATAAAGAATTCGAATATATGGTGACCCCGCTGGTTTTTGATCTGACCATGCGCCTGAAATCTGACGGTTACAGTATAGAAAAAATTATGGGCTCTCCCGAAGCCGATGAATCGACGAATTTACTCCTTAAGGTCAGAACCCTTTTTCCCTCTTCTTCCAAAGAAGGAAAAATACAGGGTGGCATTATTCTGTTAAAGCTCGACAAATCAGGTGATGAGAAAAACATGACACTTGAAATTGAGTATGAAGACCGCAACGGAGAAAAACACCGGCATGAGCAGCAAATTGTCTACGACCCCGGCCAGCCCGATTTTTACGAAAATAAGGGCATACGAAAAGCAATCGTATTGTCAAATTATGTCCGACTTCTACATAACTGGATCGATACCGAAAATCCCCAACAGGCAGTTGACGATACACATGCCCGCTATGCCTGGGAAACACCCTCGGTGAAACTCAGCGTAAATAAAGAATATGAAGAAAAATTCAAATTGTTCAAAGACTATATGGAAAAAGAAATTGAAGACATCGGCGATCAAACCATGAAACAGGAATTGGATGTATTGGAAAACTTATTTTGATCCATGTTGTGTGACAAAGCTGTCCATGCCTGCGTCCATCTTGCCGTTTTATTTCTTTTTATGTCCTGGATAATTTTTAAGAATGATATCGGTGCCGTCTCTTACTTGAAGAGGGCCAAGCATGGCGGCTCCTGTTTTGGCACTTATTGCCCCGCTTTTTAATTCATAAAGTTCATGGCTCGAGCTGGCAAGGTTACCTGCTGCAGCTTCAGTAAGCTGATTTATTTCCATAATTGTGGCATCGAGCCTGCGATAGTAAAGCTCTACCTGAGAATTCCCGTGACAGCTTCGACATACCTTTTGCATTTCAAGCCTTTTTGGGCCCCAGCCTTCGCGCATAGTGCTTTTCATTGCAGCCAGCTTCCAGGAGATTCGCTCACCGGGGTCGTGAGTACTGTCATTTGCATCAGGTCCGGTAGCGCCAATG
>JBNJGH010000276.1:0-3330 GCA_051747585.1 Candidatus Rifleibacteriota bacterium
TTTTTTATTAAACATTAAAATTTAGAATATCAAAGATTGCTTCTTCGCGATGCTCATCGCAATGACAATTTGGGGCTGTCATTATATATTGGTCATTGAGCGTAGTCGAAATGACCAATGGATGGTTACAGGGTCCCTTCGACTACGCTCAGGGACCGCTTGGGCTGTCATTGCGAGCGAAGTGCTTGTGCTGAGCGGAGTCGAAGTAAAGCAATCTAAATGTCTTGAAACAGTTATTATAAACAAATGGAGAATTGCTACTGCAATTTGGCCTGGTTGTTTTTTTTTTATGATTGGAGTAGAATTCCGCCGTATAATTAATTTTGCAGCCTATAGACCTTTGGAGGCCATTTTATGAATTCTTTCAACAGTGAACCGGCGGCTCTGCCTGCAACCCATCAACAGCTCCATCTAGGTTGGTGGAATGGTCCTAAGTCCTCTCTTATAAGCGATAAAGCAGATTTAAACAATTTGCTCAGAAATTTACAAAAACCGGTTTTTGCTGTTTTGCACGAAGGGAATATTTGTTTTAGCGATCAGGGTAACCTTAATTTCGATCTGAAAAATAGACCTGGACAAAGCCTCCCTTTAATGGGCCTTTTACCTTCGGCCAGGCTTGAATATTTAGGCGATAACTCTTTTTGCACCGACCACGGCTTAAGATATCCTTATGTCGGTGGTTCCATGGCTCACGGTATAAGTTCTACTAATCTTGCAATTGAACTGGGAAAAAAAGGAATGCTTGGATTTATAGGAGCTGCAGGAGATTCACCCGAAAAAGTTGAAAAAGCTATTCTGGTAATGAAAAATCAGTCCGAACCTGTTCCCTTTGGTTTTAATCTTATTCACAGTCCAAACGAAAGAGGCCTGGAAGATAAAATTGTAGATCTTTACCTTAAGCATGAAGTTCGGTTAATTGAAGCTTCGGCATTTTTAGCAATTACTCTTCCTCTGGTCAGATACAGAGTTTCAGGCATTTATGAAAACGATAATGGAGAAGTAGTTGCCCCAAATAAAGTCATTGCAAAAGTTTCCAGAGTAGAAATTGCAAGAAAATTCTTTTCGCCTCCACCTGAAAAAATGCTGAAAAAACTGGTTGAGATCGGTGATATTACTGCTAAACAAGCTGAGCTGGCCAGAAATATTCCCGTTGCCCAAGATTTAACATCAGAAGCTGACTCAGGAGGGCACACCGATAATCGTCCTGCCGTATCACTTCACCCAACCATGGTAGCTCTTAAAAATAGAATTCAAAAGGAATTCAATTATAAATCGCCATTAAGAGTTGGCTTTGGCGGCGGTATCGGCACCGCGGCATCTGCAGCAGCAGCCTTTACAATGGGAGCAGCCTATATTGTAACCGGCACGGTAAATCAGGCCTGCGTAGAATCCGGAACATCCGACGATGCAAGAAAAATGCTGGCTCAGGCCGGACAGGCTGATATGACAATGGCCCCGGCCGGTGATATGTTCGAAATGGGAGTAACGGTTCAGGTTCTGAAAAGAGGAACCATGTTTGCGATGCGAGCCAGAAAACTCTATGAAATTTATCGAAAATTTAACAGTATCGAGGAAATACCGGCTAAAGATCGAACCTTGCTTGAAAAAACTATATTTCGCGATACTCTCGAAAATATATGGCAGCAAACCTGCGAATTTTTTAAGCAAAACGGTCCTGAGCAAATAGAAAGAGCAGAGCGTGACCCCCATCATAAAATGGCCCTGATTTTCCGCTGGTATCTTGGCAAATCGCCACGGTGGGCGGTCGGCGGTGATCCTGATCGTAAAGTTGATTATCAAATCTGGTGCGGTCCGGCAATGGGA
Organism: Candidatus Rifleibacteriota bacterium; assembly: GCA_051747585.1. Lineage (GTDB taxonomy): Bacteria > Muiribacteriota > Ozemobacteria > Ozemobacterales > Ozemobacteraceae > DYKG01. The sequence goes on from JBNJGH010000276.1 coordinate 1,825, forward strand.
GCTTTTAACGAATGGACCAAAGGAAGCTTTCTTGAAAATGCCGAAAACCGTAAAGCTTGCGAAGTTGCATTGAATTTACTCTATGGTGCAGCTTTTGAAATGCGTAATTCCCAACTTAGAACTCAGGGTATTGTTCTCAATAATGAACTTGCTGCTTTTACTCCAATCGAAAGCAGTAAATTTGCTGATTATTTATAAAAATTATTGGAAATGGTTTTGTCTGAATTAGAGCTGCCTTTCGATCATGCCGATTTATGGATATTTGATTTTGAGCATTTAACTGACTTCAAATCAGAACTCGAGAATTTCCTCTGTTCCGAAGAACAAAAAAAGCTGAATGATTTTAAAAATTCCGAGGCAGCTACAACTTTTTTTTATTCAAAAAGTCTTACGAGGTATTTGCTAAGTCGTTATCTCAAACTGAATCCGAAAGAAGTGCAAATCAGAAAAAGAGAACATGGTAAGCCTGAAGTTGCCAATGGACAAGGCTTACATTTCAATCTTTCTCATTCGGGTAAGCTGATATGTTTTGTTTTTTCCCCGGTTCCCTGCGGCATTGATATCGAATACCTCAAGAGAACAGTAGATTATAAGCAGATAATGAAAAGATTTTTCAGCGAACAGGAAATTCAAAGCTGGAAAAACAATTCGCGAGAATCAAGATCTATAGCTTTCTTCAGGGGATGGACCCGTAAAGAAGCATTTTTAAAAGCAACCGGAGATGGAATAACAGGTTTGAGCAAATGTAATATCTCCTTTGAGCCTCATCTTAAGCAGGCTCTTTTAAGAGATGACGGGCGACTAATTAACAACGGAAAATGGTTCTTTTATGAATTTTTACCTGAACCCGATTATATTTGCTCACTTGTCCTGAAAAAACTCGACCTCCCCGTTATAAAAAGAAAGTTTACCTCTCTATCAGAATAATAATACTCGAAAAAAAAAATTACCCATGTTAGTATCTTGGCAATAAAAAATAGTAACCGACAACTTGATTTTTGTTCTAAAACGGTTAGCAAGCGACCTCTCAAGACATAGCTGTTAACCGATTGGAACAAAACGACTGTCTATTAGAAAATTAAAATTTATAAAACAGGAATAACTGGTATGAAGCATAACAAAAAAACTTTCGAACCCCTGGCAATAGTTGGAATGAGCTGTCTTTATCCAAAGGCGCAAACACTGGAACAATACTGGGGCAATATTAAAGAAAAAGTCGATGCAATAACCGAAGTTCCTAAAACCCACTGGGATTCACAAGATTTTTACAATCCTGACAAAAAAGCCCCCGATAGCGTTTACACCAAAACCGGTGGTTTTTTGGACCCTGTTGATTTTAACCCGGCCGAATGGGGTATATCACCCGCCGACCTCGACTCTATAGACACATCGCAGCTTTTAAGTCTAGTTGTTGCTCAAGGAGCATTAAAAGATGCCGGCTACGGTAAAAGCCGTGATTTTAATCGTGACAATGTCAGTGTAGTTCTAGGTTTAACCGGCACTCTA
>JBNJGH010000277.1:0-3321 GCA_051747585.1 Candidatus Rifleibacteriota bacterium
TCAGCCGCTATGTCCAGATTCCATAGCCGAACCGGCTCCAATTATAAAACAGCCTTCCCCACATTTCAATTATTTTCTTACCCTCATCGTTGTCGTCATGGCCATCGTCTTCATAGTCGGCTTCTCGGATTAATTTCTTCTTTTTTTATCGGCATTCGCTATTCGGTATCGCAACTCCCTTCTCGATTCCTGATTTTTTTTCCTTTTATCTTTCGTAAGCGCTCAATAAACCGCATCTTTTTTTTTGCTATCTTTTGTGCCACCCTGCTTTAAAATCAAACTAGGAGGCGCAATGAAGCAGAGAATCAAACGCAGAAAAAAGATACAGCATTCTCAAGAATTCTGGGATAAACATCTTGAGAATTGGCACAAAAGTGGTTTAACTCAAGTCGACTATTGCCGAATTCATGGAATCAGGCCTAAAGCTTTCAGTCATCGGAAGGTATTGAAATTCAGTGCCGACGATATTTCAGAGCCACTTGACGCATTAAAGCCAAAAGAACCAACATCGGAAGAATTGAATTTAGTTGCATTGCCTATTCAATTGCCAGAACACTCCTTATCAGATTTTGCAAACAACACTGGCATCAATATTTCGCTTGGAAATAAGGCAAGCATTAACTTTTCGACTAATTTTGATCGACAATGTCTTGCAGAAATCTTGCGTATACTGAGTGAATTATGATTTCAGCTTCTAACACCCCTGTTTTTATTGCAATTAACCCTGTAGACATGCGTAAATCTATAAACGGTCTTTCTTCATTGGTTGCCGGAGAGTTGAAAATGAACCCACTTTCAGATGGTCTTTTTGTTTTCAGCAACCGGACTCGAAAGATTATCAAGATTCTTTACTGGCACTGCAATGGTTTCTGTCTTTGGCAGAAGCGTCTGGAAAAAGGGAAGTTCAAATGGCCCGGGAATAGAGAGGAAGTCATGGAAGTTAGTTCACGAGAGCTTGCATGGCTGGTTGAAGGGCTTGATATCAATAAAGTAAAGGCGCATAAACAACTAAATTATTCTCAGCTTTATTAAGAGCAATAAAGTCTACTAAAACATGCATAAACAGCTGTACTTTCAGCTGTTTTTATGCTATATTAAAACCTATGAAATTGGCTGTTGATAAGCTTCCAGATGATCCAAAATTTTTAAAAGAAGTTATAGTTGAAATTTCCAATGAAACTTCTTTATTAAAAGAGCAGGTTGCTCTTTTAAAACAAATGATTTTCGGTCGCAAGAGCGAAAAACTTCAGTTGGAAACTGCACCTTCGCAGTTACACTTTGACTTTGGCGAAGAAGATTCCAAAGAAACTTCTGCTGATAATAACCAGGTTGAATCTACTATAGAGATACCATCTCACAAAAGACGAAAAAGGGGACGCAAACCTCTTTCTGACGAACTTCCCAGAGTAGAACGCATTATAGATATACCTGAAAAAGACAAGTTATGCGAATGTGGCTGCAAAAAGTCTATAATCGGCAAAGAGACCTCTGAGCAGCTTGAATATATACCCGCAAAATGCAATGTTATAGTCAATGTTCGCCCTAAATATGCTTGTCGTAACTGCGAAGGAACAGAGTCAAGCAAACCTGCTGTTATGATAGCGCCACCTCCGGCTCAAATTATTCCTAAGAGCTTTGCAACAGCAAGTTTACTCGCTTATATCATTACTTCAAAACATGTCGATGCATTGCCGTTTTACCGCTTGAGCAATATGTTTTCACGTCATGGCGTTCAATTAAGCAGAGCTACAATGTGCAACTGGATTTTAAAAGTTGCATCTCTTTTAAAACCAATGATAGAGCTCTTCCTGGAACAGATTATAGACTCTTCTTATTTTCATGCGGATGAAACCCCGCTTCAAGTGTTAAAAGAACCCGGTCGAAGGGCTGATCAAAAGTCTTATGTGTGGGTTTTTAAAACAGGAAGTGTTGATCGGCCAACAATTTTATTTAACTATTCGCCAAGCAGGGCCGGGAAGATACCCAAACAAATATTTAAAGATTTCAAAGGTTATATCCAAACCGATGGATATATCGCCTATAACTATATCGAAGATAACGAAGACCAAATTCAGCTTGCTTGCTGGGCTCATGTTCGACGTAAATTCGTTAGTTCGATCAAAGCTGTAGGTAAAAATGCGGAGCCCGGAATAGCTCATAAAGCTTATGAAATTATAAAAAAGCTTTATAAAACCGAGAAAGAAGCTGTAGAAAAGAAACTTTCCTTCGAGCAAATCAAAGAGTTAAGACAACGGGAAGCAAAACCTCTGTTAGAAGAGTTTAAAAAGAAACTTACAATATGGAAAGATGCTGTGGTGCCTGGCAGCAATACAGGCAAAGCCATCAACTATGCGCTGGGCCAGTGGAATAAATTACTTGTATATCTCGAAGATGGTCGACTGAAAATAGATAATAATTCTGCCGAGAATGCAATTAGGCCTTTCGCGGTAGGACGAAAAAACTGGCTATTCTCAAATACACCACAAGGAGCAAGAGCTTCTGCAACAATTTACAGTATTACTGAAACAGCAAAAGCTAACGGACTTGAGCCGTTCTGGTATATGTGTGCCCTGCTTAAAAAGTTACCTGAACTCAAGACAAAAGAAGACTTTAACCCCTGGATGCCGCAAAACATCGACAAACAAATAGTCGAAGATTTAAGAAAAAGACACCAGAACCCTGAATCATAATTTTTCTCCTCTTTCAAGAGCCGGTTTAATTTACGCTTACTATAAGGCAAGAAGCTTTTCCAAGGTTGATCGTGAAAATAGCTGCAAATTCCTTTGTTTCTTTGTGGATAGTGATTGCTATTTTTTGTTTGGATGTGTTATTTTTTTATTAAATAAAATGAAGGCAAAAACAGTGAATAACAAAGCTTTTACTCTTATTGAACTTTTGATTGTTATACTAATTATCGGTATTTTAGCTGGGGCGGCTCTTCCCTATGTTCAGCTTTATATAAACGAATCACGTATAAGCAAGGCCAAGCAGGATCTTAACGAAATTAGAAACGCTCTGGTTCGTTATGAAACCGATCAATCTGTTCCATATTCGACAACCGACATGGATCGTCTGGTAGGCCCTTATCTTAACAAAGGCATGGCAGACCCCTGGGGAAGCCCGTATAGGATAGCGCCGGCATCTTCGACCTGCTATTCCATGGGACCTGATCGAAAAGACAATTCCGGCGACGAGGTAAGCGTAGCCTTCAGACCTCCACTTTCCATTTCAAAAGCCTACTGGGAAGATACAAACGGCTCGGTGCGTCCCGATACCGGTGACAAATTACTTTTAAAATTTACCCGTCCGCTGCGCAGCGAG
>JBNJGH010000278.1:0-3303 GCA_051747585.1 Candidatus Rifleibacteriota bacterium
ACTGGTTTTACTTCTACTAGTTTGCCTGAGCGTTGAAGGCGATCGGCAAGAAGTTTTACAATAGTTTTACGGGGTAAGATTCCGCGTTGTTTGAAGGCTATGTCGTTATGGCCTTGGTTGGCAGCAATGCCGAGAAAAAAGTTTACCCGGTCGGCATCGAGTAGAATTTCACAAAGCCGGGTTACCGAAGAATCGGGTTCAAATTGCTGTTCATCGGCATCAATAATATTAAAAACCTGGTTAAGTGTGACGGCCCCTTCGCTGACCAGATCTATACCTTCTATGCTGTATCCAGGCGGGGCAATGAGGCTTTTATCGTCGGGATTTATACACAGCTTTCTGCCTGTTTCTCTGGCTACAATCTGTGCTGTGGTTGCACCACAAACAACCTTATACCCATGCCCGGCACAAAAGTCTTTTACGACTGCACTGTCTTTACGTCTATCCAGGGCCGGGCCGGTAAGAATATTAACTACCTTTCCCTCGCGGCAGAAAGCCCCGATTAAGGTACAGTCATCTCCCTTTTTATCTCCCCATAGATCAAGAGCCCTTTCAAAAACGGCCTGACCAAGACTTTTATGGTCCACACCGTCAAACATCAGACTGGTTGTATAGTTAGCAATTTCTTCACTGCTCCAGCCCAAATTCGTCTTACCACCGATTCCGGCCTGAGAAATTCCGTCGGAAAAAATCAGGATTCCCTCGCCAGGCTCAAGAAACAGGTTTGTTTCGCTTATAACTTCACTGCCAAGAGTAAATTCGCGTTTCTTAAATGCAGTAGCGGAATGCCTGCCAACGAAAATGCCTTCAGGCATTTCATAAGCAAGAATCGTGGTTTCGCCATTTTTAAGAATCTGTACCACTGTAAAAACAGAATAAGGCGCATCTGTACCCCTTGCCTCGTGCATAGTTTTTGTTAAAGACGAAAATGCATTGCGCAAAGACACACCTTTTTGCAACAATCCCTTCAGCCTGCCTGCAGCAAGATTGGCAAATATATTAGCCTTCACCCCTGAACCAATACCATCGACCAGTATGATAACCGTAAATTCAGAGGTACGAAAAAAGCTGTAGCTGTCACCACATACGGTGCCGGCCTTCTTTGATCGCTGACAAGGCTTTATTTCGACGTGAAAATATCCCATTTACTCTTTTTACCTTTTTTATCATTTCTGCTTTCTTCGGAAGCAAGCTTCACCAGATTTTCGATTAAAGTTTCACTTTTAGCAGTGCTTTCACCAAGATAACCTGCAATTTCCTGAGACATTTTTATCTGGTGTTCAAGCATGTCACGAGCTTGGTTAATCATGTCAGCACGCAGTCGATCGAGCTGTTCTCGACTTTTTCTGCTGCCGGTTATGTTTACAAAAATTCCGACAATTTGTTTCTCAATTTCAAGTTCATAAATAATTTGATGGGCTACAAGGCTGTATTTTTTATGCTCAACAGTTTCTTCAATAAGCTTGCTGCTGCCGGCAAGAATTTTTTCAAATGGCTGTGGATCGACCAGATAAGAAATATGACGCCCTAACCCTGCTTCTGAGCAGAAAAACATCTTTCTGAATGCCGGGTTCATGCTTATTATATTTAAATGCTCGTCAAGCAGAACAATGCCATTGGGGCTGGTTTCAATAATACGATCTGTTCTTTGCTCAGCAAGCCTGCGCATGTAAGGAATGCACATTTCAACTTCTGCCAGCCCTTTTAAAACAGCTATAGCTTTATCGCGGCAACTGTCGTAACCACAAGCACCACAATCAAGTTCATCTGATGGTTTTATTTTGCCTGTTGCAGCTAAAACTTCTTTGATTCCGGCTTCTGTAATTTCAATTTCTTCACCAATCTGATCAGGAAAATAATTTATACTTGAGTCAACCTGTTGAACCGGAGTTTTAATACCAGGATTATTACTGTTATATGACACAATAGAGTTGCGACGAGTAAACAATCCGCTTTCGGCGGGCATTCCCGGGCCATTTATACAGCCTTGCGAACAAAACAAAGGCTCTACCAGACAAGCTTCGGGGTGATTTTTCATATTTTCGAGCAGGTTTTTAATTTCCTGGCTACCGCTGACGGAAACAATATTACCGGTTAAACCCTCTGATTCAAAACCGGCAGTATGGGTTAAGCCACCCGGCAATGGAAAAAGTCTGGAACTGCCTCCAGGATCATCGTCAAAAGAGCTGGCCTCAAGCATATCGAGCTGAATCTTTTCGGCTTCAAGCCATTCTTTGAATTCATTAAAAGTTAAAACCACATCTATAATACCTTCAGCATCTGTTTTTTCGGCCTCTGCCTTTTTTGCCACGCATGGACCGACAAAAATAATTTTACAATCCTGTCCCAGCTTTTGTTTTATCATTCTACCGTGCACAATCATAGGCGAAGCAACGGGCAGCAGGTATTTGACCAGCTCGGGATAATATTTCTCCACCAGGCTCACAAAAGACGGGCAAGCGGTGCAAAACGAAGTATCTTTTTTAAGCGCAAAACTTTGCCGGGCCACCTGATAAGCTCCAACCGATGTTTCGCCCACATAAGAGAAACCAAAACGGCGAAAAGCCGATGGCAGACGGTTTTGCTGCCATTCCTCATACAATGATGCGAAGGAAGGAGCCAGGCTCAGGGCTACTTTGTTGTTTTCGCCAAGCAACCGCTGAGCTCTGGCAAGATCGTTTCTGAAAGCTTTGGCTTTTTGGGGGCATTCTTTGATGCAGGTTCCGCAGGCAATGCACCGATCAGGGTCGACACTTGCCTGGCCTTTATCCATTTTTATGGCCTTAACCGGGCAGACTCTAAGACATCGGTAACAGTCGCGGCATTCAGCCTTGTTAGTGAAAACTACCGGTTTCTTTTCTTTTATTTCTGCCATGGTTAACACCTTTCTATATAAAACCTCACTGAAAATTACTCAAAACGATGAGATTGCTTCGACTCCGCTCAGCACAAGTGCTTCGTCGACATTCTCCTCGCAATGACAGGTTTAAGCGAAGTTTTCAATACCATTTTATCTATTTATTTGCCAAGTTGCAGACTCTCTACATTTTGATCCAGAACTTTTTTGAGTTTTTCGAAACTACATTCAGATATAAGCTGGTCGCCAATCATTACATTGGGTGCACCGCCACAGTTTTCGAAACAAAAAGTAGCTCTGACTTCAAAATGGTCTTCAAGATTTTTTGTTTTTATATAATCTGTCAAGTAACGAAGAATCTCCTGAGACCCTTTTACAAAACAGTTGGTACCCACACAGACTTTTATGGTAATTTTTTCATCACCTTCGCCGCTTAATAACTTGAT
>JBNJGH010000279.1:0-3292 GCA_051747585.1 Candidatus Rifleibacteriota bacterium
AAAAAAAGCTTTAAAATCTGGTGCCGACATAAATGAAAGCGATAAATACGGATTTACGGCACTTATTTCGGCTTCTGCAAACAATAAGAATCCAGAGATTATTAAAACTCGGATTAAAGCAGGAGCCAACATAAATGCTAGTTAAAGACTTGGAAAAAACGCACTGATGCAGGCAGCTGCCCATAATTCTGAACCAAAAATTATAACCATTCTAGTTGAAGCCGGCGCTGATATAAATGCGCGTGACAAATCAGGCAAAACCGCCTTTGATTATGCCAAAGACAACAAGCACATTAAAGGCTCGAAAGCATACAAGAAGCTCAAAGATGCATCAATATCTTCACAATAAGCCTACAACTTAGAAAATAAACAGCCCATTCCCGGATAATCCTTGGAAATGGGGTTCGAGGGACACTTTATTCAATTGCCATGGTCAAAATTTATTTAGTCGAGTAAGATGTCCCGAATGGCACTAAGTTAACGAGATATTTAAAACTCAGATGATTCATTCGTGCTCAGCGAAGCGGTGCTGGTAATCAGCGAAGCGGTAATCGTAATCGAAAAATCAATATTTAAATCGATTACGATTAGGATTACGAGCACGAGCACGATTCGCAGATTTTTACTTCTTAACTTAGTGGTATTCTAAGGTGTCCCCGGAACTCGAGACCGGCCGGGCAAGAAGAAGCAATTTCAAAAATTGTTGCCGGTTAAGTAAGGAATAATCATTCTGGCGCTGGGTATGCAAATTAAACCCCTAAGCTGGGGAACCTCTTTCTATTACCGCCTTAAAAAGTTGGCGCTGTATGTCCGAGGCTGGATGAACTATTTCCTGGAATCCGATTTCTTCATCCACTTGGGTCGGTTGCCCATAGTAGATCGGATCGGACGAGGATCGGACAGGTCAAAATCGATGAGGTCCCCCAGTTGGATCTGGAGTGCTTTGCAAACTTGATGCAGTGTTCCCAGCGTTAATCCTTCGAGTTTTTGTTCATGGAACAGTTTGTTGAGAACATTACGACTCAGTCCGGTTATTCGTTGAAGGTCGCTTATGGAGTTGATCTTCTTCTCTGCCATTACATAGCGTATCTGACTAACAATACTCACGCTTAAATCTCCTTCTTATTCATGTTAGGGCTGGCAAAGGTTTAACCGAGCTGGAGACTTTCTTTCAGCAGTAGTTCGGCGTCTTCCCAGGAGAGGTTTTTGATTCTTGCTAACACATCAATAAACGATTTCTGCAGCTTGTTGCCAAGAGTCCGTTCTCGTTGCGAAACCCGAATCTTCTCGCGCTTTAGAAGAACCAGATCTCTGATAACTTCTGCCATATTCCGAAGGCTTCCTGAAAATACTTTCTTTTTCAGGCATTCATAACGTCTGGTTGAATTGTCCGGATACTTATCAAGAGACTGATTTTCCTGTTCCAGAATTTCAATTACCTGATCAAGTTCTTCTTCTGGAATCAGCTCCGTCAATAATGAGCCATCCGTGTCGGTTATCATTACTTTCAACTGTCTGCGTGGAAAGCGAACAATGGTGAAATACCTTATTTCTCCCTGGATCTCTCTGGGAACATTACTTTTTACGATATGGCCAACGCCATGAAAAGGATGAAATACAAGATTTCCTTCAGTAGTGAATTTGTCGTTCTGTCTGCTTTCTAAATTTTCGATGGCAGATTCTCCTTTCTATTTTCCTTTTATTTCTTTAATTATAACATATAAAACAACTTTTGTCTATTTTGGAGGCGAAATTATACTCTATAAGGTGCAAATTGTTTAGTTTAGATTTTTGCAGAAAGGTATTCATCCGTTTAAAATTCCGGTTCTTTAAGATGGAATTTAGAAGGCAAGTATCCTCTAGGTATTTTTTATTACTAATTCAAAACGTTAAAAAGGGCAGGGCGGGCAAGAAAAAATGAGGGATTTTCAGATTTGGTTCCGGCAAAACCGGGAAATGGCCGCTTAGTAATCAGGGAATTGGATTGCTAATTATCTGCTGTTTTTTGAAACCGTCATAATTAAGTAAGGTGTCCCCCGATCCCAGCAAATTTTAAACTAAGAGAAACAACTAACAGCAAGATTCTGCCAGTAATAGCAGGAATTGCAGGTAATTCTGCTGCCTTTGCAATGCTTGTATATTATGAAGTTCAGAAAGAAAGCTTTTCTCTGGAAGTTTTTGCCGCAATTTTTATTTTCTCATTTATATTCGAAAGCTTCTATATGCGGTATACGAGAGATTAGTCTGTTTAAAACCTTTTGCTCAAAACTTCAAAACCAGCGTAGAATTTTGTAAAAACTTCTTTTGCCGTAATCGGTTTTTCTTTGCCTAACGTTAAACCTGAGCACAAAAGAGTGCCGGGCGCTGAGGGCGCAATACCGCAGATCCGGCATCGCAGGTATTCCGCAGTATTCCGGGGACACCTTACAGTATTCCGGGGACACCTTAGAATGCCACTAAGTTAAGGAGATATTTAAAGCACTGTTGTTTTATTCGTGCTCAGCAAAGCGGTGCTCGTAATCAGCGAAGCGGTACTCGTAATCGAATAATCAACATTTAAATCGATTACGATTAGGATTACGATCACGAGCACGATTCGCAAAATATTACTTCTTATCTTAGTGCCATTCGGGACACCTTACTTAACTCAGGAACTTTCTTCTTTAATTAATTAAAGCTGTTGATTTTTAATAACTCTGGATTTAAAGATAATTCAAAAAAGTTTGGGCTGACAGGGGGTTGCAGGATCCTTTATCTTTGGCCCGGGCTTTCGGGGTTTAAGCTTTCGACCTGTTATATTCTCAAGTTTGTCTAAAAACTGTTTATTTCCAGGTGGTCTTCCAGTGCTCTCATGTTTTTGAAGTTTTTCCCGGGTATCTTTGCTGATAGCTTCGTTCAAAAAGGCAATAATTAAGTAAGGTGTCCCGAATGCCACTTTTGAGCAAATTTCTAGTTTTAGCGAAATTTCTTATTTTTATAATTTTTTCTTTGCGGCCAAACGATTGTATTTCATTATCTCGTTATATTCTAAAAGTTTTGGCCCTGCATTGGAAGGCCAATACCTGTAAATTTTTTCAAGGATTTTATATGCTTTATTTGCATATTTTCGGAATGGAACGTCCTGAATAACGGTTTTACAATGGTTTGCAAGCTCGGTCATATATTTCCGATAATTATTAACATGGGTGGGGTAGGACCAGTAAGGATAGATTTTTTCAAATCGTTTTTCAATTCTATCCCAAATTGCTGGTAATAGACCCGGAATTTCCTTTTCAGATGGATAGCCTCTTTT
>JBNJGH010000280.1:0-3282 GCA_051747585.1 Candidatus Rifleibacteriota bacterium
AAAGCCTTCACAAAAACTAAGCGTTATAGCTGAAGCCCTTGAACCTTTACCCGACAACTTCAGGTTGGAAACCGGAAAAAAAATCTTAAATAGAGTTTCCACCAATTTAAAATCTCTTCCTGAACCGATGAAAGTTCCACAGCCAATTGATCTTAACGCACCCATACATAATTACAAAGAGTTAAGAAGAGTTTCAAGATACTGGTATTTTCTGGGCTGTTCGCTGGCTGCAGACCATAAATATAATGAATCTATGGCTTGTTTCACTGCTATAACCATGCTCTCTTATATAATGGAAACCGGAGATAATGAGACCAGCATGACCCTGATAAACCATATGATAGGAGTTGCTTTAAGAAAGCTTGCTGCTTCAGGAATTATTCAGACAGCCAGACATATGAAATTATCGCTCGAAGATACCAGAAGATGGATTTCACGTTTAAAAAAGCTGGAAAATAAAATTCCAGATCTGACCAGAGTAATCAAATATGAAAAACAACTTATACCCAGCCTTTACAACCCCGAAGACCCAAACCTGAATCGTTCAACCTTTAGAGCATTAAGCAGTGACAAAGAATTGCATAAAAAATATCTGAACCCATACTATAACCCTTTAATTGAAGCATTGGAAGGTGACTCATATTCCAAGACCCGAGAGGTTTTCAATAAGACAAATACCAGTATCGCTCATTTACAGGAACAGATATTCTCAGCAACCTCGATTAAATATTTTTTCTCTCCAGAAGATTTGCTGATTCAATTGTTTCTGGTTGTCTGCTACCCAAACTTTTCAAAGGCATTGGAACAAGACAGGCTGAGTCAAAGCGCATTAAGAGGAGCTATTGTTGTATTTGCTCTGCAATCATACAAACAAGCCTGGAAAGTCTTACCAAAAGATTTAAAGGAGCTTGAAAACTGGATAAAAATCAAAATGCCAAACGATGTATTTACGCAGAAACCTTTTAATTACAGCCCTGAAAGCAGAAAAGTTCTCTTCAGCCCCGGACCTGATCTAAAAGAAAACACAGATGACGATATTGTTTTTATTCCGCTTAAAACAAAATAATTTATTTGGCTAATTTATCTAAAATATAAGCCACAACCAGTATTATTACTACGGCTGAAAGAATGAACAGGTTTTGCCGTTGGACAGGGTCGAATTCTTCGGATACAAAATGATATTTTCCATCAGCTCTTCTTTCAGGCTTCAACTTTGTGGTAATAGCCCCCGCTGAAAAAGAGCACCCAATGAGCTTAGCTGCTTTTTCTCCACTTGCGTTCAGCGCTTGAGGATTTTCTTTTAAATGATCGGAAAGTTCGATAATTTTGCCTTCATTTGTTAGAGCAACGACCCAGAATTTGTTATTTGAAATCATGGAGTTATCAAGAGTCCCCTGAAGACCTTGCTTTGCGTTGAAAAACATTGTCGAACTTTTAACTCCGATTGCATGGATTTTTTTAAAATCAGAAATAATCGAGGAACTCTCGCGACCCATGAACCTGGTTTTGTAAACAATTTTTTTGTTGACGGGTTGTATCACTACCTCGCCTTCAATTAAAAATGTCAAGATCACTGATAAAAGAAAAATTATCGCAAAAATGGTTGTAAAAACTGGAGGAATTGGGTTCTGCTCAAAAATTCTGAAGATTGCAAATAAAAGCGCCAGAAAAGAAATCCAGCCCAATAATTTTGCCAATTTGCCTGGTGCTGGTGTGTGTTTAAATGAAACAGCCGTCATAGAGCCTCCTCTATTATTTTACTGATTTAAATCAAAAATTACAAACAAATATCTGGCTCATAAATCAGTTTTATTCGCTTCGATGCTCACTTTCAGGCTAAAGTTGCGCATCTGGTTCTGGAACAACTTGAATTTATACCAACCGCCAAGATCGACTTTATATTCACCGACTTGATTGAGTTTTATATTTTTTTGCTCTATGAGTTGATTTAGTCCTGCGGAATAGCTCTTAGCCAGAAACATGGCAGTTTCAAGTTCTCCATGGTTTTTAGTTTTTACAGTGTCAGAAGCTATAACCCAGTTTAACAATACTTTTTCACCTGGTTTCAGAGCCAGATAGAACTCGTCAATTTTTCCTGCATCTTTTATCCAGTTATTAAGATTATAGTTCCCTTTTGGATTATTGAAAATTCTTATTTTTTCTCTGTTTTCAATTTCTTTGGAATAGTCTGTTAACCAATTTGCCTGGCGTTGCAGAACCATTGAACTCTGGCGAAAACTTACAACCCACCTGTTAAAAGCGCCAACAACTAAAAAAAGCAGAAATACAGATACAATAGATTCATACCCAAGGCGGGTTTCGCGCTTAAAAATATTGTCTGCGGTAACAGCGCTTTTTCCTACTCTTATAGAGGTTTCTCTGGTGTCCTTCAGCCATTCTTCCGGGACATGAAGTAGATTATCGGTTTGGCAATATGGACAGGTAACCCCTGCTGCGTCAGGTGCAACTTCTAAAGGGCTGCCACAAGAACGACAGGTTGCCGGGTCAGAATGCTTTTGTGGGACTTTGGCTGCAAGGGCAATTTTGATGTGCTTTAACGACAGGACTTTTCTCCGCACAATATAAAGGTAAAAGAAAGGAACAACTGCCAGGAGAAAGGTAAAAAAAGTGGAAAGCATTGCCGGTAGCCAGAAAGGTGTTACATCTGACATGTTCAGCTGCAGAAACTGTGCATAAAACCAATCTAAAGGATAAAAAACCAGAGCCTGAACCAGAGCTATAATCAAGCCCAGGCTACAAACAAAAGCAATCAATATTGCTCTTTCATTCATTTCTGCCACTGCTTTTTCAAAAGCAGTTGGCGGGTTCTGCAATTTTTCGAAAAGTTTTTCTGCCTGTTTTTTTCGACGCTCAAAACTGGTGCGGGAAGCCAAAGCCTCCAGATAGGTGTCTGGTATTTTAACCAGATTGTCGCAATAAGGGCATTTAACTTCGGGTTTTCGCAGCAAAGGCACCTGGGCATCACAAACACCACATCTCAATGGCGTAATATCACCATTGGGCTTAATAACAGATTCAGACTTTTCTTTTTTGTTTTCTGATTCAGGCAGGCCAAGCCATTGCCTTACATTTTCCAGTAATTCTGATTCATTGCCATCAATTACATGATCATCGGAAAAAGCAAGCAGCAAGTCGCGATACAATTTTTCTTTTTCTTTAGCCGGCTCGAATTTAAGTTTTCCGGCTTTAAAAGAATCAATTATTTCGGCTGCAAGCTCGTTGGCATAATCAACTTCAAACCCTAAAAGTTCGGCAAGACGT
>JBNJGH010000281.1:0-3262 GCA_051747585.1 Candidatus Rifleibacteriota bacterium
AATTCGCAGATTGCTTAAGCTTAAAAAAAGCTGGTCCGGGAGGATAAAAAACACAATTAGAAACGGTGAATTAAAAGACTTTTATGTTGCTATTTCTCCTTTTAACATCAAGAGTCGTAGTGGCAATATAATATTTTTTAAGGATATTACCTCCGAAATTCTTCTCGAAAAAAATCTCCGGCATTCAAAAAAATTACAGGCTGTTTCTGCGATGGCCGCTAGCATTGTAAGCGACTTTGAAGCTATTCTTGCCGATGTTACCGGAATGCTGGTAAATGCAGCTGAGAGCTCTGATGTTTCTCGTAATTTGCAGGCTTTATTGGGTGATAGCCTTAATAAAATCGATGGTGCTCAACAGCTTTTAAGACAACTAAAACTTTTCAGTTGTGATAGAAACTTTGATGAGAAGCCTGTTGAAATTGCCAGGGTTTTAGAAGAAACGATAAAGGTGCTTAGAGCCTCTTTGCCGGTAACAATAAGCTTGATTACTGAAGTAGACTTCAGGGGGCATGTAAAAGCTGATGCAAATCAGTTACAGCAGATAATACTGAGCCTTGGCACCAATGCTTTTAAAGCAATTCGCAGCCAGGGTGAAATTCTCTTTAAACTAAGAGAACCCAGCCTTTATGAATTGCAACTATTGGGTAATAAGCGCCCGGGTCGGCTCTGGATTTGTCTCGAAGTAATAGATAGTGGTTGCGGTATTCCACCTGAAAACATCGGCAAGGTTTTTGATCCGTTTTTTACCAGCAGCAAAATCAACAACAATTCCGGTCTCGGCTTGGCCGTTATTCAGGCCATGGTTGAAAGAATGGGCGGTTGCATTAAGGTCGAGTCAAAAATCGAAGAAGGCTCTAAATTTGTAGTCTATCTTCCTTTGTCTGAAGATGAAAAATCAATTGAAGCTAAAAATATTTCTAATTCTGACTCTGATACCGAGAAAACTAGGGTAATTGTTGTGGATGATGAAGAAATGATTTGTAAGATTTATCGTATGGGGTTAAAAAGATACGGATATGAAGTCACTTCATTCACAGACAGCGAAAGAGCCTTGAAGGCTTTTCAACACAGACCGGGCAATTTTGATCTCTTGATAACTGATATGATGATGCCAAAGATCAATGGCGATGAATTAACCCGTCAAATGCTTTCTATTAGACCAGATTTGCCGGTAATTCTCTGTTCCGGCTTTATAAGTGAACTTGACGAGCAAAAGCTACAGGATTCCGGCATAAAAAAGTGTATAGAAAAACCCCTCGATGTTGCTGAGCTTGATAAGGCTATTAAAAGTCTTCTTTATTAACTATTCATGTTCCCGGGTTTCATGAAATTCAATTTCCGGCCATTCTCTCATAATGTAATTCAAGCGCCATTTGTCGGGAGCTAAGAAGGTTAAAGCATCTGCGGTGTCGGTTGCCAGACTCGTTTTATAGCGCTTTTTAAAACTTTCAAGCTTTTGCTCATTTTTAGAGGTGACCCAACGCGCAACACTGCAATCCATTGGAGTATACACTGCATCTACCCCATATTCGTCTTTGAGTCGAGCCATGGTTACATCAAACTGCAGGCTCCCTACAGCTCCAAGAATAAACTCGTTGCCGATCAGTGGTCTGAAAACTTGAACTGCGCCCTCTTCTGAAAGTTGAAGCAACCCTTTGTGAAGTTGCTTGGACTTAAGAGGATTTTTTAATACCACAGTTTTAAAAATCTCGGGAGCAAAGTTCGGTATGCCGGTAAACTTTAACGGTTCTTTAATCGTGAAAGTATCGCCTATTTTAATGGTACCGCGATTATGAATGCCAATAATATCACCCGGGTAAGCTTCTTGAACATTCTGTCGATCTTGCGCCATAAAAATCGTTGCGTTGGCGAAAGTAATGTCTTTGCCGAGACGATGATGTTTGACTTTCATTCCACGGGTAAATTTTCCCGAGCAGATACGCACAAAAGCAAGCCTGTCACGGTGGGCAGGGTCCATGTTTGCCTGGATTTTAAAAGCAAAACCACTGAAATCTTTTTCGTATGGCGAAACAAGGCGATTCTCTGCAGGCCGGTCTGTCGGTGGAGGAGAAAGCTCGACAAAGGCGTCTAATAATTCTTGAACCCCAAAATTATTCAATGCGCTGCCAAAAAACACCGGCGTTTGATTCCCTTTGAGATAATGTTCCTGGTCAAAAGGTTCTGCTGCACCCTGAAGCAATTCTATGTCATCGCGAAGGTCATTTGCCTGATCGCCAAGTAGTTCGTCTACTCTTGGGTCTTCAAGACTTTTTATTGTAACCCTGTCCTGAGGCTTGCGAGCCTGTCCCGGATTGAAAAGTACCAGCTCATCGCGAAACAAATTGTATACGCCTCTGAAACTTTTTCCCATGCCAACAGGCCATGAGAGGGGGGCGCATTCAAGTTGAAGCTTGTCTTCAATTTCCTGAATTAAATCCAGTGCCGAGCGTCCTTCGCGATCAAGTTTGTTTATAAAGGTCATTATAGGAGTGTTGCGCATTCGGCAAACAGACATTAGTTTTTCGGTTTGCGATTCAACTCCTTTTACGCTGTCGATAACCATCAGCGCACTGTCAACCGCAGTAAGAACCCTGTAAGTGTCTTCTGAAAAGTCCTGATGCCCCGGGGTGTCGAGAAGGTTTATTTCATAATCTTTGTAATTGAATTTCATTACCGAAGTTGTAACCGAAATGCCGCGATCCTGTTCAATTTTCATCCAGTCGCTGGTTGCATGCCTGTCTGCTTTTCTTGCTTTGATTGCCCCCGCCATCTGAATAGCTCCACCAAAAAGGAGAAGCTTCTCGGTAAGAGTTGTTTTCCCGGCATCCGGGTGACTGATTATTCCAAAACATCTTCGACGATCAATTTCTTTTTTGTTGTACATCTGCATCTGTGACTCCGTGAAATTTAAGGGTGCGGCCAAGTTGAGAAAAGAATATACAGGAATAGCGCGCCCCGGTCAAATCCCGGAAATTTATTAGCAATTCTCGGTCAGCGACTATCAACTTGTTTCAGAAAAGAATTTGCCTCACACCAAGCCTCAAAGCCACAAAAAATAACCACAGAGCCCTCAGAGAATCACAGAGAATCTTTTTCAGCCATGGATTGTCCTTTGGACAATCAGCCGGCGGTTTCACCGTCCGGCTTTCAACATCAACAGCAAGCCCTCAGAAAAACACTGGTGTTTTTCTGAGGGCTTGCTGTTGATGTGAACACTGGCTGAAAAAGATTAAAAAATCGTCTCGGTGCACTCTGTGCTCTC
>JBNJGH010000282.1:0-3260 GCA_051747585.1 Candidatus Rifleibacteriota bacterium
CCAATGCCCGGCTGGCTATATGTGCTCAATATTATAGGTTGTTCATTAATCGGATTACTTTTGCTAAGAGGATTTTTGTTTGGTCAATGGCCGAAATTAAAACTTAAACTTCGTTTTCAAATAATATTTTTACTGGCGGCAACTCTGCCTTTGAGCCTTTTATTAATAGCTTCATCTGGTTACTTAAGCCAGTATCGAAGAGCGATACATTATCAGACCGTATCAAAACTTTTGATGAGTATTAAGCAATATGACTCAAGAAAAGCTCAGATCAGCGATGAATACAAAACAACATTCAGTAATTTGATAAAAGATCCTGAATTTAGCAGTCTGCTGAAAAAATTTGGACCCAAAAGTGAAAAGGTTGAAAATTTTATTTTAAACCGGTTTCTAAAACGGGAAAATTCACTACCGATTATCTGCTTTACTGTTTTAGATAATGGTGGTACCGGACTCAAATGGTATAAGGAAAATAAAGAAAAAGAATTAAAACCCTTTATAGATTCTTTTATATATCCTGTAGTTGGTTTTTTGAGGCGTCGCATGAAGGAAGCCGACCCCGACTTCGAATTGAAAAAGCTTGCCACCAGCGAGCACGACGCCCTTGCCGCCCAGGCATATTACTCTGTTACGACCAATGATCTTATTGAGCAGATTGGCAGGCGAAGATCTTTCCCGATAGTCAGGCAAAGAGGGAAAGATACGGCAACTCAAATGCACGACTATATTAAGATCGACGGCATGGAGCGTTATGCCATTTTAATTGTCTGGGACGAATCCGACATAAATGCCAGATCGCTTAAACAAACTACTGACTTTTTAGCTCTTAACAATCCCGATTTTGATTTTCTTCAATTTAAATCAAGACCGCAGGGTTTCGAATTGATTAACAAAAATCTGCGCCATTTAGAAACCGAATCGATAAAAATGGCCGAAGATTTTGCAGAAACCGCTTATTTTCGTGGCAGCTTTTTAAGCTCGCGCAGTGATAAGCATTCAATTGTAGCTTATCCGTCCAAAAGATATGCCAATACTGTAATAGTTGGAATTGCAGACAATTTTGTTCTTAATCAATCTATTGACAGAAGGATTTTTATTTTTGCACTTATAGTAATTATTGCAATTGCCATTGTTATGCTTGCCGCCTACTTGTCGGCCAACCTTATTTTAAACCCGATCACCAGGTTGAAAAAATCAATCGACGAAGTGGCTGAAGGCAACCTTGACACCAAAATATCGGTAAGCAATAAAGACGAGCTGGGTCAGCTCGCCCAGGAGTTTACCGGAATGGCAAATGGTCTTAAGGAAAGAAAAGAACTTGCCTCATTAATTTCAGACCACGCGATAGAAGCGTTATCCCAAAATCAGGAGATAGATGGAGTCTTAACAAGTCAGGCTTTTTCTGGAATTGCACTGGTTTCGGATATAAGAAATTTTACCGGACTTTGTGAAAAGCACAACCCTGACAAGATCACCGAACTTCTTAATGAACACTTTGCCAGAATGGCTACTATTATTTCTAAAAATGGCGGAAGAATTTACAAATTCATTGGTGACGCCATTGAAGCTGTCTTTCCAGAAGAAAATATAAGTAGCGAAGAAAATGCGCTCAGGGCTTTTAAAGCTGCATCATTAATGAATATAGAATTGCATAGAATCAATCATAAACGAAGCCAGAACGACCTGTTCACCTACAATTTCGGGGTGGGCCTTTCGATCGGAAAATTTTATTCAGGTGGCGTAGGCAGCCTTGATACCCGTCTCGACTATGCTGTTGTAGGAGAACCATTAAAATATGCGGCAGATCTTGAATCGCAATCAAATAAAAATCCACAATTTCCAATTATCGTAGACCAGCAACTTTCTGATTTACTTGCCAATCAGGGAATTACCTTTGCGCCAATAGATGATTCAACCGGTTATTTTATCGACGAAATAAAAAATAAAGAATTAATAAAAGACAGCGAAGAAGACTCTTCAAAGGAAAAAGGTTCAGTCTCAAGAAAAGAAAACAAGCAAGATTCCTATGACGAGCAACAACCAACCCTCGGAAAATTTTCACTTATATCGATTTTTATTTTTATCGTATTTACCCTGGCAGGAATTTATTCAGGCTTCAAATTTACAACAGATGCTGTTTTAAGCTCCGAACGAATTAAATTAAAAGAAAAGAATCTAAGAGTAATAGAGCAATTAAAATGTGAGGCAGTGGAAAAGGTCGGAATTGAAACAAAATGTAATCATATTATAGACCGACTTGAGAAACAAATTGATTTTGTTCAAAAAAACAACGAAAAAGATCTGCTGACCAATGAGCTTATAAACAGCTTGAAGCCTTTGCAACAGCAGGGTCTACCTGTCAAACGGATTGCTCTTTTACACTTTGACAACTATAAAAGCAAAGAATATCAAAACAATCCCTTAAATGGAAACTTCATAAAAGCCATTCATAAAAAAGGCTGGGCACCCAAGCAGCTCGAAACTTTAAAAAGATTCGCTCATTACAAATTTAACTATGACCACGATTTAAAAAGAATCGGTTTAAGAAACCAGCTTGCTTTAGAAATTCCGGCTCTTCTGGGAAATAAACATACCGTTAGCACCTTCTATGCAGAAACATTTGGGACCGCTATTGATGCCGCAATAGAAGGCAACCATGAAATATTTTTCTGTAGTTATATTTACAAATTAAATGATGAGCTTAAAAAGCTTGATTTCAGCCAAAATGTTTCTCAACTAAAAATGCCTTCGCGCAAAGAACTTTATAGAATAGCAGGTATGCTGATAATTTCTGTTGCCCGGGAATTATCGAGCAAACCCAAAATCATTTCAGAACTTTATGCCACTAAAGATTATGCCGTCGCCCTAACTGACCTGCAAAGCAAAACTTCAAAATCTCAAAACTTCACCTTAAAACCTGAAATTGATTCAAATACATTTTCATCCGGATTTTTGAATCAACCCAAAATAGGTGTTTTAAATGAAGAAATTACCAGAGTCGCAAATAAAACTTATAGATTGTCTATCTTCAACAAATTCAACCGTAATTCATTGACCAGTCAAAAAAAATATAATCTTGCTATCGTTCTAGCTTTTCTAATTGCCATATTTATTTTTTTCCGGACAGTAGCCGGCAATTGCTTTATCAATCGATTCCTTTCAGTCAAATTATGGCTTGCTTTTTTAATTTGCTCTATAATTCCAATTTTTACTGTGTATTTTGTGGTTGAGCTGTTTTCAAGCGAAAACCTGAATGCAAA
>JBNJGH010000283.1:0-3189 GCA_051747585.1 Candidatus Rifleibacteriota bacterium
AAGAAGGTAAGTAAATTGTATATACTTCAAACAGAAACCCACTTTGATGCCGCGCATCACCTCGTTGGTTACAAGGGAAAATGCAGCAACCTGCATGGTCATCGCTGGCGAGTTGTTGTTAAGGTCGAAGCCGAGAAAGTTGATCAAATCGGTATTGCCATAGATTTTAAAGATTTAAAATCATGCCTTAAAGAGGCAGGGGAAGTCTTTGACCATCAGAATATAAACGAGATTTCTCCCTTCGATAAAATTAATCCTACCGCCGAAAATCTTTCCGAATTCTTTTATAATCAGATCGATAAAAAACTTCCCGGTGAAGTAAAAATCAAAGAGGTAACCGTCTGGGAATCAGATACCTGCTCGGTTACTTATTGCAGATAATGATCAAAGTTAACGAAATTTTTTATTCAATTCAGGGAGAGTCTTCCCGCGCGGGTTGGCCTTGCGTTTTTGTCCGTCTTACCGGTTGTAACCTGCGTTGCAAATGGTGCGATACCACCTATGCCTACGAAGAGGGCTCAGATATGAGTATTGACGACATTTTGCATGAGGTTGAGAAATATTCCTGCGAACTCGTTGAAATAACCGGTGGCGAACCTCTTTTGCAGAAAGAAACTCCCGAACTGGTAGACAGACTTGCTGATGCCGGAAAAACTGTTTTAATTGAAACAAACGGATCGCTTGATATAAGCAGGTTAAACACAGCTAACTGCATACGAATAGTAGATATTAAAACCCCTGGCAGCGGCTGTGAAAAAGAAATGTGCCTGCCAAACCTCGATCGACTTTCTCTTCTCGATGAAATAAAATTTGTTATTTACGATTACCAGGACTATCTATGGGCAAAAAATTTGGTTTTAAAATATAAGCTTTCTTCTAAAAATACTGTTTTATTTTCTCCGGTTTCAGATAAATGTAAACCCCGAGATTTAGCAGCATGGATTCTCGATGACCGACTTCCGGTTCGGTTTCAATTACAGATGCATAAAATACTCTGGCAGGATGAAAGGGGCAGGTAATGAATAAAAAAGCTGTTATTCTTTTAAGCGGCGGACTCGATTCGGCAACAGTCCTGGCAATAGCAAAAGAAGCCGGTTATGAACTTTATGCTTTGAGTTTTCGCTATGGTCAGCGTAATTACCCGGAATTAAAAGCGGCAAAAAGACTGGCCAAAGAAGCAGATGTTAAACAGCACCTTATAATGCAGATCGATATGGGTCTTATTGGTGGTTCGGCCTTAACCGAAGATATCCCTGTTCCAAAAGCCGGCGAAAAAGCCGATTCAGATATACCGGTTACTTATGTTCCCGCCAGAAATACGATTTTTCTTTCGTTCGCTCTCGGTTGGGCGGAAGTTGTTAAAGCTTATGACATTTTTATCGGAGTGAATGCTCTTGATTATTCCGGTTACCCCGATTGCAGACCCGAATTCATTCAGGCCTACGAAAAGATGGCAAACCTGGCGACAAAAGCCGGTGTCGAGGGCCGGAAGTTCAGTGTTCATACGCCGCTTATCGATTTAACCAAGGCGCAGATAATTAAAAAAGGCGTAGCTCTTGGAGTAGATTACGGTAAAACTCATACCTGTTATGACCCTACTTCAGAAGGGCTGGCTTGCGGTAAATGCGACAGTTGCATTTTGCGTAAAAAAGGTTTCACTGAAGCAGGTGTAGAAGATCCAACCCGCTATGCTTGATTTTTGCAGCGGGAATTAAACAGCAAATTATTCAAAATGAGGTCCATAAATGTCAAAAGAATTAAAAAATGGCGAAAAAGAAATTCAAAAGGCTGAACTGCTCGGAGTAAAAAACCATTATCCCGATCGTAATTATGAAGTTTCAATTACTCTGCCTGAATTTACCTGCAAATGTCCCATGTATGGTTACCCTGATTTTGCCACCATACATGTAACCTATGTTCCTGATCAGCTTATAATAGAGCTTAAATCTATTAAGCTGTATATAAATAAGTTTCGCGATGAATATGTTTTTCATGAAGAAATTATCAATCGCATTCTTGATGATCTGGTTGAATGCGCTAAACCCAGATACATGAAAGTTGTCGGCGATTTTAACCCCAGAGGAAATGTTAAAACCGTTGTTACCGTAGAACACCGCGCGGAGAATTTCAGTGATTGATGTCCAGAGCCAGCGGGACGAACGCAATATTCCCATAGATAAAGTCGGGGTTAAGGGGCTTAAATATCCGATAAGCGTGTTAGATCGTGCTGCAGAAATTCAGCATACGGTCGGCGAAATAAATATGTCGGTAAATTTGCCGCATCATTCCCGCGGTACGCACATGAGCAGATTCGTTGAAGTTCTTAACGAGCATCATCGTGAACTGGATATTGATAAGGTTGGCTTGATTCTGCAAAAATTGAAAGCCCATCTGGGTGCAGAAGAAGCAAATATGGAAGTTTCTTTTCCTTATTTTATTCAGAAGCAGGCACCTGTCTCCGGCGCAAAAGGCATGATGGAATATTGCTGCTATTATATTGCCACTTTAAAAGAAAAAGAAGATATTGTTCTTGGCGTTGATGTGCCGGTAACAACCCTTTGTCCCTGTTCTAAGGAACTTTCCGAGCAGAGCGCCCATAACCAACGGTCTGTAGTTCGAATTCGGGTGCGTTATTCTGATCACATCTGGCTTGAAGAATTGATTAAAATTGCAGAAGATTCGGCTTCGAGCCCTGTTTATTCTCTGCTTAAACGAAGCGATGAAAAAGAATTAACTGAGTTGGCTTATAACCAGCCAAAATTCGTAGAAGACGTGGTTCGCGAAGTTTCAGAAAAATTGAACAGTGACGAAAGAGTTCAGTGGTATTTTGTCGAATCCGAAAACTTTGAGTCCATACACAACCACTCTGCCTACGCCTCCATCACCAAACCAACCCGCTAACTCAGGCTCTTTATTATCAGGCTTTTTTGTACTACAATTAGAAAAATTAAAACGAAAAGGCATACAAATCTAATGATAAACATAAAGCGTAATTTTGCGATTTTTCTTATAGCTTTCGCAGGCATGCTTGTCGGCTGCGGAATCCCCGGCAGCCCGAATGCGCCGGTAATAGACGACAGCGTAACTTTAACTGCCAAAGTCAGCCCTCCTGCCGTTAACAGCGATAACCTGCTGGGATCGGTCAAATTTTCCCCTGAACAGATTATTGATATTATTGCCGAGCGGGGC
>JBNJGH010000284.1:0-3154 GCA_051747585.1 Candidatus Rifleibacteriota bacterium
TTGCCTTGCTTCTTTCATTGTTTGGTATGCCTTTAAATAAACCTCCTCATATTTTACGCTACGCCACAGGCGTTCGATAAAAACGTTGTCAACCCATCGCCCCTTGCCGTCCATACTAATCTTAACGCCATGGGCCTTTAAAACGCTTGTAAATGCATCTGATGTGAACTGACTGCCTTGATCGGAATTAAAGATTTCCGGTGGGCCGAATCTTTGAATTGCATCTTCCAGCGCCTCGATGCAAAACGATGCATCCATCGTATTTGATAGTCGCCATGACATTACCTTTCGGCTGTAAAGATCTATAATCGCGACCAGATAAGCAAAGCCCTTGGCCATCGGCAGATAGCTAATATCCGTCGCCCAAACTTGGTTGGCCTTCTCAATCTGCAGATCTTTCAGCAGATAAGGATAAATGTGGTTGCCTGGCTTGGGGATTGATGTTCTTGGCTTACGATATATCGCCTCTAAGCCCATTTTTCGCATTAACCGCCTGACTTTGCCTCGACCAACCGAGAAACCATTTATTTTAAGCTCAACCTGTATCTTTCTGGTTCCATAGAACGGCAATGCCAGATGAATCTTGTCAATTGTCAGCATAAGATCTAGTTCTTGCTGGCAAACAGGCTTGTTATGACTGTAAAAAGATGAGCGAGAAAGCCCCAGAAGCTGACACTGGCGTGAGATTGTTAATTTTTCATTTGAATTTATCATTTGCTTCCGCTCGGCCGCCCCATGCGACCGAGCGCACCTGCCAAAAAATCGTTCTCCATGGTCAGTTCGCCGATCTTTGCATGCAATTCCCCAATATTTGGCCCATCGTCCTTGCGCTTGCCCTTTTCAAACAGCTCATCTGCTCTTTCAAGAAGCTCCTTTTTCCACTGAACGATCTGATTCGCATGGACTTCAAACTGCTGAGCGAGTTCTGAAAGAGTTTTATCTCCTTTAATAGCTTCTAAGGCAACTTTGGCCTTAAATGCGGGGGGCATAGCGTTAAAACGTGGGACGCATTAACACGAGAGACGCGTTACAACGCGTCTCTACGGGTGGGGTGATTGGGTTGTTTCGGACATGTGATCTGTGGGCGGATGGTGCTTTGGGTTGTTGGAAATAGCTTTTTAGGCTGTTTTTGGGTTGTTTTTCGATTTTGTGGTTCTGGAGGCTGGTTTGCGTGGTTTTAGCGGCGGTGGTGCGGGGTTTTGTGGTTTTTAGAGGGTTGCTGAAAAGCTGAAGCGGTCTACAGAGACGCGAATGGGCTGAAAAAGTTCGTTGGTCTGTTTCCTGAGACATGAAAGTTTTAGGGTTGAGTGGTGGGGTGAAATATTCTACGTTATTTGTGTTGTTGCAGATAATCTTTGTATTTATCCCACAAACCCGCTTTTTTTGCATGTTTTCATGAGAATTTGTGTTCAATAGTATGAAATTTTCTTAATGTGGGGAAATAAACCCGGGTGGTATTGTAACTCTAAAATTAAAAATTGCCTGAAACCGGAGCTTCTGTTTTAATTTTCTCAATTTCTGCATCTATTTTCTGTAATACCGTTTCTGGAATTTCAGATCTGGTTACCTGATATGGCGAGTAAATCCAGTTATTTTTTGAATGAAAGCCTACAATATTAGACACTTGTATTTTCTTTTTTTTATCAAACACATCTCGAACAATACAGAGCATATAGTATTTGCCATCTGCTACAACTTGAGATGGCTTTGGACTAAAAATTGAAGATGCCAAATAAGTGTGGCCATTTGCCGCAATCGAAAACACACAATCATGTGTTGAATAAGGGATATTTAAATCCCTCATTGTGCTTTTTAACTTCCAAAATCTGTCTGGAATTAACTCCCCATTTTTTGTAAAAAGCAACCAAAGAACTACACAGCCCCTTAAATTGGCAGGTATTACAATATCTTTGGCAGTATTGTTTTTTAAATAAAGAAAAATAGTTTTATTTTCCGTTAATAGTTTAATTGTAAGCTTTTCTTCTGCTAACAAAATAGCTGGAAGTAAAAATATTAAAATAAACAAAAAAAACTTTTTAAGCATTAGTTTTCCTCCTTTTGAAGCCACTTTAAAGGCTTTGTGCTCGTAGAAATATTAGACCAACCGGGCAAAGCATGAAGCTCCAATTGTTCTGGTCTTGGTAAATTTAAATGGCTAGCTGGAAGCCATAATGAATCGGATACTTTTTCTGCAGAACCTTCCCAATACCATTTAACTTTTTTCCCGATTGGAAATCTTTCACTGCCTTTTATGTCTGGCATAGCTAGAATAAAAAAGTAAAAATCCATTCTAGCTTTAACATAACGCACATCCTTTAATTTATCCTCTAAATAAACTTTTGGCGAATCATTGTAAAATTTTTCTAAGACTTGCTCGGCAGAAGAAGAAGAAACAGGAATATCACCATAATTACCAAATCTGCCAGGGTAAGACGCATCTAACCAATAGTCTGATGAAATTTCTATGGATTTTTGTTTTTTTAAGGTAGTTTTAAGAAATTCCTTTATTATTTTACCTTCAGAAGCAACTTCGCGTTCACAGTCAATTTTTATAAGCTGCAAACAATTAACCCTGTAGTTAATGCCCGAATCATTTAATACGTTTGGTTTGAAAACGATTCCTTGTTTAATCTTACTATCAAAACCAACAAACCATCTACCATCAGTCGTAAGAGTTGCCACACTTGGTTTATTACAAGTAAAGTTTTGCTCAATAAGTTTTGGTCTTTTATATTTGAGTATATTCGTAACAGATGCTGTTGTTTTGAAGTCCGGAGTAATGATTTCACCATTGAAACTGATTGTTTTTGTAGTTTTTGATTGATCATAATCAAAAAGATAAAAATATGTTGCCGTGGCATTTTCACCATACCAATCCTTATATTCGCCTGTTGAAAAATCGTTAGCAATATTTAATTTTGAGATTACAGGAGCTTCAATCTGCCATTTCGGGCGATCAACAACAAAATTGGTGATTTCCGTGTCGTCGGCCTTAAACAATTTAATTGTTAGCATTAGTTGTTGACCAAAATAGAAGTCTTCGCTATTTTTGATAGGCTTACCATTGGCATAGAGCTTGACAACAAGATTGCTACCAATGGCACCCTCCCAACCTAATGCTTGTAAAATTACAGCGGACCAGGTACGATTTGGC
>JBNJGH010000285.1:0-3149 GCA_051747585.1 Candidatus Rifleibacteriota bacterium
AAAAGTTGCAAATGTGGGTAAGAAGGTCTGGTTCAGAGGTATCGTCGAATTCAGTAACGTTTGTACTAAAGACTGCCTTTATTGCGGAATTCGCAAAAGCAATAAAGATGTCGATCGGTTTACAATTCCCGAACAGGAAATTATAGATTCGGCTGTATGGGCCTGGGAAGCGCAATACGGTAGTGCTGTTTTGCAATCCGGCGAGCGCCAGGATCCTGAATTTGTTGACAGGGTCGAAAGAATTATTAAAGAAATCAAGCGCCGCACTAATGGCGAACTGGGGTTAACTTTGTCTCTGGGCGAGCAAAGCGAAGAAACTTATAAAAGGTGGTTTGACGCGGGTGCTCATAGATATTTGTTAAGAATTGAATCCAGTAATCCCCATCTTTATGAAAAGCTTCATCCGGAAGATCACAGCTACATGGAACGACGTAGATGTCTTGAAAGTTTGCGCAAAGTTGGCTATCAGGTTGGAACCGGAGTCATGATCGGGCTGCCATTCCAGACTTTGCGAAACCTGGCCGAAGATGCCTTGTTTTTTAAGCAGATCGATGCCGACATGATAGGAATGGGGCCGTTTATTTTTCATAAAGATACCCCACTTTATAAGTATCATGATGCATTTTATCAACCTGAAGAAAAGCTTTTGGAGCTTGGTCTTAAAATGATTGCCCTGACTCGTCTGCTTTTACGTGATGTTAATATTGCGGCAACCACAGCCTTACAGGCTTTAAAGCATAATGGTCGCGAACTGGGCTTGCAGGCCGGCGCAAATGTAATTATGCCCAACGCTACCGATACCAAATATCGCGAAGGCTACAAACTTTACGAAAATAAGCCATGCACCGATGAAAATGCTTCAATGTGCCGCAATTGCTTGAACCGTAGAATTACTGGAATAGGTGAGACTGTAGGTTTTGGTGGCTGGGGCGATTCCCCGCATTTCAAGGCACGCACCGGCAAATCTTAACTGAAATTCTTATTTTTTCAGTTCCATATCAAAAGCTTCTTTTTCTTCGAGCCAGAATGAGAATGCTATTGGAAGAAAGTCTTCAAGCTTGAAGCTTGTTTTTTCAAACTTGTTTTCCAGCAGTTTAAGGCCGGTATTTATAAGTTTATTGATTCTTATGTCGTTGTTTTGAATCAATCTTAGAATTTCTATGCCTTCTGTGAAAAAATCTGTTTTAAATTTAAAATCTGAGAGCCTGCAGATCAGATCATTGCGTATATCTTCGGATTTAATGTGTTCGAGCAGTTGAAGAGCCTGGTGAAATTTTTCAAATTTCGCTACGAGCATGGCGCAGTCAGCCAGTATTTGATCCGTATCTTTTGAAAGCTGGGTAGATTTTTTTATTATCATTTCAATCAGGTCAGATTTTAGCTTAAAGTTTCTGTTGGCAGGGTTTTGTTCGATAATTTTAAAATAAGCTTTAATCTTTATAAGATCGTCTTCAATTTTATCGGCATAGCTCATTGCTGTTTTAGTTTTATCCAGAAAAGCGAAGTGCCCGCAAAGCTCAACCATGGCAAGATATCTGGAATTTTTTTCAGAAATTTTCTCACAAATATCTATAGCTAATTTGCTTTGTCCGATTTTGAGACAGACACTGACAAGAAAACTATAAAACTTTGCTTGTTTGTTTTTGTCTGTCATCTCTTTTATTTTTTCTTTAGCGAGTTTAATGTATTCGCAGAGCCTGACTTCTTCATGAAATTCTTTGCTTACCTCTGCAGCGGTGCTGAAAAGGTGTATCTGGTTTTCTACATCAGATTCTTCACGGGCAATTGTGATAGCTTTATCAATAAGTTGCATCGCAATATTGTTGAGTTTCTCGCCTTTATAGTTCCTGGCAATTGTCAAATAAGCTCGAGCTTTTGAAGCCGGTACTTCAATCATTTCGCAGAATTCACGGGCCTGGGAAAAAAAGCTTTCGTTAGAATAGCGGGTAACCAAGCTGGTAATTAATTCAGATCTTACTTGTTTCTCATGTATGAATCTTATAATTTCCTGTATGGTCGAAAAATTTCCGCTGGTAATAAGTTTTTCAGCAATTTGCTGAATTATTGCACCCCGGGCATTTGCATCTTCCACCGTATCACCGATTTCAAGGGCTCTAAAAAATTCGCCGCCCTCAGCAAGTTTCAGTGCTATCCATGATTTTGCTGCCAGAACTGTTTCGGTATCTTTTTCACGTTCTGTAAGTTCAATTGCATTGTTAAAAAGCTGACGAGCTCTTACCGGAACTTTGTGATGATAATAGGCCACTCCAAGGTCGGTAAGTAATCTTATCTGCTCGAGTGGATCGCTGAAATAAATAGTCAGGGTAAGTGCTTTTTCAAAATGACCAAGCTCGGCGTATCTAACAGCCAGACGATTCAAGGCAATGTTTTTGCGATTGTTATTTTTGATTTCTTCAATTGCCTGCAATGATTTATCAAAGGTTTGCAGTGCAAAAACTTTTTGATTATTTTGCCAGAAGTGGATTGCAAGTTCACCAAGTGCTTCGGCTTTTATATCCTGGTCTCTGAGGTTCAGGGCGCAGTCGTGCAAAATCGTTAGTAATTCCTGTTTTACCGCTTTTTTTCTGAGCTTAAAAATTCTTTTTTCTATAGTTTTATAGGTGCTCTCGCCGATACGAAATTTTCGCTGGGCAATTTTAAGGGCAAGGTCCGAGTTCGGAAATTTGCCGGGAATCGAATCAATGGTTGCTAACACCTGCTTATAAAGATTTAAGGCCTTTATATAGTTCGTTTTGTCTGTTTTTTTTGCTTCCTGATATAGCTTGAATGCCTGAATAAATACATAGTTGGCATTTACGACTTTATTTGTTTTAGAAGTTTCAGACAAAAACGTTCCTCCGATTATGCTTCTAACTCTATAGTATCTAAAAGCAGCGCAAAATAAAAGCTGTCTAATAGCAACTCTCGCTAAGCGTTTATCAATTGATTTCCGAAAAGAAAATTCCTCACACCAAGTCCCAAAGCCACAAAGAAAATAACCACAGAGCGCACAGAGAACACAGAGGATCGTTTTCAGCCATTGTTTCCTTCTTCAGCAAGCCTTCAGAAAAACACTCGTGCTTTTCTGAAGGCTTGCTGAAGAAGGAAAAGCCGGGCGGTGAAACCGCCGGCTATTTGTCCACAGGACA
>JBNJGH010000286.1:0-3139 GCA_051747585.1 Candidatus Rifleibacteriota bacterium
GCGCGAAGAATACAAAGACAAAAGAAGAAAGAATAAAAAACCACAGAGTGCACCGAGGCCGCGGAGATGATTTTCAAATCTTTTTCAGCCATTATTCTCAGCGACAGCGACCTCTTAGAAAAACACCAGTGTTTTTCTAAGAGGTCGTTGTCGCTGAGAAAGCCGGGCGGTAAAACCGCCGGCTGATTGTCCTTCTGGACAATCTATGGCTGAAAAAGATTCTCTGTGAATCTCTGTGAGCTCTGTGGTGAAATATATCTTATTTCTTTGTTTTGGGGAGCCAGGCTTTGAGGTCGAGGTTAAAATAGTTTTTTTTGTTTGCTGCCTCTAATTCAAATTGGGACAGATAAACTCCGGCAGAAGAAATCAATGAAAGAGTTTCCCACAGGGTTGTGGGTAGAGCCTCTTTTAGCTGCACCCTTGCTGCCGGCTGGCGGGTAGAAAAAATAACCACATTGGTGCGATTCAAAAGCGGTCTGCTATCAGTGGCATTGAGCTTTTGAAAGGCCTTTTCGAGTTCAGCTACCACGGCATCATCTGCCTTGAACTCGACCCCTTCGAGCTGAGACTCGAGAAATCTGTATTTCTGCAAAAGCTTTTGCACCTCGGCGGCCTGGTCTCGACGAGTTGCAAGCACCCGACGCGCGACCTGCAATCTTTCCTGCAGCGGCACGGTCACCAGATACCAGAACAAAATAACCGGCAAAACAACCATTAAAACAGTCATTGCTCGCCTGTCGCGAATCGAGCACCTGCTCCACCAGCTTTTTAATCCACCCATGTCGCCTCCAGAACAAAAAAGACTTCAGAACCCCGCTTACGGGTCTCAGGCATACGCAGATCCGCCACCTGGCTATCGCCGGAAACCACCTGGCGAAACGCGGTCAAAGCCGAGTAACTTTGAGCGAAACCATAAAGAGCAAAAGCTTTGCTGTCTGCTTTGATTCTATCCAGCCTTATCTGCAGTTCAGAAGATTCAGCAACAATCTTCAGCAGATTGGTCCAGGCGATGATTGGAAGAGAACCGGCTTCTTCAAGACTGTTTTCTGCAGTTGAAATTTTACGCCTGATCTGGCTGACAGCATCAACAACCGGAACACCGGGAAAAACCTCATTAAAAGCTTTGCTGATGTATCCGCCGGTTCGCTGTGCAGCATTTTCGGTTAAATAAGTTTCGAACCAGAGAAAAAAATGACCGATAAAAACCAGGCCGACAACCAGTATTATAAGGGCCAGCGAACTTATTTTAAGCGAGCGGCTGCGATTTTTTAAATGCCAGCCTGAAATATCGATTTCAGGATTGCTTTCGAGAAAGTTTGTAATCTTTTCTTCGATTACAAAGGCAGACTGACTGAAGTTGAACTCAAGAATCTCTTCTATTTTATTTGCTGCCAAAACCGGCATAAGGGGCAACGAAAAATCACTAATTATACGTTGTATCTGATCTTTGCCATTGAATACGGCAACAAACTCAGCAACCGGGCTTATAAGATGAAAAGCCGACGCTTCAGATGCAGGCAGCAGAAAAACATCAGGCACAGCCAGGCGCCAGTCTATTTCAGGGGCCAGTTTTTCGGGTTTAAACTGTGGAGGAAAAGCAACGCCACTTATAAGCCATTTATGGGCAGTCTGATCTGCATTTTCTTCTGAGTGCCGCTCTAAAGGGTTGAGATTCCAGGAAAATATCCAGGTCTCATCAACCTCAGCATATTGGTCGGCTACAAATTGAAAAATTACCTTGCGAATTTTATTACTGTCGCCAAAGGGCAACTCAATCTGAAAAGGCAAACCTTCGCCGGAAGGCAGAATCATTATATTTTGTGCTTCTTCTACCGGCGCATCCAGAGCAACAAGGGTTTTGCCCGCCGGGCCGAACCATTGAAGTTCGCGATCTTTATTTACAAAAGCTATATTATAAGAAACTTTCACGGAATCTCCATATATCTGACCAGACGACATTCGCCGGGGCGGTCGCGCCTGACCATTGCTTCAACTCTACGATGCGCTTCCCCATACTGAGCATGTGCTTTTATTTTAAACCATCTTGTGTGGGTTATAAACCTGTTGGTGTAATCCTTTTTAATTCTCCAGTCAAAGGCTACGATAAAATTAGTGTATCCGGCAAGCTGCATAAAGGGTCTTGCCGAAAAAAGTCGGCGGTAAAATTCCTGCCTGCGCTCATAATCATACCCCTCGGGCAAACCTGGAACAGCTCTTATTATACCTTCTCGGGCTGTATTGATATTAATCTCCCCCTTGCCATAGACGGTCAACAGATCTACAAGCCCGGGCCTGGTACCCGAAGCAACCATGAGATCGGGAGTAATGCCCGGAATTTCAAGTAATTGCCTTATATCGGTCATTGCCTTGTTTGCGGGTTCATTTTTGTCATGGAGCATGTAAGTGGAAAATTCCGCGCCAAAAGGCCGGGGACTGTCGTCTTCGTCAATATAATCGAGAATATGTTGAGCAAGGCGCGCCGAAGCTGTCATTTTTTCGCTGTCGCCGACAAGCGTATCATTAGTTTCGATACCCAGCTCGTAGTATGCCAGGGTTCTGGTTAAAATTCCCTGCTCAACCAGATTTACATTCAATTTGGATGATTCGTCGATGACTTCGACCGTACAGCTGCAAACTCCGAACATGAGCGGGTCATTTAAAGTAGCATCGGTTTTGCTTTTCCAGCTTTCGGTGTAACCGTCGGCAATGCTGCGATCTTCGAAAAGAAGACTCAAGGCATAATCTACCCCTGCGCGTGCAGCCCATTGAGTCTGAATTATGGCATCACGCCTCGAGTCGACTCTTGCCCGCAAACCTGCATTATCGAGAAATCTCAAGTAAAGCGCGATCAACAATGAAGACATAAGCAGAACCGATACCAGAGCCATTCCGCTTTTGCTGTTATTCATTCTTGAATGTTTCATTTGGTAAAATAAATGCACTTTCGATAAATTCCTGCCGCTCGTTATTTTTATCAGAATCGAATACAAAACGAACTGAAATACCCACAGTCTGGGGCACAAGCTCAGATATGCCGGTCAAACGAAGCCAGTCAACGCCATCGAAAAAATAAATCTCGAATGATTCAAGACCGGATAAAAAAGAAGTTTCTACCGGAGCAACAGGCTCTCTTTTGCCA
>JBNJGH010000287.1:0-3138 GCA_051747585.1 Candidatus Rifleibacteriota bacterium
CGTCCATAGCTTCTTTGAAAACTATAGCAAGCGAATAAGCTTCTTCGCCGGTGGCACACCCCAGAACCCATGCACGCAAAGTCTTTTGCGATTCATTGCCGGAGATGAGTTCAGGAATAATATCGTTTTTTAGTTTTTCCCAGACTTGCGGATCCCTGAAAAAGTTGGTGACACCTATCAGCAATTCTTTGAAAAGAAGCTTTCCTTCTTGAGGGTTCTCACGCAAAAATTTTATGTAATCGGGAAGTTCTTTAATCAGATGAATTCCCATACGGCGCTCTATTCGGCGTGACATTGTGTTCTGTTTATAGAGGGAAAAATCCTGTCCCGTTTGTGCTCTTAAAATTAATGCCACCTTTTCAATTCCACCACGGAATTTACTTTTATCGGACAGGGACACCAGAGGGGCATGTTTCTGGAAGGCAATGATTTTGGCGGGGAGATCTTCGGCAGTCGCTACCACATCGGCCAGTCCGGCGTTGATAGCGCTGCGCGGCATGCCGTCAAATTTTGCCGATTCCGGTGATTGAACGAAAACAACCCCGGCATATTCCTTAATCTGTTGCAGACCATGAGTGCCGTCAGAACCCATTCCTGAAAGGATGACCCCAATGCTTTTTTCCTGCTGGTCTTGCGCTACTGATTGAAAAAAGAAATCGATCGGAAGACGAAGGCCGTGGGCTTCGGCGGGCTCAAACAGATGCAGCGAGCCGTTCAAAAGTGACATGTCTCGATTGGGCGGAATCACGTAAACCTGATCAGGTTGCACTTTTAACCGGTCGGTAACCTGCCTTACCCGCATGGGGGTAGCACGCTGCAGTAGCTCGGGCAAAAGCGCATGACGGTTCGGGTCAAGATGCTGAACTACAACGAATGCCATTCCGCAGTTGGCCGGTACTGAGCGAAGAAAAGTTTCCAGTGCTTCCAGCCCGCCTGCTGACGCGCCAATTGCCACAATAGGAAACTGTGGGGGAGAGACCTTTTTTGTCATTAAACCAATCCTTTCTGGATGGCAAATTGAACCAGAGATGCGACATTTTTTGCACCCAGTTTATGGGAAAGATTGGCACGATGATTTTCAACCGTGTGAATGCTTATTCGTAAATCAAGAGCGATTGCTTTATTGGTCATTCCTCTGGCAATCATGGCTAAAACCTGCTTCTGTCTTCTGGTAAGTATTTCGACTGATTGTGTGTTAGCGTTGTCAATATTATGGAGCTGGCGCTCAGCTAAAAGATTTTTCACTGATGGCGCAATATACATTTCGCCCTTCAGGATTTTCTGTATCGCCTGGTACAATTCATCTCCGGCGTCTTCTTTCGACATATAACCTGCGGCTCCCAGGCTTCTTGCTCTCTCGAAATGAGTGAAATCGTTAAGCATTGAAAGTACAAGTACCTTGATGTCTGGAAAATGGATTGAGATTTCTTTTAAAGCAGTCAGACCATCTATTTCAGGCATGGCTATGTCCAGCACCAAGAGATCACACGGAATCCTGTTAAGTATGGAAAGAAGATCTACTCCGTTTTTGGCCTCGCCAACAACTTTCCATTCAGGACATTTGTTGATCACGCTTTTAAGGCCTTCAAGAAAAAGGCTGTGGTCGTCGGCCAGAATAATTTTACAATCTTTCATATCGCTTTTTTTTCCTTAATCGGCACCCTGAGCTTAAGTAATGTGCCTTTTCCCTTGTCAGATTTAATACTTAACAGGCCACGAATAAGTGCAGCCTGCTGTTTCATGAGAGCCAGTCCGAGTCCCTTTGCGGAAGGTTGCAGAGATGGGTCAAAACCTTTGCCATTGTCTTTGATGCTTAGAGTGAAACCCTTCTTTTTTAAAACGATACAAACTCGAGCTCGGGTCGCCTCAGAGTGTTTCACAATATTCTGAAGCGCTTCTTGAATAATGCGATAGATAATAATATCTTTCTTTTTAAAGCATGCCTGATCGTCCCCTTTATGAAAAAAACGAATCTGCAATTTCTCGGTGGTTGCCGACTCAACCATTTCATTTATTGCCGGAATCAAACCGACATATTTCAAGCTTGGTGGTGATAGCCTATGCGCAAGAGTTCTGGCGTTGTTGATGATTTTGTCCAGGTGAACCTTGATTTTATCGAAAACAGATCGCATCTGTTGATTCTCTTCAGGGAGATCGGAAGAAGTCCCAACAATGAAGAGTTTCAAAGCAACGAGAGCCTGACCGAATTCAGAATGCAGCACCTGAGAGATTCGGCTTCTTTCTTCTTCCTGTGCCATTATGTGATCGGCACTCTTTTTTAAAGCTATGGCATCTAGTTTGCTCTGGTGGATATCGCTAAGCGAGACACGAATCTCGGAGCGACCGCTTTCTTTACAGTGGGTTGCTATGCTTTCGAGGAGAACATAGAAGGGCTTTTTACCATCTTTTTTTAGTTTCAGCTCGCATGCTTCATGAACCTCACTTTTCCGAACCCTGGCCAGGTAGAAATACAGGATGTCCTGGAATTCCTGATCAACAAAATTGGTAAAAGGCTGATGCAGAATTTGTGACCTTTCTATACCAAGTAGTTTAGTCGCAGTTAAGTTTGCTTCTATGATTTTCAAATTCTCTTTGAGGGTAAGATAACCTACCGGTGCAAAATCATACAGGTCTATGTACTTTGCCTGTGTTCTTTCTGCATTTTCACGAGCAAGACGAAGTTCTTCGTTTTGCATTTCCAGCTCGATCTGGTGAATATGAAGCTCTTCAATAAGCCTCTCCGGCGACATCTCAGATACATCGGCACCGGAATCAGGATTTTTCTCCAGAAACTTTACAACCCGGTGCTGTAATGAGGTTGAACCGTCATAGTTTGTTTGCATGTGTTTACCTCCCACTCTCTACAACTTGTCTGACATGTGCTGAGTAGTTGGCAACGTTTGGGTGTTCCAGGAATTAATATGAGGGGTGATCTCTCCGGTCTTTTAAATTATAAAATTTACTGTTAGCAGGTCAGACATTATTTTTTTTTGTAAATATATACTACCACACCTCACACCCAAGCCACAAAAAAAAATACAGCAATTCTCGGTCAGCGACTATAAACTTGTTTAAGAAAAAGAACATTCCTCACACCAAGTCTCAAAGCCACAAAGAAAATAACCACAGAGCGCACAG
>JBNJGH010000288.1:0-3121 GCA_051747585.1 Candidatus Rifleibacteriota bacterium
TTCGCTGCCGTTTTCCATTAAACCCAGAGATAAAGCCGGGATCTTTTCTCTGAACTGATTCAAGCGCTTTATCTGCTTGAAAAGCTCGTGTGACTGAGTATTTGCAATCTGGTCAGACTCAAGATGCCCGCCAAAATAGGCCTTGCCGGTCATGGAAAGCTTATCTTCGGGCAAAACAAGCTTTTGCGGCATTCCTCTTTGAAACGCGACTTCCTCGCCCTGCAGCAAACATGGAACCCCTCTTATTGTCCACATCAGGTTGTAGGCGCAGGCTGCTTTCCACTCGTCGCTTGAAAATCTGGTCAGATTTCCGGGCTCAGGGCCCAGATCATAATTATGAAAAAAGGTAACCAGCGAACGGCTGTCAGCATAAACCCAGTCTTTAGCCAGAAGATCATCCAGACCCTGATACATTCCCTGAGTTATTGAAGAAGCAAAAGCTTTAAAAAGACCGTAATCAAATACATTTATGTTTGAAGCTTTGCCGGAATCAGGCAAAAGAGCATCCTGAGTAGTTCTGGTATACCACCAGGGCACAAGCTGCGAAGGCTCCTGCTCATCATACAAAACGCCAAAACCGGACTGAACAGGCGCAACATCGGCAATTATCATCAAATCCGGCCTTCTCTGCAACCAGGCATCGGTAATATGGCGAAGATCATCGCGATCGATATTCCTGGCAAACTGAATTCTGAAACCGTCTACGCTACGGTCGATATATCTATTGCCAAGCTCGATAAACATATTTTTTACCCGCCAGTTTTCGGTAGCCAGGTCTAATGAATTTTTATCCAGATGCTGGTTTTGAACAATAAACTGAGTGACAGACGAATCATCAGAAAGCCAGCCATAAGTATGATAAAGCTCTGAATCAAGGGTAGTTTCATCTGTATCGAAAAAGCGCTCAGGGTGAAGATTGTATTCGGGAAAAGTCTCTCCGGTTACCTGATCGACCAGCGGGCCGGCACCCCATTGATCGCGATAAAGGTAAGCCTTGAACCATTCAGGTGCACAGGGATTGTCGTTATCCATGCGATATTTGTCCTTGTAATTGCCGAAATTGAAAACATAAGGCCACTCAGGCTTTAGATCGCCGCGATAAAACTTCAACGGCAACCGCGGAACAAAGAACTCATTGCGAATGCCATAGTTACAGGTATGATTCAGCACAAGAGTCTGGAAAACCTTGAGATTATGACGGTGAGCTTCGTCGATAAAATCCTGCCAGCTGTAATCTTCTGATTCAAGCCTGGGATCAGCCTGAGTAAAGTCATAGGCGTTAAAGCCCATAAAATCGAGTCCCCCGCGATTTTCGACCGGCGGGGTTACGCATACGGCAGTAAAACCAAGACCGGATATGTAAGACAACTGCTCGGCAGCACCCTTAAGATCGCCGCGAAAATGAGGATCGCCCTTTTCTATGTGCTCGCGATTATAAAAGTTGTTTGCTTCATCCGCATCGTAAAACCTGCTTAAAATTATGCTGTAAATTCGTTCACGCCGCAGGTCGTTGGGAACAGGCAGTTCGGTCTGAGCCTGAACCGCCATGCACAAACAAAAAACAAGAATAATTATAAGAATTGGGGCAAAATAATTTTTCATACCATATTTGAGTATTACTCAAATTTGAAAATGAGCAAGCAATTTATAATAAAAATTAGTGTTTCTAAATTTTACAGTGAGTTCTTGAGTAGATCCATTATGGGTACGGCTGGAAAAAGCTGTTTTAAGACATTTTTGTATTTTTTGCTATGTACCAAATTTGAGCATATCAAAGATTGCTTCGTCGTTCTGCTTCGCACAAGGCTACGCAGAATTCCTCGCAATGACCAATATAAATGACACCCTGCAACCATCCACCTGGTGGTTTCGACGCTCCGCTCAACCACCGATATGTAATGACAATCCGGGGCTTTCATTCGGTTGGTTTCCCGAACTTCTTAAGCTGCTCGTCAACGACTTCAAAAAATTCTTTGCGAAAAGCAACAGGAGCAGGAATATATTTTCTCCATAATATAAGGCTGATTGCAGACCCGAGGATACAATAAGCAGGAGATCCCGAAAGCAACGTCAACACCAACCCAGATATAACCGGAGCTTCAAAAAAGGCGCAAAGCAAAATTGTTCTTGAAAGTGCAGAATGAAAAGCTTTGAAAATCAGCAACTCAGTATAGCTCAGGGATTTCAGGCCCTCCCGGGCATCGGCAGAGGCAAACTCCCGGTCAACTCCGGAATCTACTTCAGTAAGCTTAGAATTAAACAGAGTGCCGCGCACTTTTATTCCTAAAATAACTACCACAAGGCTTCCGCCGGTAAAAATGAAAGTAAAAACATTCAAAAGCACCTTTTCTTGTAATGGTTCGGGGTGAAAGGCAAATCTGAGTATAACCCAGGCAACTGCCGTCAGCATTAAAATCTGCAATGGCAACAATAGCCAGATTACTTTATATACCCGCGCTTTGGCTTCAAGCATTTTTAACAATCGTTCTGAATACATTTTTCCTCTCTCTTACAAAATATCCAGGCAAACCCTGATTAAATATATCATATTTTCACCTGTTCATAATAATTCCAGCAAACTTATCAGCTATTACCGGTCACCGGCTACCAGCTTTTGTTGAAATAGACAAAGCTCACCGGGTGCCAATAAGTCATCGTATATTGGTGGTTGAGCGTAGTCGAAACCACCAAGTGAACAATTATCTGGTCCCTTCGACACTTCGACTTCGCTCAGTGCATCGCTCCGCTCAGGGACCGCAATAGGGTGTCATTGTAAGAGAGTAAAGTAAACATTACGATGAGATAAATCAACCATTTACAACCACAGATATTCTCGGCCAATCATTATTAGCTGATTGCCAAAATCTTCGGTTTAATTTCTTTCTGTCAAATATAGAATTTAAACCACTGAGGCCACCGAGGGCACAGAGTTTATTTTTTAATCTTTTTCAGCCAGGATTTGTCCCGTGGACAAATAGCCGGCGGTTTCACCGCCCGGCTTTCTCAGCCTTGCTCATCATTCAGAAAAGCATTAATGTTTTTCTGAATGATGAGCAAGGCTGAGAACAATGGCTGAAAAAGATTCTCTGTGCAACTCTGTGAGCTCTGTGGTTATTTTCTT
>JBNJGH010000289.1:0-3111 GCA_051747585.1 Candidatus Rifleibacteriota bacterium
GGCTCGAATTTAAGTTTTCCGGCTTTAAAAGAATCAATTATTTCGGCTGCAAGCTCGTTGGCATAATCAACTTCAAACCCTAAAAGTTCGGCAAGACGTTTAAGAATAGCAAACTCATCGCTACTGATTTTTTTATCCCGGCAGGCTTCTTTTACCACCCGCTGAAAGAGTTTTTCTTTTTTATCTTTCATTCAAAATTAGATGAACCCCTTCAAAAAACTTTTGACACAATAACCCAGAGCGTCAAGATTATACCCACCTTCCTGACATATTAACACAGGTAAGTTCAAGCTTTTAAAACGTTTCCCAATCTCGAGGTAGTCTTGCTCAAGCAAAGAAAAACCACCGATGGGGTCTTCTTTGTAGGTATCGAATCCTGCCGCTATAATCAAATATTTCGGAGCGAAGGCTTTAATTTTGTCGTTAATTCTATCAATTGCCTCCAGATAAGCTTCGCCTTTGGTTCCTTTTGACAAGGGTTCGTTATGGTTCGCACCATATCCCTGGCCTTTACCTTTTTCGTCACCATAACCCCAGAAATAAGGATATTCTTCTTCGGGATCACCATGAATAGAAGCAGTAAAAACAGATTTCATCTGTTCGAAAAATTCCTGGGTACCATTACCGTGATGATAATCTATATCTACTATTGCAACTTTGCCCGAAGGCAACAAATATTCTGCGGCGGTAGCAACATTGTTAAAATAACAATAGCCGCCAAAAACCCTTGGGCCGGCATGGTGACCTGAAGGTCTGCAAAGCGCATAGGCTATTTGTTCACGACCGCTTTTAAGCAACTCCGCGCCTGTTAGTGCGGTTTCGGCAGATGCGCGAGCAACTTCGTAGGTTCTTTTTTTTATTGGAGTAACAGCATCGGTGCACCAGATTCCTCCCCACAGTGGTGAATTTACTTTTTTTGAGAGATTCGCGCCTTCGCCGGGAAAAAGATCAGGATAGAATTCTTCGTTTTCGCTCTGCAAACTTAAAGCCGTGTTCTTTATGTAATCATGATATGGATGCAACCGTGCTATCATTCTCTCAGGAAATTTATCAGCAGTAACAAACTCAAATTTTTCTTTATCAGCTTTTAGAAGTTGCTTTATGACTTCAACTCTTTTGGGCGTGTCTTTAACTTCATAAGATTCTGGGCCAAGCTGATATTTCCAGTATGGATTGTGCATACTGTCATTATATTTCTCAATGACTTTCATGAATTGTTCTTCCCTTTTTCAAGATTTCGATCACCCGGTCGGCAGGTAGGGGCGGGCACCATCTCTGCTGCCTTCCCGTCATTCCTCCCGAGCAGAATACAGCATTGAGTACTGCTTCTTCGGTAGCCTCAATAACGGCCTCATAAACAACATTAATATGATATTCAGAAATACATTTTAAATTAATAAAATGATCGCTTTTGGAAGACGGCCTTTGAGCACGATTGCCGGTACTGAAAGCAACAATTATTTCTCCGCTGGAAGAAGCGGCATAAGAACCGGCGCGCCCCAGGCCCAATGCAGCTCTTTTGGCAACAAGACTTAGCTGACGACTTATTAAGGGTATATCAGTTGCAACTACCACAATTATGGAACCTTCGGAAATTCCGCGTCTGCCACTTACGGGGAACTCCTCATCGAGCTCGCGACCTACTACCGCCCCATCTACAGTAAGGTTGCGCATTTTGCCAAAATTCGACAGCACCAGAACTCCAATGCAATAGCCCCCTCCTTCGGGAAGATCGACGATTCTGGAAGAAGTGCCGATTCCACCGGCGAAATCGAAGGTGGTCATTCCACAACCTGCGCCAACCGAGCCCTGCAAAACCGGGCCGGTTCTGGCGCAATCAATTGCTTTGGCTGCATCATTTGCAGAACAATATCCAACTCTTACATCATTCAAAAAGGAATCATCTGCCTCACCCACAACCGGAAGTATCACATCACTTTCCACTCCCAGTTTTGGGTGTTTTCTGGTCATGTGATTGATAATGCCCGAATGAACTCTGCCTACAGAATGGGAATTCGTTAAAAGAACAGGAGATTCAAGCCAGCCCATATCCATAATCTGGGTTAAGCCGGACAATTCGCCAATACCATTGAGAATAAATCCACCGGCCGCCAATCGCTTGCTATAAGTTTTACCTGCTGGCAATATCGCCGTTACGCCGGTACGAACCGAAGAAGTTTCCATTACCCCTGGAACCTGAACACCATCTTCATTCCTGGTAAAGTGCCCGACCCTTACTCCCTTTACGTCGGTAATTGCATTGTTTACACCGGGCTTCATACACCCAACTGTTATTCCGAGATCTCTAGCCGACGGTCGGGATGCCTCAACCATGCGATCAGCTTTTTTTACACGCCGTGCGGGTCTAATTGCAATTCCATATCTTCTAGCTGCAGAACGTATTATTAATCTCATTACATCGCGAAAATCCAGGCCACGGGCTTGAGCCGCCGTCATTAACGATGCATTTGGATGAAAACTGGGCAAAGGATTCAGCTCAATAAAATATGGTAATCCCTTCTCATCCAATCTGACATCTACCCTGCCAATATCTGGGCAGGTCATTATATCAAAAACCCTTTTTGCCATAGCCAGAACTTCTTTTTTTTCTTTTTTATCTACAACAGCAGGGCAAACGACCTTTACTGCCTTTGCGGCTTCTCCGCCCTGCTTCATTTGATAATCATAGATATTGTGTTTAACTCCCGGACAATTCAAATCAAATGTATGTTCGACTATTTCAAGAACTTTACCCGGATACCCTTCAATAAAAGGGACACTAAGTTCACGCCCAACGATAAACTCTTCGACGACAAGCCCTGCAGGATATTTATCGAGCAGTTTGTTAATTAATTTTTGAACATCTTTTTTGCTGTCGACCACAGATTCCTGACTTATACCTATACTGGAACCTTCGGAATTAGGCTTTATTATTACAGGAAAATCAAGATTTTCGGGTATACTACGATTTTTTGAAGTAACCAGTCCGCCACGCGGAACCCTTATACCACGAGAGGCAAGAACTGTTTTTGCAAGATGTTTATCGAGATTGAGGTGCAACAAAGAGGCGTTTCCCCCGGTAAACGGCATCCCGAGTTGCTCATAAAGTCC
>JBNJGH010000290.1:0-3095 GCA_051747585.1 Candidatus Rifleibacteriota bacterium
AACCAGAATGCAGATTTGGGAAAAAAAGCATGTAAACTTCTGCAAATGCTTGAATATCGAGGCTATGATTCCACAGGTGGTATAATTCAGGACAATCAGGGCAATATTTCTGTTCGCAAAGACGTGGGAGCTCCAAGCAAAGTTGCCTACGATCTTGAAATAGATAAGCTCAAGGGTCATATTTTCTGCGGTCAGGTTCGCTGGGCAACCTTTGGTATTGTTAATAAAGAAAATGCACAACCGCACGAAGTAAAGTGCAAAACTCATCTTTATGGTGCCCATAATGGAAACATTACCAATTGTCATCAGCTTAAAGAATGGCTTATATCTCAAGGGCACAGGGTTGTCAGCGATAACGACGGCGAAATGCTGGTTCATACCATCGAACATTTTTTTGCCGAGAATCTTCGTTTTAAAGATGAGAAGGATGATCAGGTAAGATTCGAAGCCTTAAAAAATGCTATAACTTCGGCCTATGAAAAAATTACCGGTTCTTTTGCCGCAATTATTGTCGACCCGGTTTCCGAAAGAATCGTTGCGATCAAGGCCGGAAGCAGCCTTTACTTAGGGCAGGGGCAGGATAAACAAACCGGCGAATTTACCATTGCATCATCTGACCTGGCTTCGGTATTGCAGATGACAAAAATTTTACTTCCCATAAAAGAAAAGCAGTTTGTTATTTGCAGGGCCGGTTCTGCGGAGTTGTTTGACATAAGGAACGGTGAGAAGGTTGATTTTCAGCTGCAAAGAAGTTTGTTGAAAGTTGAAGAAACGAAGCTGCAGCATCCGTTTAAGTATTTCATGGAACAGGAGATTCACAGCCAGGTTTATAACAGTCTTAAGCTGATAAACCTCTTTAATGGCGGCGATCTTGTTACCCGAATATTGCGTAACAGCGAAAATGAATCCAGTGGTCTTTATCAAACTATAAAAGATGAAATTCAGCAGCTTGCCAGAATTACTGACTTCAAAGAATTAAAAAGCAGGTCGTTCGATTTCTTTGCTTCGCCTTCAGTTAAATGTTTACAAGAGTTAATTATTGCAAACCAGGATCAAAACTTCAGTCTTAAACTTGAATCCAGCTTTTCTTCATTCCTTGAGGATCTG
Organism: Candidatus Rifleibacteriota bacterium; assembly: GCA_051747585.1. GTDB lineage: Bacteria > Muiribacteriota > Ozemobacteria > Ozemobacterales > Ozemobacteraceae > DYKG01. The sequence continues at coordinate 1,108 of JBNJGH010000290.1, forward strand.
CGCGAAATAATGCAGGAAGAAAATGAAGATGCATCTATTCATAAAATTCTAAAGTTTATTGATGGAATTTTTGAGCTTGATAATATCAGAGAGCTCGAAAACAAAATGGCCGAGTTTGTTTCGTTAATTGAAAAGACTCGTAATAATGGGGGCTCTATTTATATGCTCGCATGTGGCACTTCGTTCCACGCCGCAAAAACTGCTCCGCTTTTCTTTAACGAAATTGCCGGCATATCGGTAACCCCCTTGTTACCGGGTGAATTCAGGGCTCAATGCACACAGTCACTTAAAGAGAACGATATTATTATTGGTATAAGCCAGAGTGGCGAGACCAAAGATCTAATAGATGTTTTCAGCTTTGTAGAGCAGAAATATCCCGGGGTGGGGCGAATATGTATTTTAAATAACACTAATTCAACCCTGGCTTTGGAAAAGTCTCAGCTTTACATTCCTCTTTTCTGCGGTCCGGAAATTGCGGTTCCCGCCACCAAGAGCTTTTTAAATCAGCTGCTTGTTTTATATATGGCGGCGATTAACTTAAGAAAACATTTAGAGCAGAAAAACCCTGAAACTTTTAACGATTCTGAAAATTCCGAATTTCATATGAAAGAAATGAGAAAGATTCCGGATTTAATTGAAAGTACCATCAAAACAACTGATCAGCCACTTGAAGTTGTTGCCGAAGAGCTCTTTTTAAAGCCAAGCATGCATATACTGGCTACTCGAATACTGGGCATTGCCCGCGAAGGTGCACTAAAAATAAGAGAAATTGTTTTAAATCACACCGAAGGATTCGAAGGCTCAGAGTTTAAGCATGGGCCCAATACTATTTTAGGTGTAAACACGGTTTTTGGTCTCGATTCTATTTCCCATTTTCAGGGCAGACTAGAAGAGGTGCTCAATTTTATCCTGGAAAACAACCAGGCAGAAGAAATGAGGCCCCGTGGTCTTTTAAGAATGTTCAAAGCAATTTCTGATTATGCGCTTAAAGATAAAGAACCTCATTATTTAAGCAAAGAAGAGCAGGAAATTTTTAATCAGATTTTTGAAAATTACGACCTGTTCGACAGTCTTTATGATAATTATCCTCTGCTTTTTATTACAACCCCGCGAGAGCTTGATATTAATCTGACTATTTCCCAGATTAATACCCATAAAATACGTGGTGCCAATGTTTATCTCATAGCCGAAGATAACAATGATCTTAGAGAAGCGGTTTCTGTAGCTCCGAGCTCTATTTATCCTTACAGCTACGGATATATTACTTTACCCAGAACTGATTCGATAATACTTCCCATCTTTTCGATCACTGTTGTGCTGCAGCTGCTGGCACTTAAGATGAGCCTGAAAAAAATGGATTACCTCGACCGCCTGGAAATTGACAACCACGGTGTCCACCCCGATGTCCCCAAAAATGTAAGCAAATCAATCACAGTTGATTAACTAAAATAATTATCTATTTGTTTATATTAATCGTTTCAAGACATTTTTGTAATTTTTATAATCTAGTAAAATTTAGAATATCAAAGATTGCTTCGTCGCTACGCTCCTCGCAATGACAATTTGTGGTTGTCATCGTATATTGGTGGTTGAGCGTAGTCGAAACCACCAGGTGAACAGTTGCCTGACCCCTTCAACTCCGCTCAGGGACCGCAATAGGGTGTCATTGCGAGCGAAGCGCTTGTGCTGAGCGGAGTCGAAGCGAAGCAATCTCCCTCATGGAACTGTCATTGCGAGCGAAGCGAAGCAATCTCTATTTATCTGATAAAAACAAGTGCTAAGGCTTAACTACCTTTTGTGCGTATTCACGGTAGAAGGCTGCCCGCTCTTTTGCGTCAGGAATTTCTTTACGTGGTATGACAACCACATTTTCACCTTCCGGTTTTGTGAAAGATTGTTCCATAAACAATTTTACAATTGCCGGTGGCACGGGGTAAAGAATATCAAATGGATCTTGCTCGGCTTTTCCTTCTCTGATGGCTTTTGTT
>JBNJGH010000291.1:0-3050 GCA_051747585.1 Candidatus Rifleibacteriota bacterium
CAAGCGAAGGCAGATCGGTCGATCTGGCTGCGATTCCGTGAGGTATTGCAAAAAGCAGATCTAAAACTGTCATGGTTACATAACTCATCATACCTCTTCTATCTATAGGCACCGGAACAGAATCGATATTAAGTTTTAGATTTGGATCAGTGTTGGCAAATTCGGACTTAAAAATTATCTCGAGTTCGGTTACCAGTTTTTTTACTTCCTCTACAGATTCCGAAGGAATGTAAAAAGTTGCCTGCGCATCGCGTGGAATAGCATTGTGGGCTGTGCCGCCGTTCAGGCCGATGAGACGAAGATCACAAAAGTCGCGAATTTTCATCAGCGTTCTAACCAGTACCCTGATAGCATTGGCCCGTTCTTCGTGAATATTTACTCCGGAGTGCCCGCCGGCCATTCCCGCTGCTTCAAGCACCATCCCCTGATAGTTGGAAGGTACATTTTCATAAACGAGATCAAGTTCGATCTGCGTGTCTTTCCCGCCTGCACAGCCAACCGTAAAAATGCCTTCATCTTCTGAATCTATATTGATAAGGCGTTTGCCTCCGAGAAGGCCTGGTTCGAGTTGTTTGGCACCCGTAAGTCCGGTTTCTTCTTCTACAGTGAATAGTAACTCGAGCGGTGGGTGCTTAGCTTCTTTATCTTCGCAAATAGCCATGGCAAGAGCGACTGCTATGCCGTTGTCGGCTCCCAGAGTTGTTTTGTTGGCTTTGAGCCATTCGCCGTCAAAGACAAATTCTATAGGGTCTTTTGCAAAATCATGATTTGAGTCAGGTGTTTTTTCACAAACCATATCCAGGTGCCCCTGGAGAATAACCGGGTCATGGTCTTCCATGCCTTTGCTGCCTTTAACCTTGATTATAAGATTCCCGGCTCTATCGGTTATATAAAGGAATTTATGAGATCTGGCCCAGTCAATCAGGTGTTGTCTGATTTGTTCTTCGTTGCCCGAGCACCTGGGTATTGCACTGAGTTTTTTAAATATATCTAGAATGTTTTTTAATGCCTTGTCAGCTTTGAAAGTCTTCTCTGTTTTCTTTTCCTTTGCCATATCATGCCTCACTATATCTGATTTTTACTAAAGTAATACTATTTAAAAAACTTTTCAAGATCAAAACCACTATCGCTTTTCGGAAGTGAATAAGGTTTGCAAAATTTAAGTTTGAAATATAGAATTATCGCAGGTGAATTTATGGTAGTAGGAAAAATACTTGCAGGTGTATTTGGCCTGTTGTTTATTTACTTCTTCGTTGAATCTGTAACTTCGCATGTGCGTCAGGGGTGGTATTTTGATTCCCTTGAGTCTAAAAGTTTCAAGCTCTTTGCCTTAATTAATTTGCAGGATCTCTTTCTGGGTCTGGTTTTTCTCTGGATAGCAGTTTTTCAAACCAGTTATGTTTATGGAAGAATGGTCGTTTTATGGTGCGCTCACATAGCGATTCTTCATGCTTGTCTCGGAGAATTTGTCGCTGAAAATAAAGACGGTAAACCAATGAATGTGGGTTGCATTGGTCGACCGCTTGTTATAGTCATGGGAGCATACCTTTATTATCTCGGATTGGTCCAGGGAATTTCTCTGGCCGACATATTTGAGATAATACTGGATACAGCCTGAAAATTCATAATTTTGTCATTATATATTGGTCATTGAGCGTAGTCGAAATGACCAATGGATGATTGCATGGGTCCCTTCGACTCCGCTCAGGGACCGCTCAGGGTGTCATTATATATTGGTCATTGAGCGTAGCTCGTGCTTAGCGTAGCCGAAGCGTCGAAATGACCGATGGATGATTACATGGTCCCTTCGACTACGCTCGGGGACCGCTCAGGGTGTCATTGCGAGGAGCGTAGCGACGAAGCAATCTTTGATGTGCTAAAATTTGGTACATAACAAAAATATAAAAATGTCTTGAAACTCTCTAACATTGCTGAATGGATAATTGGCGATATATTACAATTCGCAAATAGCTTCTGCTAAAATTTTGCAGGCCAGTTCAGATACTTCTCCGCTGATAATTATTGGAGGAGTAAGACGTATTATATTTTTTCTTATGCCGCCGGTTCCAGTTATAAGGCCCTTTGTACAAGCATTATTATGTATCGCATTTGCGATTTCTTCATTCTCCAGCTCAAGTTCTATCATTAGCCCCAGGCCTCTAATGTCTTTTACCAGACTGTTAGTGTCAAGTAATTCGTGTAGAGTATTTTTCATAAACTGCCCAAGTTGCTCTGAGCGTCGCATGAGCTGTTTTTCAAAAATCATACTGGTCGTTGCCAGGGCAGCAGAACATGAAGAAAGATTGGCAGAGTTTTCCGGGGTAATAATATCGCTGAAACGATCTGAGAAAATAGCCGCACCTATGGGGTACCCATTTCCGAGGTTAGAGCCAATGCAGACTATGTCAGGGTGTATATTCAGCAGTTGAAACCCGAACATGCGACTGCCGGTTCTTCCCATGCCACATTGAGTTTCGTTGGCGATAAGATCAATTCCGTTCGCATTGCAAAAGTTACTTAATTTATGAAAGAAATTACGGCAGGGCTCGACCGAACCTCCCACGCCTATTGAAGGTTCAATAATTATTGCTGAGGTCTGCTCGGCCAGCTCGGAAAAGAATGATTCCAGCGAGCAAAGGCATGCTCCTTTGCACGATTTTCCAAGTGCTGACAGCCTTTTTTGTCCTATAATCGGCGGATGGTGAAGATTTCGACTTACCAGTTCGAAATGGGTGTCGATCGAAAAAACAGGTTCAAATTTTTCATTATTGTTTGCAGATAAAACGAGAAATGAGTTAGTTACCATATCTTCTGAAATAGCCAGAACATAGGGCTTTTGTCGAAATTCTCGTGAGACCTCGCAGGCTTTTGCCAAGGCATCCGAACCTGATCTGGTGATGAAAATGCTTTCGAAATATCCGGGCAGAAGGCTTTGCAGGTATTCAAACAACTCTTTGTCGGCACTGTCAGAAAAAGTAGTGTAGGCTTCAACGATTTCGGGTATAGCATGACCTCCGATAACATTGCCATTTGCAGCAAATGTATCGATA
>JBNJGH010000292.1:0-3042 GCA_051747585.1 Candidatus Rifleibacteriota bacterium
AGATAACTGGCTTGCCCTTGTTGGAAAAGATGTTGATTTTGTTCCGCCAAAACCATTTGCAAAGAAAAGAAGTGACATAAAAAGGGCTAAAGAAGAATGGGATAAGATCGTTGGCGACAGAACAGATGCTGCATGGGGATATTCTTTTGGAGCTATGTATAAACAACGCTGGACCTCACGCAACTATAATGAAATTATGGCTGAGCGTTATGGCAAAGACAATAAAAATGTTTGGAATCCAAATGACAGGGCGTGGACAAGGCAATACCAGGGACCCGGCATGGGCACTGGTTTTTGGAAGCATGACAGTGGGGGGACGCTTAATGCTGTTTACCAGTTTTTGCGTGATTTAGGTGTCAGGTGGTATATGCCCGGGCAACTTGGCGAAGTAGTGCCTGAACTAAAAAATATACAGATCCCAGAAAAAAGTAGAATTGTTAAGCCTGATTTTCGTGTAAGAAAGTGGATGGTAAATCGTCCGAAAGACCTCGACGGCATTATGTGGAGAAAGCGAATAGGTATTGAAGGATCTTTTGAATCTATTGGCTATGGAGGAGCCCACGGGCTTAGTAATGTGCTTGCCCGTAAGGAAATGAAACAGAAACACCCTGAATATTACGCCCTTGTCGGTGGAAAACGCATTACACATGAGGAAACAGGCGGATATGGCGAACCATGTTTTTCATCTGAAGGTCTGGTAAATGAAGCGGTTAAATATGTATCTTTCCGCTTTGATGTTTATGGAGAAAACATGGTGCAGCTTTCCCCTCCTGATGGTCTTCGAAAATGTCAGTGCGATGGATGCAAAGGGCTTTCTGATTCAGACATGGTATTCAGTTTTTTAAACAAAGTTGCAAAAAAGCTGTATGAAAAATATCCGGAAAAAATACTCCTCGGTTCAGCTTATGCAACTTATGTGCATCCTCCGGAATCGGTTGATAAATTCAGCCCGAACTTTGCGGTATCTATCAACAACCGGGGAAGACCGATATTCACAAATCCTGAAAAATGGAATGAATATTGGTCGCTCTTAGAGGCATGGCGTAAGAAACTCGCTCCGCAAAGACTTATAAGAGTGGATAATAACCGATATGAAGTAGGAAAACCCATGGGATTCCCTAGAATACACCCCCAAGCTATGGCAAAAGACCTGAAAGCCTTAAAAGGAATATGCCTTGGCGACCGTAGTGAAATAAGTATAGGAAGAAAAACTCTTCTGGCAAATCCCGGCAACAGCCATATTACATTATATGTAAGTGCACGTTTTCTCTGGGACGCAGACCAGGATATCAATAAATTACTGGATGAATATTATGAAAAATTTTACGGACCAGCTTCAATAAAAATGAAAGAAGCATTTACCTTTGCAGAATTCGGACTTTATGACAAAACTGTCAGGAGAGCACCTATTGAACTGAAAAAGGGCGTGAAGCTTGTTGAGATGTTACATGAAGCACGTGATATAGCTGGCGACACCATTTATGGCAAACGTATCCAGTTTATTATTGATGAATATGACCCGCTTGAAAAGCTCAAGGAAAAACTTGCTACCAAACAGGAGCGGGGTAAGGTTCCTGGTTACTGGTACTGGAATCTTGACAATGGTAAATGGCGGGAAACCAAAAAAACTGGCAAGATAGATGGTAAACTCGAAGAGAAGTATTGGAGACACGGAAGTATCCTTCGAGAAATTAAGACAAAAGATGAACAAACCGGCAAGTATTATAAAACCAGATTTTCTATTATGGTGGGCAAAAGAGAGTTGCGTATTGGTGTCCGTTGTGACGAAGACACAACCTCTCCGCTTAAAATAACGTCCGAGAAAAAAGATGATATGGCAATCCTTAATGGTGACCGGATAGAAATTATGCTCGACACAGGATACAATTCCTACTATCGAATGGTAATAAATCCCGCAGGGGCATTACTCGACATTGATATGGCTCAAGGTGAAGAAAAAGGAATAAAATGGGATTCTAATGCAGAAGCTGCCTCTTATATTGGAGACGGTTTCTGGTCTGCTGAATTAAGAATTCCGCTTGTGCCTGCTAAAGAAGGAGCCGCAGATCCACTCCATGATGTGGTTTACAGAAGAAGCCCAACCAAGCAGTGGCCATGGTATTTTAATATTGCACGCATAAGAGTTAGAGATAATAACGTTCAGAAATCAGCATTTTCTGTTGGAGAAGATGGGGATTACCTTAATACTCTGATGTTTGGCAAATTAGCCCGTTGAGTTAATGTTTTTTTAGATATCTGTGAAAGTATAGTGTTATGGGAAAAATATTTATTCCAGTGATTTTACTACTTATCGCCTTTTCAGCTATCTCATGTTGTAATAGCCAGTCGCAATCTGGGATATCTGAGAAGCCATACTGTTTCGGGTGGCTGGGGTACCTTAGAAATGAAAGTCACGATAAATATCTGAAAAAAGCTGAGGAGCTTGGGTTTAATGCTGTTGCTGCTCCCGGATTTAAACCTGAAAGACTTAACGCTCTGATAAAAGATGCTGCAAGAGCGGATATTGATATTTACGCTGTGATTTATCCTACGGCACCCAAAGAAAACAAGAAAAATTACCTGCAGGTAATGTCAGAAAAAGAAGAGAAACTTGCGAAAATGATGACAAAAGAGTATAGGGAAAAACATCATTTTCAATTCGGCGGTGAGCCTGTAAATGGCAATGAGGAAGTTCTTCATGGCAGGCGTGTCCCCTGCTTCCACCGCAAAGAGGTCGTTGAGGAAACAAAGAGAAAGGTAAAAGCATTTATTGAAGCCTGCCCCGGTCTTGCCGGAATTGCCTTTGATAAATTCGGCTATCATAATTATAAATGCTGTTATTGTGATGAGTCTAAACGGCAGCTTAAAACTTTCCGCAAGAAAAACCCGTCACTTTCATTAAAAGAAGCAAAGATACAGTTTTCTCGTAAACGTCTGGTGGATTTTTATAATGAGATAGCTGATTATGCGCGGGAACTAAAACCGGGCATCAAGACTGCCACTCATATATGGCCTGTTTTTCTGCCTGAGCCGCTTTATGGT
>JBNJGH010000293.1:0-3024 GCA_051747585.1 Candidatus Rifleibacteriota bacterium
AATGAGAATTGAGGGCAAGGAGTATATAGTAAAAGACGGGGATGTTATTCATTTTCGTTTTAATGTATAGCCTGGTGTATAAATGCTTTTTGTATTTAGTTATTATTTGGCCGAAAACTAGAATTTTTTGTTCAGCAACTAGTAAAAAAAATAATCTCACGAAGTCACGGAAGCATAGGGCTCAATGTTAGTAGATTTTGTTTTTCCTTTGAGGCTTGGTGTCTTTGTGAGATAAATCTTTTTTTTTCATGAAGGCATTTAAAGTCATGCTGCCGGAAAGCTTTTTGTCTTTGTGTATCTCTGCGTTTTGAGGTGTAATTAGAAAAATAACTTGATAGTTAACAAAGTCAATGCTTTGACTCAGTTAGCAACCCTCCCCTTAATCCAGCCAGTTAATCTGTAAAATCTTTTTTTATAAAATGACGCCTTAGCTTCTGATTTTCAGGAAGAGACCAGATTTGTCATTTTATTTTATTTGTTAATCTTTTGAAATTTGATTAATTTTGAAATAATTTTTATAAAATGCATATATTATTATATGCAAAAGCCCTATTTTTTACAAAATTGTAAAAAAAATAGTTTAAAACAAGCCCCAAAAATTTTCTAATCATTATTTTTTCAATTAAAAACAGGCTGTTATTTGTTTGGTCGGTTTTTGTGAGTGTATAATTTTAGACTTAGAACCTGTAAATTAATTGATAAATCGTATTGATTTTTTCAAAAATTACAAATTTGTAATTTTATCTTATTAATATAACAATTTAGTCATAAAAAATACTTGATCAGCAGGCTCAGGTTTGATTAAAATTCAAAAAATTTAAATAGTAAGTAACCGAAAATCAGTATTTTAATTAATTGATGCTGGTAATAATTTCATTATCAGTAAATCACAGGTCTGTTTGAAAATATTTTCGGTTTTTACCGCACAAAATTATAAATTAACTATAATGAAGGGGTTTGATTATGAGTATGCTTCGTTTTACAAAAAACAACGACGTTTTGGGTACAGTCAACAGGGGTAATCCTTGTGAGTCGGGTCTTTGTACTCTCTGTCGTGCTGACTGTGCAGGAAAATGTGAAACATGGATGTCTTCCATGGTTGGAAGAAAGCTTTTATATCCAAGAGATTTCGGTGTTGTTACAGCAGGCGGAAACAATATAACTCATCAGGGGGTTTCCTATAATGCCCTGAGAATCCAGGGATATGCATACGGTTCAAAAGGTCTTGCTCCCGGTCTTTCCAATGATCCTGATGATTGTATTTTCCCAAATGTTTCTCTTGAGACAGAATTTGGAAATGAAATAAAAACCAAGGCAAGAATACCTGTAATGACAGGCGCTCTGGGTTCTACATTTATTGCTGCAAAGTATTGGGATTCATTTGCTATAGGATGTTCACTTGTAGGTGCTCCGATTGTTGTGGGTGAAAACGTAGTAGGTGTTGACAAAGAATCTGTTCTTAAAGGCGGGAGAATCACAAAGGCTCCCGAGCTTGACAGAAGGGTAGATACATATCTTAGATATTTTGACGGATACGGAGCAATCATTGTTCAGCTCAATGTTGAAGATACAAGAAACGGAGTTGCTGAATATATTGCAGAAAAATATGGTAATAAAGTTATAATCGAGCTTAAGTGGGGGCAGGGTGCCAAAGATATAGGCGGTGAAATTCAGGTTAAAAGTCTTGAATATGCTCAGTTTTTAAAAGCCAGAGGATATGTTGTTGACCCTGATCCTGAAAAAGAATCTGTTAAAGAGTCTTTTAAAAACGGTTCAATTAAATCTTTTGCACGTCACAGCAGACTGGGTGCTACAAACCTTGGTAATGTAGATCAGGTAAGAGAAGATTTTATGAAAAGCGTTGAGTACTTAAGAAGTCTTGGTTTTAAGAGAATTTCTCTTAAAACAGGTGCTTACGGAATGGAAGCTCTTGCAATGGCTATTAAGTTTGCTTCTGAAGCTAAGCTTGATCTTCTTACAATCGACGGTGCAGGCGGCGGAACAGGTATGAGCCCATGGAACATGATGCAGAGCTGGGGTGTTCCTTCTGCAGTTCTTCATGCAAAAGCACATGAATATGCAGAAATGCTTGCTGCTGCAGGTGAATATGTTCCTGATCTTTCATTTGCAGGCGGGTTTGCTCTTGAAGACAGTATATTTAAAGGTCTTGCTCTTGGAGCTCCTTATACAAAAATGATCTGTATGGGAAGATCTCTTATGATCCCCGGATTTTTGGGCTCCAATGTTGAAGGTGCACTTGTTCCTGAAAGAAGAGAAGCTGTTAATGGTAACTGGGATAAGCTTCCAAAGTCTGTTTCTGATATCGGGAATAAAGCTGAAGAGATCTTTGCCGGATATTACGATATTCAGGAAAAAGTTGGTGCCGATGAAATGAAGAATATTCCATACGGTGCAATGGGCATCTGGACTCTTGGAGATAAGCTCGCAGCAGGCATGCAGCAGCTTCTTGCAGGTGCCAGAAAATTTAATCTAAACGAAATTTCAAGGGATGATATTGTTTCAGGTAACAGGGAAACAGAGCGTGAAACAAGGATTCCATTTGTGGGTGATGCCGGCGATGAAATTGCAAGAGCAATAATCAAAGGATAATTATTCAGATATTATGCTCCCGGATTTTTGTTTTTCCGGGAGCATAAATATTTTAAGTCTTAAAAGCTTGATTTAAAAAAGAATATAAAAATTTTAGCCGGTATATAATCAGTTGCTTATAATTTTATTAAGCCTGCTTTTTATTATATTCTCAGCATCAGCAACTATTCTTTCAATAAGTTCTTTAACACGTGGTATATCATGGATAAGCCCGGCTACCATTCCTGCTGTCCATACACCATAGTCTAGATCACCTGTTTCAAAAACCTTTTTACCTCTTTGTCCGCTTACAAGAGGTGCCAGTTCATCAATGGAAGCGTTTCTTTTTTCCATTTCAACAACTTCTTCAGCTATTTTATTCTTAAATATTCTTGCAGTATTGTTAAGTGTTCTGAAAATAAGCTTTGTCTGTCT
>JBNJGH010000294.1:0-3021 GCA_051747585.1 Candidatus Rifleibacteriota bacterium
CCAGTCTGGCCGACAAAAATAAAACTACCTACCGGTCTTTTCGGGTTTTTTAACCCGACCCTGGCTTTTCTAATAGCCTGGGCGACAGCTGTAACAGCTTCGTCCTGACCGATAATTCTTTTGCGCAGATGCTTCTCGATTTCCATGAAGCGTTGTTGCTGAGCTTTATCTTCTTCTGATGCCTCAGCCCCAAGCATGGGAATCGATCCACTGCTGGCAGTCTTTTCGTCAACCTGAATGGTTACCTCTTTGATATCCAGCGATGGGTTTACTTTAACGCAGAGATTGTATAATTCCTGCTCGATTATTTCGCCCAACAATGGATATTCATTGTTACCAAAAACTAACGGAGCGATCTCATCAAGATAATTAACAACAGAAGCGTTAATTATCAGCCGCTTATAAGACTTTTTGTCAGTTATCTTAATGTTTTTAAACAGTTGTTGTTTTTGCTCCGGCGTAAATGAACGAATCGCAACAAAGCGGTCTAAAGATTCACAAAATTTCATTTTGATTCCGGGTGTGGAATCCATGAGAACCCTCCTGAGGGTACGTTTTTCCCATTGACAAGTACTGCACGATGGGGTATAGCTATTGTAACACTAACCTCACTACAAGGCAATACCTGTATAATGTTTATTAGGTCCAAAGAAGCTGAAGAACTATTTGACAGAGGAATTAATTATTTCCGGGCCGGTTTTTTTTCGGCCGCAATTCAAGAATTCAATTCGGTGAAAAAAATCGAAGCAAACTACCCGAACATTGATTATTTCCTTGAGGCAGCCCATAAAAAAAATAAAGAGGTTGCCGGACGACTTACAAATTTTATTGAAGAAAATTTTGATAGCGAAATTCAAAAACTTTCAGAAGAATTAACTTTTGACAGTTCATCTAATTTAGCCGGCAGAGTTGAGGCTTTGCTTAAAAAAGACAAAGTTCAGGATGCTCTTAAGCTGTTAAAAGAAGCCGAAACTGTTGTTCCCGACTCCAAGCCCCTCTTATTGCTGCTTTCGAGTGTTCAAAGAAGACTGGGAAAGCTTGAAGAGTCCGAGAAAACCCTGGAAAGAGCTTTACTTGTTTTTCCTGAAGATGTCGAAATCCTGAATAATCTTGGTAACGTTTTGCTTGCCAGAAGTTATTTTAAAGACGCAGAAGACGTTTTTAGAGCGGGCTTGAGGAGCAGTCCGGACAACCCGACGCTCTTGAATAATTTTGCTTCGTTAAAAATGCAGACAAATTGTCTTGATGATGCGGAGCGGCTCTTAAAAAAGGCCCTTAAAACGAAACCCAACTGGAAAAAGGTTAAACAGAATCTTGCTAATTTAAAAAGGCGCATGGAATCGCTTGAAAAAGAAATTGAATCTTTGCGTAAAGAATTTATACTACATCCTTCATACCTTGATATCGGGCTTGCCCTGGGTAAAACATTGTTTTTCAGAGGCTTCTTCTCTGAAGCCCGCAGCACTTTAAGAAGTGTTTTAAAGAAAAATCCTGAACTTGTTGCAGCCTATTTTTACCTGGGTATGATTTATGAACTTAAAGAAGATTATGAAGCGGCAATAGATAATTATCGCCAGATGGTTATAGTTACAGGTAGAGACGAAAGACCAGAGTTTTTAAGTTTTGAAAGCCTGATGAAGCAGGAATTTCATGAAGAGGCTCTGGTTGAGTTGAAAAAAATTGCGATACTGGATCTTGACCTGGCAGCCAGTAGAATCAGTCTTGGTATAAAATACTTTGAAGATTGCCAATGGGAAGACGCATTGAGGCATTTTGAAGAAGCTGTAAAAATTAATGACACTTATCCTGATGCTTTTTACTGGAAAGCCTTAGCTCTTATTCAACTCAAGCAGAATAAGCTTGCAAAAAAAGATCTTGAGCAGGCACTGGCAATTAACGAAAATTATGCCGATGCCCATTTCCAGCTTGGCATGCTGTTAAGAAAACAAGCTCGAAAAAAAGCTAAGCAGCATCTTGAAAAAGCTGTTAAATTAAATGTAAGACCATCTTTTGCCCGAATGGCTAATCAAATTCTAAAACAACAGAAATGAATTGAAACGGTGTAATTAAGATTATGGATCAAAGTTTATTTACAGCAAATTTTCCGGGTTTTCCCACAGACGAAGAGTCTATTGGCAAGTTTGAAAAAATTCTTGCTGAAAAAGAGTTGCTGGATCAGACTAAAATAGATGAGCTTAAGGCCGCAAACTCCAAGCCGGAAGAATTTGTTAAAGCCGTTGCCTTGCTTGATAATATCGAACTTGTAGATCTTGCCCGCATTGAGGCAGATCTGCTCAATATTCCTTTTGTAGACCTGGAAGAAACAAATATCCCGTTAGATAATTTCAAGCTTGTCGAGCTGAAAGTTATCAAAGAGAAAAAGGTTATTCCGATAAAATTAACCGGTCAGGAATTGTTGACAGGGGCCTTAAACCCGGCAGATCCAGAACTGATGACAGTTGCGGGGCCGAATTCTGCGCTCGCAATTAAACCGGCCAAAGTGCTTGCCGAGCAGCTGGAAAATAAAATTGCTCAGATGAGTGGCGAAAAAAAATCCGGCGGCAAAAAAGGGGTTAAGAAAAAACGTCTTGGCGATATTCTGATTGAATCAAAATACATCAAAGAAGAGCAGCTTTCAGAAGCTCTACAGGGCGCTAAAAATGAGAAAGTTCGATTGGGCGCTTACCTGGTAAAGCATGGTATTTTAACCAACAAGCAACTTTCAATCGCTCTTTCCCGCCAGTTTAATATCCCTTTCGTCGATCTTGATGAAAGCCTGGTCGATCCGGTTTTGGCGACTCTTTTGCCCAAAAAGCTTTGCTATGAACAGATTATGTGCCCGGTTAAGCGTGAAAGCGGCAAGCTTGTCCTCGCAATGACTGATCCTACCGACATCATTACTATTGACCATGTTGAAATGATGACCGGAATGAGAATTTCCCCTGTGGTTAGCTCAGAGCTTTCGATCATATCTGCTCTTGGAAATCTTTATGGTGAAAACATTGATGCATTGGCTGACGA
>JBNJGH010000295.1:0-3001 GCA_051747585.1 Candidatus Rifleibacteriota bacterium
GTCAGCCTTTTCAACAGATTGCAAAAACAGATTTTCGCTGTGCTCTTCATCGTCTCGGGCAATGCCCGCATCTATCGGGTAGCCTCCTGCTTCGCTGACTTGATTACAAAGCATAATCGAATTAGCGTTTCTGACCTGCCATGGTTTTAAACTATCCCAGGGCATTACAAGCTCATCGCCCGAGGTTAAAATTGCAATTACCGGTTTTTTGTAAACTTCTAGGGCAGTTAAGCCCGCGCCGGCTGCTATGCCAATAATAAAGGGGGAGATTTTAACCCCTTTTTTGACCAGGGTTTGTCCCTTTTTCTGTTCTCCGCCTTTTTTTCTGATAAAATGGCCCGTTTCAACGGGTTTATCAAAAGTAACCTCTGTGGCATGAAAATCTTCTGCAACATCTTCGATTTTTACGACCGAATCAGCACCATCTGGTAAAGGAGCTCCTGTTGCAATGTAGGCACATTGACCGGGGGGAAGAGCTTCTATAAAATGTCCGGCATCTATTTTCAATCCTACTTTCAGTTTCACAGGATTCTGGCTGGTTGCCATGGCAAGATCGGAACTTCGAACGCAAAAGCCATCCATTGCCGAGTTGTCGACCGAAGGTAGATCTATATCAGAAATAATATCTTGCGCCAGGGCCCGACCCTGTGCATCTTCAAGTTTTATTATTTCTGTTTTGAGCGAAAATTTGCCCGCTTCATTCAATACTGTCTCAAGTGCTTGCGAGTATTTTACCGGATTCTGCTCTAGCTTAAACATACTCAATATTCTAACACAATATTTGATGGTTTAAAACTCAAAAGTATTTCAGTGTATTACTTTGTCATCTTCTTTGCCGGCTCTTGAGATTTCTATAATGATCGGGGTAACACGTGAATTTGTAAGTTTTACAATCCGGTTTTTACTGTTAAGTTCGCTTTGATTAACCTGCTTGATGAGGTTTCCTGTCAAATTTAGCTGAAAGCTTCCTTTATTCTTATTGATAAATATTTTGCCTGAACTTTGAAGGTAACGGTTCAGCTCTGACAATTCCAGCTTATGATCAAGAATATTTTTTAATGGGCCAAGAGCCGGTATTGTTTCTCTGATTCTATTTATACGGGACTTGAGTTCAGCCGGGATATGAACATAATTTTTAAAATGTCCAAGTGTTTTGTAAAGCCGGTGTTTGATTTTTTTATGAAAGCTTTTTTTCTCGTTTATAATTAGCGCAACCTCTGAAAGAGGAGTTACAAGACTTTCCAGGAGTTTTATCTGCTGTTTTTGTTGAGATAGATTCAAATAATTCATTAATAGCAGCCGGGCTTCGGCTTCTGACAGCAAATAAGAAATATCAGCTTTGTTGTCGGGTAGACTGGCGATAAAATTTTGCAAAAACGTTACAGGTGATAAGTGAATAAACAAGTTGTTAAAATGGTAGCCGGCAAGACTAATCTCATTTTTAACAACAAAGAAGCGGCTTGCAAAGTTATAGTTTACATCGGTTTTTGTAAAATAATCCAGGCGTTTACTCTTTCTTGATTTGTAATCTGCAATTATATTTTGCTCTTTAGTGGAGCTGATCTTGTAAAAAGCCGGCAAAGAAGTTGAAACCTGTTTTTTATCCATAGAATTTGAATAAATATGTGAATTCTCATTCGCGAAATTTGTTAAAAACTGCTTTTCGGGGAACCTTGTAATTCCGTTAATTCTAGTTTTGATGTTTTTTAAAAGGTTAGCAAATGTTTTATCAGGGCTGATTACGATGATTCTTGTATCAACTTCTATTTTATTATCTTTAAGCATCCAGAGCTTTACTTTAAGGGGTTTTTTCAAATTGATTTTTCGGGGTAGAGGATAAGTTGAGCGTCCATTTTCTATGGGCAGATAAGATTGGTCTATAAGCTGCTGCTCCTGCCAGATTTCGATTGTACGAAAAGAAGATCCACTACAGGCAAAGTTAAAATTGAGCATATCTTTTTCCGCTTTTAAAGAAGAAAATAAGAATTTTCTATTTGCTAAAAAATCAATTTTATATTCTGGCATAGCGATTATTTTTGAAGGCAATTGCCTGGCTTTTAGTTGATTGGCACTATTCGAAACCGAACTTCCATCAACTGAAATTGAGGCAGAAATCTTTCGGTTGGCAAAATTTATGAAAAAATTATACAAGCCCGGTGCCGCATGCGCATGCATAAGGGTTTGGAAAATGGCTTTCCCGTTTATATCAGTATTTAATACCTTATTAAGGGTGAAAAGATTAAAAGGACTTTGCATTTTGATTCTTATTGGCATCCTGTATTCTGGTGCAAGAGTTTTAAGGTTGAACGAATGAAAGTTAAAACTTAGCGACTTACCGCAGGCAGGCTGTGTTGAAGGCGGCGTCAGGATCAGAGTTCGGTCGGGTTTAATCGATATTTTTTGCGAAAAAAGCAATTGATCTCTGGCTGAATTCGAATAAAGGTTAAACCAGACTTTTTTGTTTCCGGAGTTCTCAGGTATTTGAAATCTGAATATCAGCGGAAAATCCGGCACAATTTTTTCTTCACCGTAAGAAACAGGAATAAACCCTCTGTCTTTATTTTTTCTTTCAAGTCGGGCAATAAGGTTTGCCGACAAAATATTACTGTCAATGATCTTTATATCATTGTTTTTTATTCCATATAAAAGAATTTCTGCTTCTGAATTCGGCTGTGTTGGGCCATCGAATGAAACAGCAAAATGAATACCGTCAAAATTCAGCGAAGGGCGGTTTGGTTTTACAAAAAACATTATTCCTGCTGTCAGGGCTAAAAGCAGAAATATTGTGATCTTTCTTAACATTGGCAGAAAGTAGCACCCTATTATCTTATTGTCAATAAAATCAAAAATCGTCAGCAATTCTCGGTATGCGACTATCAGTTGGTTTCAGAAAAGAAAATTTCTCACACCAAGTCTCAAAGCCACAAAGAAAATAACCACAGAGCGCACAGAGAACACAGAGAATTTTTTTCAGCCATTGTTTCCTTCTTCAGCAAGCCTT
>JBNJGH010000296.1:0-2987 GCA_051747585.1 Candidatus Rifleibacteriota bacterium
AGTAAAAGATAAGCTTTTACTTTTCTATGATACTTTTTACAGTTATTGTAAAACAAAGTTTGAGTTTGTCAAAAATAGCAAGGTGCTTGGATGACTATGTAAACGATGCCGACCCCGACTAAAAAATCGGTATTCGGAATCGCTTTCGCTTTCGAGTATAATATTAAATAATTCGATACCCGAGTACCGATAGCGAATAGCGACCCCGATAAAGAGGAAAAACAAAATATGAATAAAAACGCAAAAATATATATCGCCGGCCACACCGGCCTGGTTGGCTCAGCTTTGATGAGATGTTTAAAAAATAATGGTTACACCAATCTTCTTTCCAGAAGCATTGACGAGCTAGATCTTACGCGCCAGGCAGAGGTCGAAAAGTTTTTTGCCGCCGAAAAACCTGACTACGTCTTTCTTGCCGCTGCAAAGGTCGGTGGCATAATGGCGAATAATAAGTATCCGGCTGATTTTATTCATATAAATCTGGCGATTCAGAATAATGTTATCCATTCTTCTTATCTGCATGGGGTTAAACGTCTGCTGTTTCTCGGTTCTTCCTGTATTTATCCCAAGCATTGCCCTCAACCAATGAAGGAAGAGCACCTCTTGAGCGGTTATCTCGAACCGACCAACGAACCTTATGCGATTGCCAAAATTGCGGGAATAAAAATGTGCGAATCCTATAATCGCCAGTATGGCACCCAGTTTGTTGCGGTTATGCCGACCAATCTTTATGGCCCGGGCGATAATTTTGATCTTGAAACATCCCATGTAATGCCGGCTTTGATTCGCAAGTTCCATGAAGCAAAAGAGCAGGGCAAACCCGAGGTCGAGGTCTGGGGCACCGGCAAACCCCGCCGCGAATTCTTGTATGTAGATGACATGGCCGCCGGCTGTCTTTTCGTCATGAACCTGCCCGATGCAAAATTAAAAGCCGAGCTGCTCGATTATCCGAAGCCCTGCTTCGTTAATCTCGGCACCGGCAAAGATATTTCTATCGGCGAGCTTGCCCAAACCGTCGCCGAAGTTGTCGGCTATCAGGGCAAAATAAAATTCGATACCACCAAACCCGACGGCACCCCGCAGAAACTTCTTGATGTATCCCGTCTTTTTGCTCTCGGCTGGGAACCTTGGGTAAAACTTCAAGATGGTATAAAACAAGCATACGGATACTACAGAAATTTATAGCAGATTTTTGAGTTATATTTGGTCAAGAGCGCTTTTTAATTTATGAAAAAAATCAGAATCCTTGTATTTGTTCATTATTATTTGCCCGGCTATGAGCATGGTGGTCCTGTTCGTACGATTAGCAATATGATTGACCATCTTTCTGAAACTTTTGAATTCCTTGTATTTTGTCTAGACCGTGATGAATTTGATAAACAGTCATATCAGAACATTAAGGTAGATCAATGGAACAGGGTCGGGGCTGCAAAGGTATTTTATTGTTCTCCCGAACGCTTGAATTACAATTTCATCAAGACTTTTTTAAGAAAAGTTCCTTATGATCTTTTATACATTAACAGTTTTGTAAACATCGAAACTTCACTTTTTCCGATGATAATGCGCAGGCTGGGCCATATTCCTCTAAAGCCGGTGATACTTGCTCCCAGAGGGCAGTTTTCATCAGGTGCGCTTGAGGTAAAAAAATGGAAAAAGAAGTTATTTATTAAATTCTTTAATTTTTTTAACCTGTGGAAATATATTGTCTGGCAGGCTTCGAGCGAGTTTGAGAAAAATGACATTAAAAGGGTTATGGGCGCAGATTCTGATGTTGTGACCGCTATGAACTTGTCAGAAAAAAGTGTTTTACCCTTTAGATCTGGAAAAAAAATACCAGGTAAATTAAGGATTATATTTTTGTCGCGAATTGCTCCAATGAAAAATCTTGATTATGCTTTAAAAATCTTATCAGATATAAAAGATAAAGAAATTGAATTTAATATTTATGGTCCGATTGTATCTAATTTTTATTGGAAGACATGCAGACAAATTATTTCCAGTTTGCCTGATAATGTGATGGTAAATTATAAAGGCTCTGTTGAGCATAGCAAGGTTCTTGAAATAATGGCCGATCACGATCTTTTCTTTTTGCCTAGTGCAGGGGAGAATTATGGACATGTTATTTTAGAGGCTGCCATGGCCGGTTTGCCTTTATTGATCTCTGATAACACCCCTTGGCGCGATTTAAAAAATGAAGGGGTTGGTTGGGATATTAATCTCGAAAAAAGAAATCATTTTATAAAAGCAATCAATGACATTTACGAAATGGAGCCGTCTGAGCATTATGATTGGCGTAAGCGCATTCATGAGTGGGCCAGACAAAAGCAGCAAAATCAAAATGATATAGACGAAAACAAGAACTTATTTTACTTTGCTCTTCGATCTGTAACAAAAACCGGTTAATTGATTAAGTAGAATTCTTTTTCAGACTATTTGCTATGATTTTTGTTTTCGCAAAGCAGACCATTTTTAACCAGGTATTTTGTTTTACAAGCTCCGCATGCGTGTTGGCTGTTTTCCTGCAAGTTTTTGCCTATTATTAGCTTTTCTCCACACTGACACATCCAGCCTTTTATTTTTCCGGGGTTCCCAACAACCAAAGCATAGTCGGGAATGTCGCTGGTGACAACAGCACCCGCGCCGATAAAACAATAGCGACCAAGAGTATGACCACATACTATGGTTGCATTTGCTCCAACTGTTGCCCCTTGTTTCAGTAAAGTCTTTTTGTATTCATGTTTTCTGCTCACATGACTTCTCGGGTTGATTACGTTGGTAAAAACCATCGAGGGGCCGCAGAAAACATCATTTTCCAGCTCCACACCGTCATAGATGGAAACATTGTTTTGCACTTTAACGTTGTTACCTATTTTAACTTTAGGTCCGACAACGCAGTTTTGCCCAAAACTGCAATCTTTTCCTATTTCGGTATCACTCATAATATGGCAGAAATGCCAGACTTTGGTATTTTCACCAATCTCGACCCG
>JBNJGH010000297.1:0-2984 GCA_051747585.1 Candidatus Rifleibacteriota bacterium
TATTTCTGGGCGAATATTTTTATTTCTGCCGGTCTGAGTGCGTAGTCTAGACTTCTAGGAACTACTGAAATTGTATAGTCCGGGCTTATGTCTTCTAATGGGCCTTCACCCGTAACCGCTTCTACATCGGGAATGTAAACATGCTGATGCCTGTCGGTATCTTTATTTAACGCTACAAAAATAGATTTTTCGCCCGGTATTGATTTACGGAAACAAAAAACATTGGGCCAGTTTGCCTGGTCTACTACTTCAATCCCAAGTTCCTGGTTGAGAACGGGATATTTCTTTTTCATCTCCGCAATTTTTTTCAGCAAATCAGTTAAATCAATGTCGGTTTCTTCCCACCAGGTTGGGTCGGTTTTAACAACATTTAACGTTTTGCTGAAACCATATTCGCAACCACTGGTTATCATATAACCGGAACTGAACAAAGCAGAAAATAGAATTTCTCTTTTAACTGCCGCCAGGTTGCCATTAAATTCTTTGTAAATTCTAGGTGTATCATGTGACTCGGGAAAACCAATAGTCTTAGCCGTAGTACTGGTTTTGTTATATTGTTCCATGGCCCAGGGTTCATTGTAATTCCAGTATTTAATAGAATTGAACAGGTAGTCAAAGCCAAGTTTGCCCAGTTCCTGGACCTGTTTGAAATCACAGCCTAAAGATTCTGCAATAAAAATACAGCCTTTCTTTTTTTTGCGAGCTTTGTCGATTAGAAAAGTCCATAAACTGCCGGGAACTTGATAAGCCATGTCGCATCTGAAACCATCTACGCCCAGATCGATATAATGAGACATCATTTTCCACCAGAAATCCCAGAGGTTTTTGCGATCGACAGAATTAAGATTATCTACTTCTGCAAGATCGCCCCAGGTATGCCATTCGCCGTCATGCATAGCTCCAGGTCTTACAACTTCACCGTTTGCGTCATGCTTGAACCAGTCAGGATGCTCTTTTATAAGAGGACAATCAATTGCTGTATGGTTGATAACCAGATCCATGATAAAAATCATATTTTTATCATGGCAAGCCTTAATAAAGGCCTTGAGTTGTTCGGTGGGTGACTTTTCGGAATTATCATCGATAAACAGCGGATTGAATTTGTAATAATCTTTGGGTGAGTAAAGGCTACCGCTGAATCCGGGATAGTGAAAAGAATTAACCCAGACAGCATTGAAATCCATTTCGTCAATTCGTTCGAGATGGTCTTTCCAACGGCACATACTGCCGATTAATCTCGGATAGAGGTTGTACAATCGAATACTTTCATTGCCCAATAGAGGATGGGACATTAAGGTTGCTCCTCCTTAACTGCTTTGCCTAGTTTAACCAAGGCTTCACTGATTTTGTTAATTTCCTTACGATTTACACTTCGATAAAATTCAATTTCTTTTTCCTCGCTTTTGATAAATAAAAGCACGAAAGTTTCGTTTCCTTCTTCAACCTCACGGGTCGCGATGCCCTTAAACTGGTCAAAGGTTAATGACAATTCAACTGGAGGCTCTCTTAAATTTTGAAAAAAAACAAAACTTTCATTTTTTATATTAACCTTTAGCGATTGAAAAGTTAATGCTCTACCCATAAACATGAAAAATATAAAAAATAAAGCACAAAACAACAATTCACCCCATTGATCCAGTTTTAATCCGTTATAAATAAGAAATAAAATTGGAACAAGTAAAGAACAAATCATTAAAAAAATTCCCGTTCCCATTTCGAGAAGGGGATAATACGTGAATCCTGTAAGTCGGGATTCAATTGTATACCACTTAATCAATTTCCTACTCCAGTTTTCTCTCAGGGACTGTAACCAGCCATTGTCCTTCAGAGGCTAATGCCTGAAGTTTATAGCCCGTTATGTTACTTATTTTAGCAATGTCTTTTGATCTTAGCACTAACATGCTGTTGGTATCTACTGCTTTTTTTAATTCTTTTTTTCCATTTAATGCAAGGTTTTTAGCTTGTTCTTTATCAAATCTTGTTATTCTTTTGACATTCCATGTAATTGGGTTGCGGCCAGTATAAAAATACCAGCCTTCAATCATTTTTTCTATATTTATTAATTCTTGTTCCGGTGGAAGGTTCGAAATTCTTTTAAGCAATCGCCATTGGCTTGGCAGGAATTTATTCTTTTTTATCTGCTCATTGCCACGCAGACCGGGTATGGTAAAAAATATAAAGCCGGGGGCCACGAAACAAAGAATTGCAAACGCAAGTTTTCTATTGAAATTAAGCACCTGAAGACAAAGCATAAAAGCCAGAAAAAGCCAGAAGAATCCGGCAAAAGCGAGACTTGAGTTTAAAACTGGCGAAGCAAGCTGTTCGCTTAAACCATAGGCACATAAAGAGGCGCCAAGTAATCCAAGAATTGCAGCATTTACTTTTATATGAAAGTTTAATGAAGAAATTTCTTTTTCTTTATTGAACAATTTTTTGACGCTAATTGCCGTCAACAATGAAAGAGGGACAAGCAAAGGTAGAACATAGGCGGCAAGCTTTGATTTGCTCAGCGTGAATATGATCAGCGGGATAAGTAACCAGAATAGAAGTAATTTTATTGCAAAACTTTGTTTATAGGTTCTTTTGGCAATCTTGAGGCCATTAAACAAAAAACTGGTCCAGGGGAAAATGCCTGCGGGAAGAAGAAGAAAAAACATATAAAAGGGGTTGTTGCGCTGATGAGCGTTGCTTGCTACTCTTTTAAAGGTTTCGTCGATGAGAAAGTAGCTGAGCAGGCCGGGAATCTTTATGGCCATTGTTAAATACCATCCCAGACCAACAATCAAAAAAATAATCCATCCAGCCGTTGAAGTAAAAAGCTTTTTTAAAATTTTCTTATGACCGTCGATCAGTAGCGCCGGAATAAGACCGGCTAACGGCAATAAGCCCGGAGGGCCTTTGGTTAGCATAGCCATAGAGGCCATAAGCCAGAAAAATAATTCCCATCTTTTGTTGGCGGCACGATTAAAAGACTTAAAAAACTT
>JBNJGH010000298.1:0-2968 GCA_051747585.1 Candidatus Rifleibacteriota bacterium
TATTGAAACAGATTATTTCTTTAAAGTAGATCTTTTCGGATCAGAATATTCAGGAAAAATTGACCGCGTCGATGAGCTACCCGATGGATCGATTGAGCTAATAGACTACAAAAGCGGTAAAATACCACATGGTGGCAGCATAGAGCTTGAAAACAGTCTGAATGTGCAACTGCTTTTTCAAGCCGCTGATAGAATCTGGCCCGGAAAAGTAAAAAAAATAACTTTTATTTATCTAAAAGAGAATGAAAGTATAAGTGTCTACAAGAACCCCGGGGAAATGGCGGTCAGCGAGAAAAAATTTCTCGATATCTGTGAACAAATATATCAGGGAAATTTTGCACCTGTAAGATCTTCGGCATGTAACTACTGTGACTACAAAGACAGCTGTCCCGTCGGTCAGGTTCCTGCATTAAACGCAACCAAGTTAAAAACTTATCTCGATTGCCCACGAAAATACGCGGCTTACTATATTGAAAGAATCCCAAGAAGTTTTGATAAAGATCAATCTGTCGATTTGGCAATAGATCGACCGATTCATGATGCCTTAGCTGCTTTTCACCAGGATTATCGTCCATCGCCCAACTTAAACCCCGAATCTTTTCTTTTCTCCAGATTTTACAAGGCAATACCTGAAGATCTCTCTGAGGGCATGAGCGAAGTTATAAAAAATCTTGGACGCGAAATTTTGCAAAATTATCTGCAGAAGCTTTTTCCCAAATCAAACACCAAATTTGTAAATAAATTTATTGAATACAATCAGGAAAATTTTTACTTTCAGACAACAATTGATCGGATAGACGAAGATAAACAGGGAAATTTAATTCTTATTGACTATAAAACCGGGCAAAGAATAAAAAGCGCAAACGAGCTTAAAAATGATCCGATAATTGCTGCTACTGCAGCTGCTGCTAATGCCGTGCTGCCCGGCAGAGTAAAAACCTTCTCTTTTATCTACCTGCGCCATACCGAACAGGTTGAAGTAGAAATAGATGATATGCTTTTACAGAAGGGCAACCAGATTCTGGAATCTACCGGAACAAAAATCAGAGAAAAGAATTTTGAACCGCTTGGCGGCCCGACATGTGCCAATTGTGCCGCCGCAGACAGCTGCGATTCTCGAAGAATACCCGTATCGATGTCAAAAATTCAGACAATGCGGGATTGCCCAAAAAGATTCAAATTCAAATATATTGATAAAGCAGAAGTTCCCGAGCAGGAAAAGCCTGCCCTTGTTCTTTATCAAACGCTCCAGGCCGTATTACAGGCCAGTGCCTCGAGCGGAGAAGTTGAATCTGCAGAAAAACTTCTCGAAAAAGCTAACGAATTGGTTCTTTTAAGCGATCAATTGAGCAAAGAATCAAAAGAACAGGTGCTCCAAAAAGCTTATCTGGCATTTTCGAACTACAACAAAATTTTCAAATCCGGGCTGCCAAAAATTAAGTCTCTTGCAGAATCAGCAAGAATTCCCTATGAAAATTTAATTTTAACTACCAGATTTGATCGAATAGATGTGTTACCAAACCAGAATTACCATGTAATCATCTACAAAACTGGAAAAAAAGCCATGACCCCCCATGAGGCAAGACTTGACGTAAGTGGGGTTTATAACTGGTTTATCGCTGACAGAATTTATCCAAACAAGATTGAAAAACTATCTTATGTTTATTTATTAACCGGAGACGTAATTCCGTTCACCCCAACCGACCAGGATATTGAAAAGCTTAAACTGACTCTTGATGAATTTTATGCAGCCAACCTGGCCGATGAGTTTGAAGGCGAACGTAACCCTCTCTGCCCTTATTGCGACTATGTAGATATATGCCAGGACGCGAAATCAATGTTGTTGTCTCCTTCAAAAATAAACTGTTTCCAGTCCTGTCCGCTCAAGTACAAGCTCAAGTATATAGAGCGGGTTCCCAAAGAATCACGGCCAACCCCAAACTTGAGCTTCGACCGTTCGATTCATTTTGCCCTGCGTGATTTTCACGAGAATTACAACAAAAAGCAATTCAAAAAGAACCCTTTCAGGCGTATTTTGAACAAATACTGGATCAAAGACGGCTATTCAGACCTCGAAGAAGAAGAAAGATTCAAAGTCAGAGCAAATATATTTCTCGAAGAGTATTTCAATTCTCTTGAGGGTAGCGAAAACCCGGTTGCTTTTGAAGTCTCTGCCCGCTGGAACTGGAACGACATAGATACCGTTGTTCAGATAGATCGCATCGACAAACTTCCAAACGGCAAACTGGAAATAATAGATTATAAAACCGGAAAAAAAGTACCGGATGAAAGAGTGTTAAACGAAGATTCCAGCTTAATTAACATGTTTCTGGCTGCTAATCAAAAATGGCCAGGTCAGATAGATAGGGTTTCATATCATTATCTTTCTAATAACAAACGTTACAGCCTTACCCCCTCAGATGATGATATAAAAAGCCATAAAATAAAAATCTCGGATCTGGTTGAACAAATAAACAAAAATGAATTCGAACCCAATAAAGGTGCTCTTTGCGCCTGGTGTGAATTTTACGGCCCCTGCCCTGAATGGAAAGTAAAACCCCATGAAATGGTCGGCGAAACTCAGGAAGAATTCAGAAAACGTATCAGACTGAGCTATTCAAAAATGAGCCTTTATTTAAATTGCCCCAGATCTTATCGCAAACTTTATATTGATAAGGTTCCCCCCAAGCCTCAGCCTTTTTTCAGCTTTGGAACAACTATTCACGAAACTTTTGAAAGAGTTTACGATCCTTTGAATCCAATCGAGAAACCAACTCTTGAAGAAGTGCTGCAGATCTACGATGAGGTAAGGCTTACCCACCGTGAAGGCTTCGCATCTGACGAAATTGAAGAGCAATATCGCCAGGACGGCATAAAACAAATAACAATGTACTATAATCGCTTCATAAAAGACTGCGAATTCAAGCCAGCCTACTCAATCGAAGACTACTTCGAGATTCCATGCGGC
>JBNJGH010000299.1:0-2962 GCA_051747585.1 Candidatus Rifleibacteriota bacterium
TATCTGGTGTATCTAAGCATTAAAAACAATACAATGGCAATAAGAGTCAAAATTGCTATTATGGCGTAGATTTGCCCCATTTTTATGGGTTCCTGTTGACTCATTGCTGAATACCACTTTTTTAATGTTTTGTAGTAAAAAGAACCTCTTTGCCTTTTCCACTTACCGATTTTATTTTCAAGAACTTTTATAGTCCGGTCTGAATTCGGTGAATCATGGGCTGTAATAAAAAACAGAGAAAATGGCTCAAAAACAATGCTGGTAGCTTTTATATCGTAATTTTCTTTTATATAATCACCGGTCAAGTTGTTAAAAATACCGGCTTCTATTTCTTCATTTTCCAGAGCTTGAGCCAACTTTTCATAAGACTCATAAAAAACAGCTTCAAAATCAATACTTAAATTGCGGGCCATAGCAGAGAAATTTACATAGTTAATGCCTTTGTTGATAAAACCAATCTTTTTATTTTTTAAATGAATAAAGCTTTCGATTTGTGAACTAACCGGAACAAAAGTCTTACCCCAAAGGGTCAATATATTCTGGTGGGAAAATTTTACATCTTTTGCCCTTTCCTTGCTGAAAGAAAAAAGGGCTCCTAATTGAGCCTGTTTGTTTTTAACCTTTGAAAAGCACTCGGCAATAGTTGTTAGTTCATAGCTGGTTTTCCAGCCCTCTTCTTTGCCAATTTTTTCAATCAGATCAACATAAAAGCCTTTAGTATTGTTGTTTTCATCAGTAAAATAAAGCGGATAGTTGGAAAAACCAACGACCTTGATTTCTTTTTCAGCAAGCAAAATGCCATTACTTAAAAGCAATGTACAAATAAGAAGAATTTTGAGCCCAAGTCTCATTTAAATACCCGTTAAGAGAAATTATAAAATAATACCTTATTCTAATTATACATTAATTCAGCAATACACCAAATCTATATTTTCTGTGTAAAAAACAAACAATCTTTCAATTTAAGAATGATGTTCAGGAATATTTTGTTTCAGGTATTATATTGTTTTCCTGGGCAAAAACTTCGCAAACAAGTTGCCGCAAGATTGCGGGAATTCGCTCATACACATCCTTGGCAAGAACCCGCTCTGTGGGTTTGTGTAGATCTTTGCCCCATGGACCGATATTTACCACCGGCATTTGAAAAGATTGAATTGCCTCGAATGGGATATGATAGATTGTATCCCACCCGGGGCTGTTATTGTTGATAGCCTGGATATCTTTTTCATTTCCTGTCCATGAAGCATAAGAAAGATCTGAAATTCCCATAAAATATGCATTGGACTTGTATTCTACATTATAAAGCTCTTTTGAAATGCGATTGACCCTTTCGTGCAGTTTGAATCTTTCCCCGCCCGGAATAAGACAATTGGAAACATGAGGATAATAAGGCCCCGAGATCGCAACTACAACTGTAGGCCCTTCCAGATCCATAAAATCAGCCGTAAATTCTACCAGCCTTATACCTGCTTCCGGAAGAGTAATTTCGTTTTCGCTCAGCTTCTCATAAACTTTTCTTTGAAATTTTTCATAAGCATATAAAAATTTCTCTCCGCCAAAACCCATCGCTTCCTGATAAAGCTCGGAGAAATCCATTACTCTGGGTTCAAAGGAAACAATATCAGGCTCTTCATCTGTTAATTTGCAAAAATCAAGATAAGATTTTTCGAACTGGTGCATAGTTTCATGCAAAGCTTTATGACACATGCCTTTTAGCTGGTTGAGGATTTCAACGGGCGACTTGGTAAAAGTCAGCCAGTTGAAATAGCCGGTTGCAGCATCCGGTATAGAGGCATCGTAAGCTTTTTTCCTATCTTTAAGGTTAACCCAGATAGGAGGCGGGGTAGCTTCATCGCCAATTTTATCGCACAAGTCAACATTAAGCTCTGAAAGGGTCTGAATATATGCAAGAATCAGTGAAGGATTTATTCCATTATAAGGGTCACCAATATGGCTTTTAACACCTTTAATGTAAATAATTGGCAGAATTTTACCAACAGAGCCTTCATACATGAGCGCTTTGTTTTTTGTATTGTTAAAATAGGGTTCGGAATTAATGGTCAAAATATAATTAAGTCCGTGCATCTGGGCAAGTTCATACATCAGTTCAGTTGCATAAAGCATACCCTTGGAAAGGGTTTCTTCGTCGGGAACACTCAATAAAAGAAGATTGCCGGAAAAATTTTCTTTTTCGGCGAACTCTTTTAACAACCCCAGTTGTATGGCAGCGCCGCCCTTCATATCAGCTGTTCCGCGGCCAAAAATCCAGTCTCCGGATTCGATGTCTTTTCTAACTGAATGTGAAATTTTGCGATTACTGAAAGCCAATTGAAGCTCATCAGGTCGAAAAGCCTTATGTTTTAGTTTTCCGTAATCTTCGATATCGACGGCGTCATGATGATGCACCATTACAATTGTGTTGTTGCCTTGACCTTTTAAAAGAGCCCATACCACCTCGCGGTTGTATGGATCATCTTCTATGGGTTTGGTTCCTGCCAGCTCAGGATTCTTTTTGAAGTATTCAATCGACTTGATAAAGGAGAGAATAATTTCTTCAATAATTCTTTCGTAGACGCTGTTGGTATCGCTTCTGGTTGCTACCAGCCGCAGAAATAATTCTTCGTAAAGAGCTTTATTTTCCTGCAATTTGTTCACCTTACCCTGATTTTCTTTAAGCTTTTAATATATATCGTCTATTTCAGCAATTTTACTTATATGTATAGCATACACAAAAATTCAATTAAACTTCAAAGCAAAGAAAACCAGGAAGAAAATTAAATATTCGAAATGTGATTCCCGATTCCGATACCGAATTGTGATATTTGTTCGGGTCGCGGAAATACTCAGGAATTCTCGGTCAATTATTATTAGCTGGTTACAAAAAGTTCTGGTTTTATTTCTTTCTGTCAAATATAGAATTTAAACCACTGAGGCCACCGAGGGCACAGAGTTGATTTTTTAA
>JBNJGH010000300.1:0-2962 GCA_051747585.1 Candidatus Rifleibacteriota bacterium
GCTGTAAGGATCGGATTGATCGCTGCCCAGAAGGGTTGAGCCAGCATAAAACTCAACTTTGCTTATTGTGCCATCGCTGTCAGAAGCACTCGCGCTAATGGTCAGGCTGTTGTTAACTTCAACTGAGGCGCCATCAGAGGGCGAAGTGATTGAAACGACCGGCAGGGCGTTGCTGGAAGTAGAAGGTGTAATATCGGTTTTGCTGCCGTCTGATAATGAAATTAAATAAGTTTTGCTTTCGCCGTCTTCTGTCTTAATAACGGCATTAATATTGCCCTGACCATCGTACATCAGGTTCTCGATTACATTGCCGCTGGTAGAGATTGCCGAGTAGGCAATTTCGCTGAAATAAACTTCAAGGTCAAGATTGGTGCTGGTTTCAGCAAGACTCCTGACAATACCGGTTTTGTTTATGTTCCATTTCCAGATACCCGGGGCTTTTTCGCTGGCATTAAAGCCTCCGATTACATATTCGCTGTCTGAAATTGCTAATATCTGGTCAAAAATGCCCTGATTTATAAAAAAGTTTTTCCCTTGTCCATCAGAAGGATTGTGGGTTGTGATTAAAGAAACCAAACTTGAAGGGTCTCGCCATTCGATTGCAAAGTAATCGCCAAACCCCTGTTGAACTATTCTTACAGCTTGAAAAGCTGTCGTTTCTATGCCGGCAATTGGCGTGGTGCCAAGAATTTCGGTGGCAGTATAGGATTTTTGCCAGAGCTGAGTCGCTCCATCAAAAGCTGTAAGAGTATCTGCGTTATTATCAAACTCAACTTTGACTATTCCGGTTGGATTTATCTGGTCAATAAGTAAATTGAGTACACTGTTATAAGGATTCACGCTATCGGTATCAACAGTTGTCAGAGCATTGGCAAGGTTGGTTGCCATAGTGCTTCCGCCTGCTGCCATGAGCTTGTCATTTTCTATCGCATTTTGCAGGGCAGAGGCCAGCAGGTCGGCCTTAAGCTTAGATCCTGCCGGTGATATGTCGAGTTCATTATCGCCGGATACAAGGTCAGTTGCACCGTGAAGGCTTTTCCAGCCTTGAATATGACCATTTTCAATCTGCATTTTGGCAATTATCAAACCGGTGGGTAAATTGCTGAAAGTAATTTCGGCCGCAGAAGACATAACGGTAAAATTCTTTATAAGTGTTTGTACTTTATTAGTTTCAGAGCCAGGTTGGCGAATATTTAAAATCACTTTAACCGAAGGAGTGGTTGCCCCTCTTATGGCGGCGTTCCCGGGTAAATTATCTTCGCTTTCGGGTAGCACTACATTAAGTTTCAAACTGGCATCAGTTTCACTGTTTCCAGTCGGGAAAACTGTCTGACTGTCTGAATTCCCAAGAAAATTACAACCCGAAAGATTAAAAAGCGAAAGGGTACAACCAATTATAGTTAAAATAAACAAGCACTTCTTCATAATACTGCTCTGACTTTCTCCTCAAAATTTTTTAACATGTTACCATTTAGAAAAGTCACTGACTATTTTATCATCCAAAATCAGCAATTCTCGGTTAGCGACTATCAACTTGTTTCAAAGAAGGATATTCCTCACAACAGGCCTCTAAGCCATTAAGAAAATAACCACAGAGCCCTCAGAGCAGCACAGAGAATCTTTTTCAGCCTTGGATTGTCCTTTGGACAATCAGCCGGCGGTTTCGCCGCCCGGCTTTCCAGGCACAGCGAGCCCTCAGAAAAACACTGGTGCTTTTCTGAGGGCTCGCTGTGCCTGGGAACAAGGACTGAAAAAAATTAAAAAATCGCCTCGGTGCACTCTGTGCTCTCGGTGGTGAAAATTCGATATTTGACAGAGAGAAATAATACGAAAACTTTTTGAATTGTAATTACTTTTACTTAAGCTTAATTAAGGCTTAACAGACAAAACTGTTAATAAGAATTTCTGCCTGATATAATCTTTATATCAGGCTTTATACTTTAGTTTTGTAAATGCAGGGGGTAGTTATTAATGAAAAATATTCTTAATCAGCGCTATGAACTTGGTTTTTTTCCTACTCCGGTGCATAAGCTTAAACAACTCAGTAAAAAGTATTCCGATTATAATATTTTTATTAAAAGAGACGATAATACCGGCCTGGCGTCAGGCGGTAACAAAACCAGAAAACTTGAATATCTGATTCAGGAAGCTTTAGAGCAGGGCTGTGATACAATAATAAGTGCCGGAGCACAGCAGTCGAATCATTGTCGCCAGACAGCTGCGGCTTGCTCGGTTTCCGGTCTTGAATGTCATCTGATGCTCGGGGGCGAGGAACCGGAAAAATATGACGGTAATCTTCTTTTGTCTTCAATGTGTGGGGCAAAAATTCATTTCGCCGGTCAAAACAGAAAAGGTGAAGACATTCCGGCTTTGAAAAAAGAGCTCGAAGCAAAAGGGCGCAAATGCTTTGTTGTGCCTTACGGTGGCTCTAATTTTACCGGAACTCTCGGTTTTGTTAACGCCGCTTCTGAGCTCAAAATACAGCTGCAAAGTCTAAATTTGCAGATCGATTACATCTTTTTTGCATCCAGTTCAGGGGGCACTCAGGCTGGTTTAACTCTTGGTCGAGAGCTGTTTGCTTTAAATTGCAGACTTTTTCCGGTAAATATTGATAAAGAAAACACTGCAGGCTCATCCCTTGAAGAAAACGTTTTAAAACTGGTAAACCAAGGCGCAGAAGAATTCGAATTAGACAAAGAGTTTTCACTTGAAGATATCTATGTGAATCATGATTACGAGGGCCCGGGCTACGGTAACTTAGCCGAGCATGAAGCACGTGCAATCAAGCAAATGGCGAAATTAGAGGGAATACTGCTTGATCCGGTTTATACCGGCAGAGCATTTGCGGGCATGATTGACCAGCTGCAGCAAAAGAACATTCCCGAAGACTCAAATGTTTTATTCTGGCATACGGGCGGCCTGCCAGCTGTTTTCAGCTACGCCAATCAATTGAAATAATATA
>JBNJGH010000301.1:0-2954 GCA_051747585.1 Candidatus Rifleibacteriota bacterium
TTCACTCAGAACGGTGTTACGCTGCCGCTCCACACCGGCGGGTGAGCAGGTCGTTAAAAGGAAAAAGAAAAGGGACCTGGGCCGTCAACGTGAGCGGAAACTGGAGAATTACATTTGTTTTCGACGGCGCTGATGCTGTTGATGTTAATTACGAAGATTATCATTAGGAGATATTAAAATGAGAATGCATAACCCACCCCATCCCGGCGAAGTGCTTCGAGAGCTCTGCCTTGAGCCACTGGGCATTTCTGTAACAGATGCAGCCAAAGCCCTTGGTGTAGCAAGAAAAACTCTTTCTTCTATTTTAAACGGTCACTCCGGTATTAGCCCCGAGATGGCAATTCGTCTATCCAAGGCATTTGGTACTTCCCCTGAAAGCTGGCTTAACCAGCAGGTTCAGTTTGATTTATGGGAAGCCGAACAACATGCAAAGAACTTAAAAATCAAAAAACTGGTTGCGGCATAACCAGGCCGCGCAAAGGATCGCCAGGGCATTCGGCTTTTGAACATTCGGGGGAAATTGAATATTCAACATCTTTAAGGCAAGTCAGTGGAAGCCCTTGCTCCCATTGGCGGCCGCCGTTCGGCCCATAATTTTGCTTGACACCGCTACTTTTTTAAAGTACAATTGTACATATGAAAATCATAGCTGATACAAATACATTCATTGCGGTTGCTTTGAATGAGCCGGAAAAAAATAATATAATTCAACTTACCGAGGGCTGTGATTTAGCTGCGCCGGATGTTTTGCCGTTTGAAATCGGCAATGCACTGACAGCCATGATGAAAAAAGGAACTTTGCAAACGGATCAACTTCAAGAATCATGGGACATTATACAGCAAATACCTGTTGAATTGAGGCGTATTGATATTAAATCCGCGTTAAATATTGCAGCAAAGTTTAACATTTATGCATATGATGCATATTTTTTGGAATGTGCAGGCAGTTTGAAATGCCCAATAGTAACGCTTGATCAGGGAATGCAAACAATCGCCCGTGAGATGGGTATCTTGGTTGTGGAGTGAGCATTATGAAAGTTTATACATATTCTGAAGCAAGACAACGCTTTTCTGAGGTGCTTAATATCGCACGAACAGAAGAAGTTATAATAAAAAGGAAAGGCGGTGAATCGTTTTCTATAACCTTCAAAAAAAACGATAAATCGCCTTTTGATGTTCCAGGTATTAATACCCGTGCTACCACTAAAGATATTCTTGAAGCAATCAAAGAATCGAGATCGAGAATGTAAGCCGAGGCCGAACCATTCGCTTGTGTGGACCGGGAAAAGCCGTCGGTTTTTTTTAAAGCCTTGATTGGCGTCGATTTGATACTTTAAAGATCAGCCTGGGATTATTGTTTCCCGGCCCCACAGCTCAACCGTTATACCCCTTAAAATATCCGCTTGACATATTACGAAGTTCGTAATACTCTTAACGTATGATTAAGTCTTTTTCCTGCAAAGATACAGAGAAACTTTTTAACGATAGACGGGTGCGCCGCTTTCAGTCCTTTGAAAGGCAAGCACGAAAACGGCTGATGGTTCTCAATGCAGCACCAAGCCTGAATGCTTTGATGTTAAATCCTGGGAATATGTTCCACTCGCTGAAAGGCAAAAGGCAAGAGCAATATGCAATAAGCATCAACAAACAATGGCGAGTCTGCTTCGAATGGCATGATGGTAATGCCTTTCACGTGGCCATCGTCGATTATCATTGAGGTGAAAAGATGAGTAAAAAAGGTTTTCTTGACCCTATTATGCCCGGTGAAATTTTGCGTGAAGATTTCATGGAACCCATGGGAATAAGTATGAATAGGTTGTCTCGAGATATAGCGGTTCCCCCAAACAGAATAAGTGAGATCGTAAATGGCAAGAGAGGCATTTCTGCTGACACTGCGCTCAGACTGGAGCGATATTTTGGAGTCGAAGCACAATTCTGGCTGAATCTTCAGACTGAATATGACCTGCGGGTAATGAAACGAAAAATCGGACCGGATATTGAACAGCGGATTCTTCCGGTTAAGAAGGTTGCAGGCCACTCTATACCGGCGGGGGTATAACCATCAAGCTCAAGTGGACAGCAAGGACAGTCGGGTTTTGTAAAGTCGTGGGAATTTGAACAACCTTAATCTTTAACCAAGCTGGTGGAAGCCCTGGCTGCCATTGGCTTCCAACGTTATCTTAAAAAAACTCTTGCCATACACATAAATTATGATAATATGTGTATGGCGTGCTGCAATATTTAAGGAGGAACAACATGAAACGCACAAATATCATTCTTGACGAAAAATTGGTCGACAATTGTCTGAAAGCTACTGGCATTAAGACCCAAAAAGCCCTGATTGATCATGCCTTACGAGAATTGCTCAGGCATGAAAATCAAATCAAGTTGCTTGAGCTTAAAGGAAAGATAACTTGGAATGGCAACTTGGATGAATGGCGCACAGGTCGAAGCTCATGATGGTTTTAGTTGATACTACTGTCTGGATTGATTTTTTTTCAGCCAATCTCAATCCCCCTGTGAAAACCCTTGAGAACCTCATCAATGACAGGGAAGACATTTGCGTTTGTGGTGTTATTCTTACTGAAGTTCTTCAAGGGATAAGAAACGACTCAGAATTCAAAAAAACCAAGAATCTATTCTCTAATCTTATTTTTCTTCCCATGCCCTATTCCGTTTATTTAAGTGCAGCGGAAATTTATCGGGCATTACGTCGAAAAGGCATCACGATAAGGAAGTCTGTCGATTGTATGATTGCTGCCGTGGCCTTAGAACATGAGATGCCCCTTCTTCACAATGACAGGGATTTTATACCTATTGAAAAACACTTCGGTCTTAAACGCTTAAAATAAATAAGATAACCAGGGCATTCAGCAGACCGCAAACAGCCGCGGCTGCTGATGCCCGCCGTTGTAACCTAAAAAAAAGAAAGATCAGGGGAGATTGCGATATAT
>JBNJGH010000302.1:0-2946 GCA_051747585.1 Candidatus Rifleibacteriota bacterium
TCGCCATGCTCAGCATAATTATTTCGTAGACATTTTGAACAGAAAAAAAGGCAAGCAGGCTTTGAATGTCGAGATTGTTGCTCTGGGCTTCTGAGCTTATCAGGTAAAGACCGGTCAGCATGAAAAGAACGCTCAATAGATACAGAGGGTTGTTTCTTTTAAACCAGTCGCTGAATGAAAAGTTTGCAGGAGGGACAGGGGAATGAGGGTAGTCGGATTGTGATATTTCACCAGGGGTCTGAATATCTGAGTTGCTGTTTAAAGGTTGTTGCGAATCCATAAGTCGCCTCCTGCAATTTGGAATAAAAGGAACCTGTGTTTTATAAAAGCAACCTTTATGCCACAATCAAACTCCTCTTTAAAAGACTCTCTAAGAATTTCTCTTGCGACATAAATGTCTCTGCTGCGACAATTTCGTCTGTTGCGGTATTTAAAGCTTTTGCCAATTAATCGCTGATAAGGTATTTTGTTAAGTATAGTTAGGGAAGCCATTAATGTTTCTTGAATTATTTAAGAAATGCAAAGTTAATATAGATAAGGTTTTTAACAGTAAGACCCGTATCAGATGGCGCTGGCCGCTTTTGTTCTGGTTTGGGGTGCTTTTCTGTTTTTTTATTTTCCCTTTGTTCCTGGTCGATGTGGGGCTTGACAGCTATCTTGAAACCAGAAAAGACCTTCAACGCAAACAGCGTTTCAAACAGATGAATAACCGGCTTGAAATGCTGCTGCAATACGGGAACAGTCGCCATTACTATCATGCTCTTCTTAAAAGGATTACCGATTTTGCCCAGGAATCAGAAGACCCAATTGCTTATCTTAGACGCGCTTTGTCCCATCTCAAAAAGGTAAATCCCGGAGTTTTCAAATTTATTGTCTGGGATAAAAAAGGTAAAACCGTAAAAGACCTTACCGATGAAACTCGTTATAGATACATTGTTAGAACGATATACAGGGTTTTTGTTAAAACTGCGCAGGATTGTAGACAAAATTATCCCGGAATTCCCGAAGAAATTGACCTTGTTCAAAAAAGATTACATTTAATAAGGTCTTATCTTGGAGCTTTCTTTATACCCGAAAGGCTTAATCTCCCATACCTCAGGGGTATTCTCGGTGAATGCATTATGGCTTCTGCCAATCCGAAAAAGTCGCATTTCTGGCATCGGGTTAAAGAAAAGTTTGCTTTATTTGCCACTATTCATATTAAGGCCATTGACTCTCCCGTATATTTAAAAAAGCTGGTAGATAGCTTGAATAAAAATAATGGTGTTCAAATGAAATGCGGTATTGCTCAGCTGCTCAAAGATGATGAGGTTTACACCAGCCCTGATTTTGCTTTTAAAGAAGAATTGCTGATTGAGCTCGGAAAATTCCTGGATTCATCTGAAACCGAAGTAGAAACAGATAATCTGTTGCTGGTTATCAAGCCTGTCACCCCATTTGTCCTTGGTTTTTGTGCTTTACCTGTTAAAAACAATCTAATTGATATCAAGTCTGCAAGAACAAACATCTTGATTTTGACTATCTTTTTAATGGCAGCAATTGGTCTGATTATTGCCTATGTTGTTTTTAAAAATGATTTTTTTTCAATTCGCTGGAAGCTGGCTTTACTTTTTATATATGCTAATGGTTTGCCGCTTCTGATTCTTGGTTTCCTGGGTTTTGAATACTTGCAACAGACACGAATGCAACTCCTGGATAAAGGGCAAAAGCAGGTTAGTGATCTTTTGAATAACATGGATTCAAAATTCGAAATTATCCTCGATGAATACGGCAGAGAAATAAATGAAATTTGTGATAATTTTAATCAAAAATTTATTGATGGTGAAACAAAACAAAAAGATATTGACGAACTTGCAGAAAAAATTCTGGCTTATAAAACCCTTGATCTTATAATAGCGGATTCATCTGGAGATTTCAGGGCTTTTCATTCTCCAGGCAGAAAAACCGACTCTTTCATTAAAAATGTAGGGAAAAATTTGATCAAGTATGCAAATCGCAAGACTTATACACCTGTCGAGATGTTTGACGATGCTGGCGATGCAAAAAAGGGCGAGTCGCAGTCTCAGGCGTTGATGCGAACAGATGCTATAGTTTTTGATCAAATTCTGCGAAAAATTCGTATGATTGATTATCAACAAATGGCTGCTGAAGAGCGACTTTATTACTGGAACTTTCTTGGCAATATCTCCAAACGTAAAATTGAATTTATGGTTATGCTTTCGTGGCGTTGTCATGAGTTGCAGGAAACCTTTATAAAAAAATATCTTGATGACTTTAATCAGAACAAACAGGGAATCAGGTTCTATGCCATGGTTGAAAACAACGGTTTAACCTTTCCTCTAGACGATGTTCCCGATGCAATCGAAAATTTGTTTAGAAAAACCTTTAATCTCAAGGTTTTTCGTACTGACATGATTGAGGTAAATGATAAAAATTTTACCGCCTACGCATCTGTGGGTAAACTTATGAATAAAATTGCTTTTGTTGGCATATATCCCCTCGATTCCATTAACAGCCATATCGAGGTTTTAACTTTTCAGCTTATAATTTTTGCTTTTTTGAGTTTGAGTCTAACAAGTGGAATAGGTTTAATGCTTGCAAGACAATTTATCGAGCCGGTTAAAGAACTTGAGAATGGTGTTAAGGCAATCGGTGAACAAAACTTTCGTTATAGAATTCCTGTTCGTGGTGAAGATGAATTCGGGCATTTGAGTACTGTTTTTAATCAGGCCATTGAAAGTCTTGAAGATCTTGAAGTTGCAAGGATTGTTCAGGAAAATCTTTTTCCTCTCAAGCCGCTAAAACAACATGGCGTAGAAGTGTTTGGCAAAAGTGTTTCCATGACACGACTGGGTGGAGATTACTTTGATTACTTTTCGCTAGATAAGGATCGAGTTGGTATTTTAATGGGAGATGTGGCCGGACACGGAGTTCCTGCAGCCCTGC
>JBNJGH010000303.1:0-2901 GCA_051747585.1 Candidatus Rifleibacteriota bacterium
GGCAATAAAAGTTTCCATGTTTGATTTGGCATAATCTTGAAACGCTTTCTGGTTGAGAACTTCAGCTCTGAATTTTTTGCACCATCCGCACCAGTCAGAACCTGAGAATACCATCATTATCGGTTGATCTTTTTCTCTTGCTGCGTTCTGGGCTGCTTCAAAGTTGGTGTATTCTTTATATTCTTCTGCTTCCTGTTGTTCCTGCTCTTCTTCATCATTTATTTCTTCTTCTTCGTCAACATCTGATTCTTCATTTTCGACAGCTTCTTCCTCGTCTTCAATTACTTCGTCTTCGTTTTCAGAAGCTTCATTTTCATCTGCATCTGAATTGTCACCCTGTTCTGCTTCTGATTCATTCTCTTCGGCGACTTCCTCGTCATTTTCTTCGAGGTCTTCCTTGTCTGGCATATCAACAACTTTGACTCCGACGTTTATTCCGCTTATGCGGTTGATAATTCGGTTAATAAGGTCATTCATCAATTCCTGCACTCGGCGAAGTATTCTGGCAAGTTTTTCTGCGGGGCTTTCAACGCATTCCCCGTCGATACATTCACCCTCAGGGCAGGTATCTTCGTTACATTCACTCTCGCATTCTTCGCCTTCGCAGACATCCGTTTCACACTCTTCGCCTTCGCAGGCGTCAGTTTCGCACTCTTCGCCTTCGCAGGCGTCAGTTTCGCACTCTTCGCCTTCGCAGACATCAGTTTCGCACTCTCCGTCAATGCATTGATCCTTTTCCAGGTCTTCCGGGCAGTTTACCCCTTCAACACATTGGCCCTGGCTGTCATTTGCTTTGTAAATGCTGTCAAGATAGCTGTTGCTCCGGGAATAAAGTTTGGAAGACTGAAAAACAAATAACAAACAAAAAACACAAAGAAGAAAGCAGATTTTTTTCATAAGGCCCCCCGGCATTTTTTTTCTACACTCTAATTATACGAATTAAATCCATTTATGTTGCGAAAAAAACCGCAAAATCCCGTAATACAAAAGCTTACGCAGGGTCATGCATCGCGGGAAGAGCTTAAAAGATGGATGCTGGACAAAAAACGGGGTTAATGGCATTATATACAACGCAAATAAAGATTGGAAATATTTGATGATCGAAAAATTTGAAAACTATTTGTATGAAAGAGTTTTTCCTGAAAAACCACCCGGCATAATCTATCATTATACAACCCAGAAGGGTATTCTTGGAATTATAGAAAATCGGGAAATGTGGGCGACTCAGGTACATTTCCTTAATGATAAGCACGAAATCTTTTTAACTTTTAAATTGTTGAAAAACGAGCTTGATAGACAGATAGGTAAATGCCGGCAATCAGAGCAAAAGAATTTGCTGCGTGATATCAGAGAATTTCTCGATGTAATGGATCAGGGCCATATATGTGTTTCATCTTTTTGTGAAAAAGGAGACCTCCTGAGTCAGTGGCGTGGTTACGGTAATCTGGGTAAAGGTTATGCTATAGGTTTTGATCTGAAAGAACTTACAAGAATTGCCAAATTTCATCACTTTGTTTTGTGGCCTTGCGTGTATGAGCCGGAATTGCAACTTGAGCTTGTCCGATATCTGATCGATCTATGGTGTCAGAATTTTGTTAAAACAGATTTTACTCGGCAAAAGATTTTTTGGGTTGTAGATATAGATATCTGCCAGCTTGCTCCTATTATTAAAGATGAAAGTTTTTCAGAAGAAAAAGAATGGCGTCTTGTTTCTTCCGTGGTTTCAGCAAAATCCCCCAGGTTTGCTTTTCGAGAGGGACAATATTCTTTGATTCCTTACTATAATTTTCCGATTATAGATGATGACAAAAAGAATTGTATTGATTCTGTGGTAGTTGGGCCATCGCCCCATATGGAACTGGCAAGCAACAGCCTGAAAACTTTTTTGAAAGCTCAGAAGCTCGAAGAAGTAAAAATTAAAGCTTCAAAAATTCCATTTCGTAACTGGAAATAAAAAAACCGCCGGTTAAGGCGGTTTTTATCGATTCTTATTCTTTTTATCGATCAATGACGGTTGCATTTTTTGAATAATGCCTGTATTCAGCTGGTGACAATACTATGTCGGGATATTGATTGCTTACCCAGAATCTTCTTCCATCTGGTGTGTGTCTCCATTCGCCATCTCTCAAATTTACTTCGTGACCATATATGTGGGCGATAACCTGCTTTGATCTGAAGTTCGCACCCGAAGAGGGGCTGTTGAAATCCCAACTGTCGATATAGGCTTTAAGGTCACTTCTGTTTTCCTGGTTGACCTCAAAACTGAGACGATCAAAAAATCTGTTTTGCATTCCTGAGTCAAAATCATCTGCAACTTCAATAAATTTGTCTATTTTTTCGGTTGATTTAAGCAGTTTGTTGAATATCTCGGCTTCTTTCTTCTTGAGTTCTTTTTCTTTGGTCACGCCTATTGAGAGCTCTGATTCGGCCGCTTGAATAAACTGCTGATCAAGTTCTTTCAAGGTTTGTATTTCATCGCCCCGGACACTGGCACTAAATAAAAGTATGACTGCCATAAGCGTTAAAAATATTCTTTTTTTCATAATTTCCTCACAGGATAAGTATTCAGCCTTAAATGAAGCAATAAATGTACCAAGTCAATCTGTCGGCATAAACCTGAATTCAAGCTGGTTTTTTATATTAGAACTGGTAAAGTGCTGAATAATCAGCAAGACTCTGCTAACAAATTATCAGAATTCTTAATCCAAATTCTGGCAGGGAAGTTGCTTGGATTATTATTGGTTTGACAGATTTTGTAAGGGCCAATTAAACTATAAAGTAGAATAAAGATTTTTCAGGAGGCTTAATAATGCCAGTTTTAAGGCGCTTCTTTTATAAACTGTTTATCTCGGGATTATTTATCTTAATAATTTTCAATGGAATGGCCTGGGCTGAAGATGC
>JBNJGH010000304.1:0-2890 GCA_051747585.1 Candidatus Rifleibacteriota bacterium
TGCAGTAACTACCGGACTTAAAAACGCGTTTTTCATGAGCGTTATGGTCGCAGCGGTTACCATTTTCAGCTCGCTTTTGATTTCCCGGCTCAGATTTTATATTCCTCACCGTTTCAGGCTTCTAAGCTTTATGCTGGTTATTTCAACCGCTGTAATTTCGGCCGAGCAACTTTTGAGGGCATATTATCCGGAGGTTGCGAGGGCTCTTGGCCCTTACGTTGGTTTGATAGTTACAAATTGTATCGTGCTGGGGCGTCTCGAGGCCTTCGCTTCAAAAAGAAGCCCGTTTGAAAGTTTTTTGGACAGCATCGGCGTTTCTATTGGTTATGCCGCTGTCTTGTTAGCTATGGGAGCAATCAGAGAGGTTGGGGGTAATGGCACGCTATGGGGCTTGAAAGTTGCTCCACAGAACTATGTTCCTTGTAGTCTTTTGGATGCACCCGCCGGCGCTTTTCTTGTTTTTGCCCTGCTGATTTACCTGATTAACTGGCTTAAACCATTTACCAGGAGAGAAAGATGATAGAACTTTTTCTTACTGCTTTTTTTAAAGAAAATATTGCCCTGTATTTTTTTCTTGGTATCTGCCCGCTGATTTCTATTTCTTCTGACTTAAAAGCCGCCTGGCAGATGGGAGTTACCGTTACTTCGGTTATGGTTGTGACAGCGGTAATTAACTGGGGAATTTTCTATCTGTTATTAAAGCCGCTGGCAATAGAATACCTGCAGCTGTTGTTTTTTATTCTAAGTATTGCTGCGGTTGTGCAGTTTCTCGAAATATTTCTCGATAGTAATTTCCCGTCTGTATACGCTTCTTTTGGCATTTTCCTCCCGCTT
This sequence comes from Candidatus Rifleibacteriota bacterium, assembly GCA_051747585.1. Taxonomy (GTDB): domain Bacteria; phylum Muiribacteriota; class Ozemobacteria; order Ozemobacterales; family Ozemobacteraceae; genus DYKG01. The sequence goes on from JBNJGH010000304.1 coordinate 835, forward strand.
ATAACGGTTAATTGTGCTATTCTGGGCGTTTCGATGTTTTCTGTTCTGCGCGAGTATAATTTTTCTTCATCGATTGTTTTTGCCTTAGCAGGCGGGCTGGGCTGGACATTAGTCATCTGTATGATTGCCTCTTTGCGACGACGCATAGATATGGATGCAATTTCAGAGAATCTGGGGCAAACGGGCTTGACCATGATTATTGCTGCAATAATGGCTATGACTTTTACCGGTTTCTCGGCATTGGCTTTTCCGGGAGCGATTTAAATGGAAGCTTTAACTGTATTTGTTGTAGTTAACAGTTTTATTTTAGTGCTTTGCGGTCTTATAACCGTTACTTCATATTTTTTTAAACAAACCGGTGAAGTAGCGCTCGAAATAAACGCAGAAAAAAAAGTTGAAATTGAGCGAGGGCAAACTCTTTTTGACGCTTTGACCCATAATGATATTTATCTGCCTGCGGCTTGCGGTGGAAAGGGAACTTGTGGGCGCTGCCTGTTAAAGTGCATTGAGGGAGCAGGTCCGGTTACGCCCATGGAAAGAATTTTGTTGAGTTCAGAACAACTCGAAGACAGTTATCGTCTCGCCTGTCAGGTCAAGGTAAGAGAAAATCTAAGCGTTGAACTCCCCGCCGAACTATTGGCTGCCCGTAAATACCAGATAAGGCTTGAATCGGCTGAATTTACCGGTGAGGGAATCAGAACCTTGAAATTCAAAATATTAAACGATGATTTGCTTGAATTTAAGTCCGGGCAATATGTTCAGCTTTATCGACAATTACCTCATGAACAAATAGTCAGAGCATATTCGATTTCCTCTGATTGTAGACAAAAATCAGCTTTTACTCTTGATATTCAATATGTAGCCGGCGGAATAATGAGCACATGGCTGCATCGGCTCGAGCCTGGTTCGGTGCTTGAGGCTTCAGGGCCATATGGCGATATGTTTTACGAGCCTGATTCATATCAATGCCCCGTAATTTTAGTTGCCGGCGGAGTAGGGTTGGCACCAGTTAAATCAATCTTGTATGAGATACTGGCTCAAAAGAACAAACCCGATACCTGGTTGTTCTGGGGAGCACGCCACAGGGTGAATCTTTATGCCGAAAATGAGTTGCGCGCCATTGCCGAAAAAAACAAAAACTGGTTCCATTTTTATCCCGCGCTTTCAGGTGATCTGATCGAAGAAGGCTGGATTGGCAATCGAGGATTCGTTCACGAAACTCTTGCTCAAAATTTACCGGTTTTGCCTGATGCCAGAGCTTTTCTCTGCGGACCTGCCCCGATGATGGATGCTGTTACCAACGTTTTGTTAAACAAGGGGCTTACAGAAGAAAAGATTAAATCCGACCCCTTCGACTTCAATTGATATACAGGCAATTTTATATTTGTTGGTATTAGTAAGTGGCAAAACATTTTTTTATTTCTTTTATATTAACTTTTTGCCTGTACACTTAAAAATCTTTTTCGATACCGATATCGATAGCGATTCCGACATTCGAAGAAATTTCGCAATTCGGTATCGGAATCGGGACACACTTTTCGATTATTGCCAGCAATCCTCGGTCAATCATTATTAGCTGGTTACAAAAAGTTTTGGCTTTATTTTTTTCTGTCAAATATAGAATTTAACCACGGAGAGCTCAGAGTGCACCGAGATGATTTTAAAATCTTTTTCAGCCTTGGATTGTCCTTTGGACAATCCGCCGGCGGCTTTGCCGCCCGGCTTTTCTACCGTCAATTATCTGGTCAGAAAAGCACTGGTGTTTTTCTGACCAGATAATTGACGGTAGAAGCAGAGGTTGAAAAAGATTTCTCTGTGTAACTCTGAGAGCTCTGTGGTTATTTTCTTTGCGGCTTTAAGGCTTCGTGTGAGGAATATCTTTTTACTGAAAAAACCTGATAGTTGCTTACTGAGAATTGCTGATATATTGAGTGGTGCTGGATAAAAAACTTTATGGCTGATACAATACTCAGGTTATAACTATGTTTATTTTGCAAAGGCCGGACTAATAATGCTTTTAAAAAAATATAATTTTTTTCTGGTAATTATTACACTT
>JBNJGH010000305.1:0-2870 GCA_051747585.1 Candidatus Rifleibacteriota bacterium
TTTCTAAAACAGGGGCAGATTTAAAATTTTTCTATGTGGGTTTTGTGCAAAACCTTCCGGCTTACGCATCGTTCCTCTGCTCCTCTAAAATTGCGAAGAAATTAAGAATAACATTTGAAAAAAAAATAGTCAACCCGTGGGAAATTGCCCAGCAATTCTCGGTCAGCTCCTATCAGTTAGTTTCAGAAAAGAAAATTCCTCACACCAAGTCTCAAAGCCACAAAGAAAATAACCACAGAGCGCTCAGAGAACACAGAGAGTCTTTTTCAGCCATTGTTTTTACCGTCAATTATCTGGATCAGAAAAACACCCGTGCTTTTCTGACCAGATAATTGACGGTAACAAAGCCGGGCGGTGAAACCGCCGGCGATTTGTCCACAGGACAAATCCTGGCTGAAAAAGATTGAAAAATTAACTCTGTGTCCTCGGTGGCCTCAGTGGTTTAAATTCTTTATTTGCCCTGAAGAAATAAAACAAGAACTTTTTGTAACCAGCTAATAATGATTGACCGAGAATTACTGGAAATTGGCCCGGTTATTTTCGGGCAATGATTATAAGTTCGTTTCAAAAAAAGAATATGTCCCCAGGTCAAGCTCTCAGAATGTCATGTCATCTTCAAGTTTGATGCTCTTCGGGAACAGAATGTTATTTTCCAGATGGATATGTTCGTGCAGATCTGCCTCCAGGTTCTGCAAAGCGTCATACAAAGCCTTGAATTTCATGCAGGCATCGTCTGGCAAACGATAGTTGTCGCTGGTTTTGCGCAACCCGGCCAAAGCTTCTCCAGCGCTGTCGTGCTCGGCTTCCAACTTTCGGATGTGGCTCGTGAGGCTGCCATACTGCAAAACCGGCTTCTCGCCCTTGCCGTTAATGAAGGCTTGAATGCGTTTAATGACAGGAAAAAGGATTTGTTCCTCCTTCGACAGATGGTTATCGAGTTCAGCACGCAGGCCATCGTAAATCCGTTGCAGCCGTGTCAGCAACTCGCCATGTCTGGCTCCATGCGCCGCTTTAACCTCGGGCAGCAAACTGTTCAGGCGATGTAACTGTTCCTTTGTAAAGCTGTGGTGTTTCTCCAGTATGTGTTCGGCTAAAGCGCTGATGGGGGCTTCGTTCCAGTTTTCATAAGCAGAGTCGCCGGTTTTTTTTGTGGAAATTTCATTCATCGATACCAAAAACTCCGACCATTTGATTCCGGCCGCTTCAACTGCTTCGCCCAGTGGTCGCTTCCCGCCGCAGCAGTAGTCAATTCCTGTCTTTTCCAATTTTTCGCGCAATTCCGGACGCTGAATCACTAAATCTGCTACTGTTTGATTCGGTGAAAGAACTGAGGATTTCGTCATTGCATCCGGATGGGGTGTTTTCCACACAAGGAATGATGCATTGGCTGCCGAGTCGTTACGGATACTCATAGGGCTTTGAAAAGCAACAGGAATCAGCGAGCCACTCGGCGCGGCCGTATCAGTTCCGTTCAAAGTAACGACTACCTCGCCTTCGACTACCAGCAGATGCACATTCGAATTAGCGTTATGTTCAGGTACTCGTTGTCCTGATTTGAGGGCGATCTGCATTGCGAGCAGGTGCTTTTCGTCCACCAATTTGCGTTTACCCAGTTCGCCATCTGTGAAAGGAATATCCTCGAATACATTTTTCATTTTGTTCCTCCTGCTTGCCTGACGTTGCCGATCATCAGCGCAGCGCAACTGTTTCGGCTGCAGCGCTTTGTCAGGAAAATTTTTTATTTCATTTTGTATCTTTAACTAAAATAGCGGATAAAAGGTCTTTTCTATACCAGGCTTATTTTAATGATCCCTTTTAAGTATACATAAATTAAAAGCGTTTTCAAATAGAAGGAATAAAAAAAGTATGCTTAATTTAATGACCTTTTAAAGTATAGCCGAACTGATAATCAAATTCGGGCGACTGCCAGAAAGATGCTGTGCAATGATAGAATTAGAACTAGAAAGGCTTGTCGCGCAAAGCCGGGGCCTGCATGCATGAAATGGTAGTTAATATGTCCTCCAGGACAAACACTAACACAGTCACCACAAAGAGTGCAGTCAACGGCTGACCTGCGCTTTTCGATCTGCTCAAGGTTAAGAGCACGGTATTTACAGACCCGAGCACAGGCCTGACACTTTTTGCAGTCAGAATCAATTTTAATCCGAAAAGGTGAAAGTCTGCCGAAAGTAGTGGTTAAAAAGCCTATTGGGCAAAAGACAAGGCAATGAGCCATAACGCCCATTTTTCTTGAGACAAACAGCATTATGCCGACACCGGTTAAACCGAAAAGACAAGCAATTATAAGAGCAAATGAACTGCCGACAGAAAAATAGCGTAATAAAAAGGTAACGGCAATGACTCCCAGCAAGATGAAAAATCGGCAGTATTTGGTCCACGTTGGTAGCGTCGTTTTGTGGGCGGGTTTTCTGCTCAGGTAGTCATCCCATGCACCTATGTAACAAAGGTGACTGCACCAGGCCGGCCCGATCAAGAGAATGGTTGTGGTTAAAAGAATCGGCATAAAAAAGTCGGCACCACGAAACAGAGGGCCGGCAATGATTAAGGCCGGAATCGGCAGATGCAGGTTCCCCGTCATTAAGAACTTATCGAAACCCAAAAGACCTAAAGCAAGTTGAAAAAAAAAGACAAGCGAAAAACCAAGCCAGATTAAAGGTCTGAACTTTCGGTGGTTATTCGCATCAAGAAAATATTTTGTCAGGAATGCCGAATAAAGTGACATGAGCAAAACCTGTAACCAGCCTGTTCCCGGCCAGAAGCGCTCTGCTAAAAGCAGGGGAAACTCAGGCATAACATTTATTACCGATAATAATGCGCCTGTAAAAAAGAAGGCTACAAGAGGAGCGTTA
>JBNJGH010000306.1:0-2870 GCA_051747585.1 Candidatus Rifleibacteriota bacterium
AAAACACGAGTGCTTTTCTGAAGGCTTGCTGACGAAGGAAACAATGGCTGAAAAAGATTCTCTGTGTTCTCTGTGCGCTCTGTGGTTATTTTCTTTGTGCTTTGAGGCTTGGTTTGAGGAATATTCTTTTCGAAAACCAACTGATAGACGCTTACCGAGAATTGCTACTAATTCTTTAAAACATTGAAACATTCCGCTTGCAGATGTTATACTGCATCTAAGATTTTTTGAGAGATTTACTTATGAAAAAATTATTGATTCTTCTTATTCTTGGGCTCATTTATTGGGCTCTCTTTTTAAGATATATTCCCCCTGAGCCTTTAAAAATTTCTCGCGAAACAACTTACCTTACAGAAGTTCCCACATCAAAAGACGGTTTGCTCTGGATACAGGCGCTAAACAAAAAATATATGATTAAACCTGAAGATAATGCACTTATCGAGTTTGTAAAAATATGTGGACTTGACTCTGTATCAACAAATTCTGCCTATATAGAAGAATTTTGTAAAGATCTACAATACCCGTCCCCACAAACAGCTACACCAATATTTTTTGCAGATAGTCTTCCAATTGAAAGCAATCAGGAATATCCGCTTAAGTTTACTTTTGGAAATGAAAAGTTTGAAGCCAAAGCCTGGAAGAAAGAAGACTATCCTGAGCTGGCAAAAGCTATTTCAGAAAATACTGAAAGTTTTGATCTGATAGCCCGGGCAAGCAATAAAAGTGCCTGTATCTGGCCTTATACCGGTCAAATTCCTGTTTTTATCGAAGGCCCCTCTCGCACCTTCAAACCAACATATCCACTAAGTCTTTTGCTCGCAAAAGGTTTGAACCATTTAGAAGAAAATGATCTTAAAAATGCCTGGAAAAGTTTTTTTACTACGACAAAGGCAAGTAAAACAATGCTCCAAAGCAACCACATTTTATTAACTCTTTATGGATTATTTGTCTACAAAGACGCCTTAGATTGCATCACTCTTTTAATAAACCACAAAGTTATTGAATCTGATTTATTGAACGAAATTTTTACAAAACTCGATCATTTAACCAACCTTTCAAAAGCAAACAAAGTTTTTGAATTTGAATCCAGGTTAATGCCATTGTCGACAATTATTACAGAGCTTCAAAATAAGGGTAATTTCAGTTTTGTTTTTAAAAGCAAAGGGCAAAGATTTTTTGATCCATCGGCCCATATGGATTTAAACATTATATGCTCAAGGATCAACCAGGAAGCCGATAACTTTTTAAAGATATTTAAAATAGATGATACAGTAAAAAGAATTGCTGCAATCGAAGATTATAATAAAAAACGAAGACTAGAATCAAAGGTGAGTTTAAATTCTCACCAAGCATTAATTAAATACTTCAAAATTCTGTTCTTTACTCTTTCAAGCAATAAAAGCCAAGAGCTTTCTAATTTTGCCTATGATATTTTGCAAGCTGTGAGTTTTCCAAATTACAGCGGATATGTTGATGAGATTCTGACAATACAGGAAAAAAGCCGGATTCTGCGCCTTGCAACCTTGATTAAATTCCAGCAACGAAAAACGGGCAAGTTTCCTGAAACGATAGAAGAATTAGAAGTTTCTGACCCGACTATTTTAAAGGATTCCTTCTCTGGGAAACCTTTTCATTTCAAGTTCGCATCCGAGACTTTGGTTATTTACAGTATCGGTCGAGACCTTAAAGATAACGACGGTAAAACTTCCAGTAATATTCAGAACTCAGATATATCGCTGGTGCTCCGCAAATAAAATAACTAGGTTAATTGAAAAAGTAAGTCTAGCTTTTAAAAGTAATTCTCAGTGTTTCTCTTAGATCTCCGTGGTTATTTTCTTTGTGGCTTTGAGGCTTGGTGTGAGGCAAATTCTTTTCTGAAACGAGTTGATGGTCGCTGACGGAGAATTGCGACACCGAGCTGATTTTTATTTACAAATCAACAAAACTTTCGAATATTAATTGTTCAGCAGAGGAAATTAAGGAGTGAGAATAATCGATACCAAACAAGCAATTAAAGACACGACGAGCCGCAAAGCACTTTGATACTAACCGAGGACAACTGGATCTTAACAATATAGTAATCAAAAACAATTTCTGCAAAAAATCTCAAGTCGCGTTATTGCTCAAATGGGGACTTATTTGGGCACTACTGCGAGAATTCGCCAGCCCAGGCCTCGACGCACAATTCCCCGGCACCCTGCCTGCGAAATAAGTTTGCTCATTTCGGATGCGGTAAAACCCTTGCGTATAGATAGCAGCGCATCATGGCTGGCTCTGGAATTTTTCATTGCGACAGAAAGAAGTCGGCAAATCAGGTAAGGAGGAATGGAGCGCTCAAGTTCGCTTATAATAAGAGCAATGCGTGCTTTTGCGGCGAGATTTTGAATAGCGCGAATTACGTCAGCTTCATCGAGATGATGAAGAACCATTGAGATCATTACCAGATCGGCTTCAGGCAGATCTCTGGCGAACAGATCGCCACTGATAAAACGAATGTTGTTATTTGAATTCAGCTTTCTAGCCTCATTGAGTATGTGGCCGCTTTTTTCGAGCCCGGTATAGCTGATATTTCTGCCATGGCGTTCACCCCAACTGATAATTGCGCCGGCAATGTCACCAATGCCGCAGCCGATATCAAGAACACTGATGTCTCTCTGGCCGGGAATGTCTTGCAAAGCTTTGTCGATGCAGTTGATTACCGCAAGTCTGCCGCCACCAAGCATATTTGTGATTTTTATAAATCTGAAACTTTCGGTCAGGTCCGCACCCTTAAAGTCCGGGTGGTCCATGAATTCTTTTTCAGTGCTTCTAACTTCTATTGAGCGCATCTCTTTTAAGATAGTTGAAATGCTCATTGCATTACCTCGATT
>JBNJGH010000307.1:0-2865 GCA_051747585.1 Candidatus Rifleibacteriota bacterium
AATATAAAATTTTCAAGGTGGTTTTTTCCTGCATCGGGACAGTGCTGACGCATGAATATTTATAATCAGTGATATCAATGGTGAAGCCCAGGCTAAAAATTATTTTGTCGCACATTTATTATAGACAAGCTTTCGATCTTTTGATAATGTAGAGTGGGGTGCACGTAAGCGCACCCCTCTAATCAATACATTATAAAATGAGGGCGATTGTTATGATAGTCCAATGTGGTCGGCGGATAAAAGAGGATGAAGTCAAGCAAATATGCGAGACAGTAAAGACATTTTCGAATTTGAGTCGACAAGAATTGGCTCATACCATATGTGAGCATCTGGGCTGGTACACTGCTTCAGGCAAACACAAACTGGATGCCTGCCAGAAGCTGCTTCATCGGATGGAGACACAAGATCTCATACTGTTGCCTAAGAAAAACAAAATCAGCCCCGCAAAGAGCTCCAAAAAGAGACAGCCGGTAATAAACAACAGAACCCGGCCTCAAAAGGAAGTAGTAGGAAAACTTTCGGATATCGAACCGGTCGTTATCAGGGTGGCACAAAATAAGGAGGAAGTCTCACTGGTTAATGAATATTTGTACCGTTACCACTATTTAGGCTACAAGCGGCCGTTTGGATGTCATCTTCGCTATTTAATTGAAGTGCAAGGGGAAATATTAGGGTGTATACTGTTCTCAGGAGCGGCCAGGGCACTTGCCCCGAGGGATCAATGGATCGGCTGGAGCACCAACGAACGGTTGAGGAACCTGGGATTTGTGGTAAACAACGACCGTTTTTTGATTTTTCCTTGGGTAAAGGTTCGGTATCTGGCAAGTCACGTATTGGGCAAGATTGTCAGGGGACTGGCGCAAGATTGGGAACAGTACTGGGAGTATCGGCCGGCCCTACTGGAAACTTTTGTCGATCCGCAATATTTCGATGGGACATGTTACCGGGCAGCTAACTTTAGATTTCTTGGTATGACCAAAGGAATGGGGCTTGTCCGGCCAGGTAAGAATTATACGACCAGCCCTAAAAAAATTTTCGTTTACCCACTTGTGGCTAACTTCCGTCAGATCCTTTTTTCTCAGGAGACGATTGGTAAGGAGGTCTTATGAGAAAAGCCTCCAGAAGACCTAATCGTGAGAAGATTAAAGAGCAAAAAAGGCAGTACAAAAAAGCGCAGAACAAATTACGCCAAGAAGAAAAAGCAAAGGGTTTGCAGAGTCCTTCCCATAGCACAATCTCCAATTGTAAGTCTCGCTTTGAAAGCGTCGAGGAAGAGACTCACACCCGTAATGAAGTGGTAGAGGGGCATTTGCGTATTTTTCGATCCCAATTACCCATTTTGCTCAAACGCATGGCCAAGATGGAGGATCCGCGCAACCCTAAAAAGATAAAACATAAAATGAGCACGCTCATGATTTATGGAATACTGACTTTTGTATTTCAGATGTCCTCTTGCCGCGAAGCCAACAGGGAAATGACTCGACCGATGTTCTGGGAAAACCTTAAATATTTCTTTCCGGAACTTGAAACTCTTCCTCACCATGACACGTTGAAACGTCTATTATCGAAAATTGACGTCAATCAAATAGAAGGGCTCAATATTGATCTGGTTAAAAAATTGATTCGGAATAAGAAATTTCGTAGATACCTGGTCGATAACTGTTATCCGATAGCCATTGACGGTACCGGCAAATTCAACCGCGACTGGCTATGGGAGGAGGATTGTCTGGAACGTAATACTAAGAAAGGCGATGAAACTAAAAAGCAGTATCATGTTTATGTACTGGAAGCCAATCTTGCGTTTTGCAATGGAATGACCATTCCGCTGATGAGCGAAATACTGAGTTACACTGAAGGTGATACCGGTAATAATAAACAGGACTGCGAGCTCAAGGCGTTTTACCGGTTGTCCGGTCGCCTGAAGTCGGCGTTTCCTTCTCTGAAAATCATGTTGCTTTTAGATGGACTTTATGCGAAAGGTCCTGTGGTAGAAATTTGCCGCAAAAACAAATGGCAGTTCATGATCGTGTTGAAGGACGATGCCTTACCCAGTGTAATGAATGAATTTGAATCACTCTCGGCACTTGAGAAACAAAATTCCCACAGACAAACATGGTGTAACAGAAAACAGATTTTTCGGTGGGTAAACAGCATAGACTATCGGTTTGGGCCGAATGGTAAGAAAAGCCAGATCCTGCATGTGGTTGAGTGTAAAGAAAGCTGGAATGAAGTTAACTGGGAAAGCGGAAGCCCAGAAGAGAAGAGTAGCCGCCATGTGTGGCTGTCCAGCGAACCTTTGAACAAATCCAATCTTCATGAACGGTGCAACTTGGCCGCCCGTTCCCGTTGGTGCATCGAAAGCGGGATACTCGTTGAAAAACATCATGGATATGAGTACGAGCACTGTTTTTCATATGATTGGAACGTTATGAAAGGATATCATGGCCTAATGCGCCTTGGTCATCTGTTCAACATTTTGGCTTGCTGCTCGGAACGACTTGTCGAGGTTGTTAAAGATACTGGCATACAAGGACTGATCCGCTTTATTTGGAATACCGTGGCAGGTCCTTGGCTGGATTACCAGTGGCTGGAAAAACGTCTGGACGTCCCCTTTCAACTTCGGCTAATATGACAGTAACAAGGAAGAGGTAAACAATAGCTCTCACCATACTGGGAGGAGGGAGAGCTGTGCCTGAACAGCAAATAAGTTCTAAAGTTAATGTGATTTTGAGTGTCTAAGGGGTGCCGTTTGGTATTAAAAAATGCGGATTTTTTTCCCTGAGGGTGGGACGAGGCCTTCCCGAATTACTTTTAAAAATTCATAGTCAGCACTGAGCATTTGACATCTTGATTGATAGTCTGGTA
>JBNJGH010000308.1:0-2864 GCA_051747585.1 Candidatus Rifleibacteriota bacterium
TAAAAGGTTTTGGCTGCGAGATTAAATCTACAGGCTAAGTATGTAGACGCCTGTGCGGAACTTCCCCGGACGCGGGTTCAATTCCCGCCGCCTCCACCAACTTTACCCTTAAATTTCAACAACTTACCAAAAACCACCACCCTCTTTTCGTTGGTCAGCCGTTGGTAAAATTCAAAAAGATTGAACAGACTTATAAGTATCCTTCCCCAAAATACCAATTTTTGTTACTAGCATATACTATAACAATCCTTACCTCTAACCATGTCAGTTCAAAAAAATGGAAGCAAAATTGCAAGTTTAATTACTACAATCGTCTAAAATTTGCATTTTTAAATAGGGGTTTCGGTCAGCAGCTAAATATTAAACATAGCAAAACTGCTCACTTCTTTAGGCTTTTAAAAACATAAATCAATAACAAAAAATCAACAAAGATTGTTTGATTTTAACTTTTTATCTCAGTATATTTGCTGGGCAATTTAAAATCCTTAACATTATTTATTTTTCTATCTGTTTAACATAATAGAAATTAAATTGATTGAATTAATATGACAAAATTCCATGCTAAATACTTTGCCCACGAATTAACACGAACAGGTGGAAAAGGAGTCGACCGTCTTGGAAGAGCTCTGTTTGATGCCTGTGTAGACCTGAATCCCCACCAGATTGAAGCAGCTCTTTTTGCACTAAGATCACCTTTATCCAAAGGAGTTCTTCTTGCCGATGAAGTAGGCCTAGGGAAAACAATAGAAGCAGGCCTTGTTATGTGTCAGAGCTTTGCGGAAAACAAAAATAAGATTTTAGTTATCTGCCCTGCTTCCCTTAGAAAACAATGGGCAGTTGAGTTGGAAGAAAAATTTAACCTGCCAACAAAAATTTTAGATGCAAAAACCTGCAAAGACATAATTAAATCCGGAAATCCAATACCATTTGATACTGAACAAATAGTAATATGTTCAATGCATTTTGCTGCAGGAAAAGCAATGGAAATAAAAAAAATCCCCTGGAATCTTGTAGTAATAGATGAGGCACATAAATTAAGAAACGCATACAGGGAAAGTAACAGAATTGGTCAGGCTGTTCGTCAGGCAACATCAGGCAGAAAAAAGATTCTGCTTACAGCAACTCCACTGCAGAATTCTCTTCTTGAGCTCTACGGCCTTTCAACACTTATAGATGAAAATATTTTTGGCGATACCTCATCTTTTAGAACTCAATATATAAATTATGGCGGAGATATTTCAGGATTAAGGGAACGTCTTCAGTTTTTTTGCTGGCGTACACTGAGAAGTCAGGTAACAGAATATGTTCCATATACCCAGCGTAAACTCATCACAAGACACTTTAATCCATCCCAACAGGAACATAAACTTTATGAAGCAGTATCAAACCACTTGATGCGTAAACATACCTATTCATTCCCTTCAGGCCAAAAGCACCTCCTTATTCTTCTTGTTCGAAAAATGCTCGCTTCTTCTCCCATAGCACTTGCAGGCACACTTAAAATAATAAAAGACAGATTAGAGAACCTGCTTAATGAATCAAAAAACGATCATTCTCTTCCAGATATATTACTTGATCAGTCTCAGCTGGATGAAGATATCCTTGATGAAATACTTGAAGATCAGGAAGATAATTTAGATAAATCCCTTGAGCAAAATATAAATTCTGAATCAGAAAATAAAATCGATATTCCCAGGCTTAAAAATGAAATAAAAGAGATAGATCAATATATAAAGCAGGCAAATGAAATCGGAGTAGATACCAAGACAAAAGCATTAATAACCGCACTTGATATTGGCTTTGAAAAAATGAAAGAAATGGGTGCAGCAACTAAAGCTGTTATTTTTACAGAATCCAGACGTACCCAAGACTGGCTTTTTAATTATCTTAATAATAATCTTTACAAAGACCAGGTACTGACATTTAACGGAACCAATAATAATGAACTCTCAGCACAAATATATAAAACCTGGCTTGAAAACAATAAAAATACAGGCAGAATTTCAGGATCAAAACAGGTAGATTTAAGGGCTGCAATTCTTGATCATTTTCAAAACAGTTCTAAAATTCTTATTGCAACCGAGGCTGGTGCAGAAGGTCTTAACATGCAGTTTTGCTCATTACTGATAAATTTTGACCTGCCATGGAATCCTCAGAGAATAGAACAAAGAATAGGCCGCTGCCATCGCTACGGCCAAAAGCATGATGTTGTTGTAATAAATTTTCTAAACTCTAAAAATGAAGCAGAAAAACGTGTTTATGAACTGCTTGAACATAAATTCAACCTCTTTAGCGGAGTTTTTGGAGCATCAGATGATATTCTAGGGACAATAGAATCAGGGGTTGATTTTGAAAACCGGGTCATGGAGATATATCAGGAGTGCAGAACTGAAAAAGAAATAAAAAAAGCATTTAAAATGCTGCAGAATGAACTTGAAGAATCTATTCAGATTAAACTTAAAGATACCAGAAAGGTTCTTTTGGAACATTTTGATGAAGATGTTCATGAAAGACTTAAAGGCAGTCTTATGGGAACCAGAGAAAAAATGGATAGAATAGGAAAACTGTTCTGGGCCCTTACAAAATATATTCTTTATAATTTTGCAGATTTTTCTGATAAAGATCTTACTTTCAAACTCCACACAAAACCGGCCGACTGGTTAATAAAAGGTAAATACCAGCTTGTAACCAAAAATAAAGAACAGCTTCAAAATAAATTCAGATACAACCTCAGCCATCCTTTGGGTGATTATGTTCTCAGTTGCGGCCAAAACCTTGATTGTCCTGTAAAAAAACTAGTTTTTGACATTACAAATAATCCTAAAAAAATAAGTGTAATAGAAAAACTTAAAAATAAAAGCGGC
>JBNJGH010000309.1:0-2850 GCA_051747585.1 Candidatus Rifleibacteriota bacterium
TCGTAAACTGGTGGTTTCGACTAACGCTCAACCACCAAAATGCTACTCTTTTTTATAAAGAGTTTATAGTCGCTGACCGAGAATTGCTGGGCATGTTTTTATCTGCTTGACCATGAAGTAATTTTATAATATGATATTGGCTCTTTACCTTTTAATGTAAATATTCTTATTAATCAGAAGTAAAACTTAATGGTTTCGGTAAGGTTTTACGGTAATACAGGCTAAAGCACTTAATCACAAAGGACAAACTCTAAAATGCACACAGAAACCATGCAACAGTTGAGAAATATCGGTATTATTGCCCATATTGATGCAGGAAAGACAACCACCACCGAAAGAATACTGTTTTTTACCGGTCGTAACTACAAGATAGGCGAAACCCATGAAGGTACGGCAACCATGGACTGGATGATTCAGGAACAAGAACGCGGCATTACTATTACCAGTGCTGCCACCAGATGCGAGTGGCGTTCATCCAGCATCAACATCATCGACACTCCGGGGCATGTAGACTTTACTGCAGAAGTTGAGCGTTCACTGAGGGTTTTAGATGGCTGTGTCATTTTATTTTGCGCAGTGGCTGGAGTGCAACCTCAATCGGAAACTGTCTGGCGTCAGGCCAATAAATACAATGTTCCCAGAATTGCTTTTGTAAATAAGATGGATAGAGTAGGCGCGGACTTTGACCGCGTTGTTTCACAGATTGAGCAGCAGCTCAAATCAAAGCCCCTGGTGCTTACTCTGCCTATAGGTGAAGAAGAAAATTACATCGGTCATGTGGATCTGGTTACAATGACCACCAGAACCTGGTTACCTTCTGACAAAAGCCCCGGCGGGGAGATGATAGAAAATGGCGAAATTCCAGGAGACCTCAAGGCTAAGGCCAATGCAGCACGTGCTGAGCTTATTGATGCTCTGGCCAGCTGTAGCGATGAAATTTTAGAAAAATATATTGCTGAGGAACCAATAAGCGTTGACCTGGTTCAAAAAACCCTAAGAGAAGCTACAATCACTGGCGATGTGGTTCCGATTCTATGCGGTTCAGCCTTCCGAAACAAAGGTATACAAGCTCTGCTTGACTCTATTGTTGATTATCTGCCTTCTCCGCTTGATATTCCTCAGTCGGTTGCCTTTGAACAAGACAGCATGAAACAAGTTGCCATTTCCGCCGACCCTGAACTGCCATTTTCTGCCATGGCATTTAAAGTCTCAGCCATGCCCCATATAGGCAAGCTCGTTTATTCTCGAATCTATTCAGGCACCCTGAATGTGGGTGATCAGATTTATAATGTTACCCGTGGGCAAAAAGAACGGGTTGGCCGAATTTTACAAATGCATGCCAACAAAAGAGATGACCTGCAAAGTGCAAAGGCCGGTGATATTGTTGCCCTTATCGGTCTAAAGCACATTGGTACCGGCGATACGCTTGCAGAGACCAAGGACGCACCGGTGCTTGAAAAAATAACTTTCCCGGAAACAGTTATCTCGGTCGCCATAGCCCCAAAAACCAAGGCTGATTTAACAAAACTCAGCAATGTATTGCATACTCTGATGGATGAAGACCCCACTTTTAAGGCTTCCATGGATCAGCAAACAGGTGAAACCATTATTGCGGGCATGGGCGAGCTGCACCTTGAGATAATTGTCGATCGAATTTTACGTGAATTTAAGGTTCAAGCCGAAATTGGAGCGCCTCAGGTTGCCTATAAAGAGGGAATTCGCAAAGCGGTAAAGACTGAAGGCAAATGTGCCAAGCAAACTGGCGGACGTGGTCAATATGGCCATGTAATAATGAACATTGAGCCACAACCCCGTGGCGGTGGTTTTGTTTTTGAAACCCGTGTTAAAGGCGGCACTGTGCCGTCAACATTTTTCCCCGCCATTGAGCTGGGAGTTCGCAACGCTCTTAAAGAAGGTCCATTGGCCAAAAAGCCCATTGCCGATAT
The DNA here is from genome assembly GCA_051747585.1 of Candidatus Rifleibacteriota bacterium. Taxonomy (GTDB): domain Bacteria; phylum Muiribacteriota; class Ozemobacteria; order Ozemobacterales; family Ozemobacteraceae; genus DYKG01. The sequence continues at coordinate 1,947 of JBNJGH010000309.1, forward strand.
TAAAGTAACTTTGTTAGACGGCTCATACCACGAAGTCGACAGTAGCATTGTTGCTTTTAAAACTGCGGCAATTGAAGCAATGAAAACCGGACTCGCCAAAGCCAACCCGGTTTTATTAGAACCTTACACCAGGGTAGAAATTGAAACCCCGGATGAATATCTTGGCGATATTATTGCCAATATTAATTCACGACGAGGCAAAGTTGTAAATATGGAAATGCGTTCTGAGCTTCGGATTATCGAATGCCACGTACCACTTGCGGAAATGTTTAATTATTCTACCCATCTGCGCTCATTGTCGAAGGGCCGTGCTTCTTTTACCATGGAGGTGCTACACTATATTGAAGTGCCCAAAAGCGTAGCTGAAAAAATTCTCAAAGCTGAACAGAAAAAAGACTGATTTTTTTGCTGGAGAAAGCTTCATAAAAATTCGAGACAAAAAACACCAAGAGAGATTGCTTCGTTGGCTAAATCTTCGTGTGAGATGATTTTTTTCTGCAACAGTCTGGTATTATTCTCACAAAAATTAATATACAATAAAGTTAGTGAGGTGATAAAAAATGACGGTAGAAAATGGAGTAAGAATACTTGCGGGAACGATGATTTTGCTGAGTTTGTATTTGACCTGGTTTGTTAACAAAATCTGGGTGTGGCTTACAGTATTTGTAGCTTTAAACCTTATACAATCTGCTTTTACCGGCTTATGCCCCGCAGCCTTTTTCTTGAAAAAACTGGGTTTAAAAACAAGCTGCGAAGCGCCGCCGAAAGAAAAAAATTCAGAAGAAAAAGCTTAATCAAAGATTTTACGACGGGCATGACAATATGGAGTCGTGCCTTTTTTTTGATAGTAATCTTGATGGTATTGCTCTGCAGGATAAAATTTTTCAAAAGGAAGCAGCTCTGT
>JBNJGH010000310.1:0-2843 GCA_051747585.1 Candidatus Rifleibacteriota bacterium
TGTCTGGTCATCGGCAGATGGAATCACCTGGACTCAGGAAAATGCCCAGGCAGAATACTATCAAAGAGCTTTTCACAACATGGAGGTTTTTGATGGCAAACTCTGGATAATGGCGGGAGAAACCATAGATGCAAACGAAGATACCGTTCTTCTCGATGATTGTTGGAACTCATCAGATGGAATCAACTGGGTACAAAAATCCAACATTGTCAGCTTTTTCCCAAGAAAGCATGCCGGCAGTGGCGTTATAGACAACAAACTGTGGGTCTGGGGAGGTTATGGGAAAGACTCCGCACAGCAGACGGGGGCACTTAATGACAGCTGGTACACCACAAACGGAGATGTGTGGACTCTTGCGAACGAAAATTGCGCATTTTCTCAGAGACTTGCCATGTCTACATCTGTTTTTTCGAATAAAATATGGATGATAGGCGGAACCGACAGTATAAGTATAAGCGGTAGTAGTTATCTGAACGAAGTATGGACTACAGTTGACGGCGTCACCTGGTATCAGGTAGATGTTGATACATCAGCTATATTTACTCCACGAGCATATACATCTTCAGCTGCAATTTCTAACAAGCTCTTTATAAGCGGAGGCGAATCAACTTCCGGATTTTTTAACGAGGTTTGGTCAACCCTGAAATGAATAATAACAAAGAAAATTTCTCATACAGTAGCCTGATAAATAACCCTGATATAATCGACTCCTCAGTTATTGCTTTCGATACCGATCAGGATAAAGCAAATCTTAAGGAATATAATTTTCTAACTGAGCGATTTAGCAGGGTAGAACTTGTTATAGCCTGGCTTGCTACCTTAAGTTTTATTGCAGCATATTTTTTCTGCTACATATATGATATTCCCTATGCTTCATTAAAACACGCCAGAACAATGTATGCAGTTTTTGTAACTATCAATGTTCTTATGGCTGCACATGCTCTTAATGCCTGGGCAAAAATACCCAGCAGAAGCATAGCCAAAGATTCAATGCTGTTTTTTACAATTTCCACAGTAAGTGCGGCTATAGGCAATTCAGTCGACTATATTTTCTGGGTTACAGAAATAGCTAATTTTAAAGAAAGTGTTTTTACCAACCTCTTTTTTGTGCTGGCAATCTTATTTGCTTTGCCAGCGATACACCTGCTTGCTAACGCCTGTCAGGTTAAACTTAACCGTCAACCACTTTTTTATTATATAGCAATTATTTTTATCTATGCTCTAATTCCTATAATTATGAATTTTGATTCTTTCAACGATTTTTATCATTTTAATAATTTAAAAGAGTTTATCTTTGGCTTGATGTATGCAATCGGCCTCGGTTACCTTGCAGCAGTAGCAATGCATTTATGGCGCAATGCAAAGGGGCGCTTAGTGTATTCTGCCAGGCTTATGAGCTTGGGCATGATTTCAATGAGCTTTGGTTGCGCTATATACGCCGGACTTTTTCCCAGAATTCCATCTGCTGAAATTCCATCGAGCCCTGTACACATTATTATTGCTCTTGGTTATGTACTTGCAGCCTGTAGTGTAAAAAGAACCGAAAAAACTCTCAATACTATTTTCAATCTGAAATCAACCAAATTACCACCCTGGCTAACTCTTGTAGAGCTTTTTGGCGAAACCGAAGGGCTTGAAGTATACAAAAGATTAGAGGAAAACATAAGATCGACTTTAAGCCAGCTGGTAAAAGCCAAAGAAGAAACTGAAATAAAAGACTCTGCCATAAACAAACTCGAGCATGAAATTAACCTTCGCAAAAAAACCGAAAAAGCTTTAATATCAGCCAAAGAACAAGCCGAAGAAGCCAATGAGGCAAAAACACAATTTCTGGCAATGATGAGCCATGAGCTGAAAACACCTTTAACTGCAATTAAAGGCTATGGTGCTCTTTTAAGTCGGCCAAACCTTGAAACGGTTCTTCAAACAAATAAATTAAATGAAATTGCACAACAAATAGTCAGAAATGCAAATAACCTACATGAAATGATCGATGCAATTCTTAACTTTTCTCAGCTTGAAAATGGTAAGTTTACATTTAGAAAACAAATTTTTCCTGTTTCAAATGTTTTGAATTATTTAGACTTAATTATTTCAGAATTTCATAAATCGGATAAAATCGAATATATTCAAAATATTCCAGATAAAGAGCTCAAACTTAATACTGATCCCCATTCTTTGCAGCATATCCTGAGTAATCTTTTAATCAATGCTTTTAAATTCTGTGAAGAAGGCAAGGTAATTTTAACCATAAGAACTTCCGGCAAAAATGACCTCTATCTTGCGGTTGAAGATACCGGCATAGGAATAAAAGCCAATGAAATAAAATACATATTTCAACCTTTTTATCAGATCAGCCATGGTACCCGCAGGAAATATGGCGGCACCGGACTTGGTCTATCGATAGTAAAGAAAATTGTCGATGAATTACAAGGAACAATTGAACTTGACAGCTGCCTGGGCAAAGGCAGTAAATTTGAAATCTTTCTGCCCGATACTATTGTTAAGGATAAAGAATAATGAAGCCCGCAAAAAAGAAAAATATTTCAATCTTTACTGACGGAGCCTGTAGCGGCAATCCCGGCCCGGGAGGTTGGGGAGCAATATTGCGTTACAAGAATAATGAGAAAGAAATTTCCGGCTGTGAAAAAGAAACTACAAACAACCGCATGGAATTACTGGCGGTAATTAATGCTCTCGAATCACTTAAAGAAGAGTGCATGGTAGAAATTTTTACTGACAGCCAGTATATCGCAAACGCCTTCAATAAAGGCTGGCTTGAAAAATGGCAACAAAATGGCTGGAAAACTGCAGCTAAAAAGGCTGTTAAAAATAAAGAGCTC
>JBNJGH010000311.1:0-2771 GCA_051747585.1 Candidatus Rifleibacteriota bacterium
AAACGAAGCCAGTCAACGCCATCGAAAAAATAAATCTCGAATGATTCAAGACCGGATAAAAAAGAAGTTTCTACCGGAGCAACAGGCTCTCTTTTGCCATCTATAAGCATGGAAACCGTTCTTTTAAGCGTTTTCGCAGCAGCATCATAGCGCCATTCAACCCTTTTTGCTCCGCCGGGTATGCTGTCGCGAGCCAACAGCTCTTTTCTGGTAGTGGTGTAAGCCATAAATTCATTGCCACCGATAAAATTAAAATTAACTTTTTTTTGCTCGACAATCATTTCACTGAGCTCTTTTCGCATTAGATCAAAACAGAATTGCGTTTCGCGGTTTCGTAACGAGTCATCTTCTGCTAATCTAGATATACGTGACATTCCGGTAAGAAGTGAACCCATCAAAGTAAAAAGAACAGCCAGCAGAGTCAGTGAAATAAGAAGCTCCACCAAAGTGTATCCATTGCGGGTTTTGAGATTATCGTTCATTGATTTCGACCGTTTCTGAAGCCGGCATTTCATGATTCTGCAGATAATCGGCAATATAGGTCTGCAGACTTATCTGCTCACGATTATAAGCCTGCGACCATGAAACAATAAGCTCATATTCATAAAGGCTTCGCACCTGCTGCCCCTTAACGATTGCAGGTTTAAGCTCTTCATCATATTTATAATCGGAAAACTCACGGCCAAAAACACCGGATCGCCGCCCCGGCTCGAGTTCTGAAGCTTTTATTTCCGCCAGTCTCTTCCAGGCAAGGTTTCTTGCAATAGAAGCTTTTTTTGCTCTTACCAGCCGCCGGGTAAGATAATTGGTTCCGCTTGAAAGGGCGCCGGTTACAAGAACCAGAATAGTAAGAGAAATAAGAATTTCGACCAGGGTAACACCCCGGCGGGCAGAAAGGTTTTCTGCCTGAACATAGATTTTATTTGCAGAATTTTTTATTGGAAACGAAATCATTGCGTGGCTGAAGTGTTTTGTCGGCGAACCAACCGGGCGTCATAGGCCCTGATCCGGACAAATATAGTTTGCAAACTTGTTAGATCTTGAAATCTGATTTCTGGTGATTCGCAATATCCCTCGGGAAGTATTTGCCAACCCTTTTCGGGCCAGTCGATTGAACACTTTGCCGGAAGTTCTATGGGTCTAAGCCATAAATCGGTGGCCGGCATCCAGCTTGAGTTTTGATAGTAGTAGACAACCAGCCTGTTTTTGTTTTCCAGCTCAATTTTGTATTTTTTTCCGGAAAATACAGACTGTTCAAAGGCCTCACGGCAAAGCACGGAAGCATGATGAACCAGAGTTTCGAGACGATTTTTTCGCATCAAAACCGATGCTGAAGGCAGAACTACTCCGGCCATCATCGATAAAATGCTTAAAACGACAAGCAGTTCTATAAGAGTAAAGCCTCGGCGAATCATTATCTGCCTATGTTCCAGTTTTCAATATCGGCGAATTCGCCGTCACCGCCCTGAACTCCATCTTTACCATAGCTGAGCAGATCGAATTCAGGCAGATGCACACCTGGAGAAATATAGACGTAATCTTTGCCCCAGGGGTCTTTGGGTAAAATGCCTTTTTCGAGATAGGGGCCTTTCCATTTGGGCGGAATAGGCTCGATGGTCGGCTTTTCGACCAGGGCTTTAAGGGTTTGTTCTGTAGTCGGATACATGCCGTTATCGGCATAATACAGAGCCAAAGCGTTTTCCAGGCTTCTTATCTGCACCTCGGCCGTTTGCCTTTTGGCTTCCTCGGTTCTACCCATCATTCTAGGCAATACCAAACCTGCCAGCAGCCCCAGGATAATCAAGACTACAAGCAGCTCTATGAGAGTAAAGCCTCGACGCTTTATATTCATTGCGAACCTCCGCTTTATACCTGTTTTATTGAACTGATTTTAGCACAACCGCCAAAGCTATACCATGAACAATCTCTATTTTATAAGAATTTTAACCACCGAGTTCTCAGAGCTACACAGAGGATCTTTTTCAGCCATTATTCTCAGCAACAACGACCTCTTAGAAAAGCACTGGTGTTTTTCTAAGAGGTCGTTGTTGCTGAGAAAGCCGGGCGGTGAAACCGCCGGCTGATTGTCCAAAAGGACAATCTATGGCTGAAAAAGATAAAAAAATGACTCCGTGCTCTTTGTGAACTCTGTGGTTTAAAAGGGCTTATGCTTTTGTTTGCTTATCGGATTTTGTGAGGTCGAAGAAGGCTTTTTCAAGAGAACCGAAGCGCTCGGCAATACCTTCGATTGTGTCTGAAAGCATCAAATTGCCCTGGTGAATTATTCCGGCGTGGGTTACAAGCCTTTCGACAACTTCGAGAACATGGCTGGAAAAAATTACGGTAGTGCCCTGCTCGACCATCTTATTGAGCAATGTTCTAAAGTCGCGAGTTGCCTGCGGATCAAGACCATTAAAAGGCTCATCGAGAATAAGAGCTTTTGGGTCATGAATAACAATGCCGGCTAAGGCAATTTTCTTTTTCATACCAAAACTGTAATTAGCGGTAAAATCGTCAGCGGATTCACTCAGGCCAAACAAATCAAGCAAGCCATTTATTCTGCTTTCGCGGGTTTCTTCATCTATTCGATGAATATCAGCTACGAACTCCAGAAACTGGCGCCCGGTAAGATAGTCATAAAGAAAAATTTCGTCGGGCAGATAACCGACAATAGACTTAACACCGACGGGATCTTTTTTAACGTCTATTCCATCGATGGATGCTGAGCCGGAAGTAGGCTCGAGCAGGCCCATAAGCATTCTAAGGGTTGT
>JBNJGH010000312.1:0-2770 GCA_051747585.1 Candidatus Rifleibacteriota bacterium
TTTTTTGTAGAGGCGCCATGCTTGGCGACTCCACATAATGGCAGCGCAATAACGTATCTTCAGTCGAGCTTGGCAGATTCTGCCAGTCTTTTGATCTTTATTCATAAATTTTAAAAGCCGGTGTCTGATTACAGACACCGGCTTTTTCTATGGCAAAAAATGAAAGAAATGAATAAAAACATGTTAAGGTTCTTATTAGAGCAATCAAATTCATTTTGAAGGAAAAAAAATGTCGAATTATCAACAACAAAAAGCCAGAGATCTAAAACCAGTCCTGGAAAAGCTTACTAAAATTGGAACCATTTTATTTGGAGGATTCTTAGTTCTGTTTGGGCTGGTGTTTTTATTCATATTTTTTAATGTGACAAAAGTTTCCAGAGCCCAGCAGTCATGGTTAAAAACCGATGCTGAGGTAATAAAAACGGATATAAAAGTCGTACGTAGCGAAATGGACGTTATTGATGAAAAAGCAATGCGGGAAAAAAGGAGAAGGAACAACAAGAGGCAAGAAACCCTTGGAACAAAAGAAGATGTCGTTAAAACCAAAAAGGTGAAATTTACTAATTATGCTCCTGAAATTTTCTATAAATATGAAGTTGACGGAAATTCCTTCCGTGGCAGGAAATATCGAACCATGGGTTATAGCGACAATGATAGAAATAAAATTAAAGATCTTTTGACAGAATATCCTGCAGGCAAAAAGATTGAAGTTTTTTACAATCCGGAAAATCTTAAAGAAGCAGCAATAGAAAAAGCCCCGCCTCCGTCATACTTTCTTTTTATTCTAGGCTCAATTCTTATAATTTTTGGCGTTTTATTTGCAATGTTTGGCGGAAAAGTCTTCATGATGATGTTGGAAACGTTACTAAAACCACAACAATAAAGAAAAGATAAGTGGAAAAATTAGAATTTACGGTAGGTGATTGATAAGCCTTCCTTTTGTTGAGTAACAATTTAATTTTAATGTCACTGCAGCATTTATGATAAAGTTAAAAAGCAAATTTTAAAAAATAAGACTATGTTATTTAAGAAAATTAAGTTTACGCAAACCTGGGGGAATAATTGTTTAAATCTTTCAAAAGAATTCATTTACTGATCGTTGTTTTGTTAATTGCCATTATTGGGTTGGTGTTTTCTGTAAAAAATAAGCCTTTGCAGGAAACACCTGAATTTATTGTGCCGGATTCGATTGACAAGGTTCCCGCCCCTCAAGATTATGGACTATGGAATGCAAGCGCGACTCAGCCTTTGCCTACTCTTGTTATGTTGCATGGAAGAGGTAGCTCGGCAATTGCAATGTCGCGCACCGAAAAAATTAGAGACTTGGCCAAGCAAGGTGAATTCACACTTGTTCTTTCTGATGGAAACGAAAAAATGGGTATACGCATAGATTCTGAACCGGCTTATGATTGGAATGCTTCCAAGACAGAAGTTCTGATTAAAAGATTAGAAGTGCTATTTGAATCTTCTCATGTATCTCCGCAAATAGACAGAGATAGAGTTTATCTTGTAGGCTTAAGTGCCGGGGCGGCTATGGCTTACCAGACAGCCGTTGCCAAACCCGGAATGTTTGCTGGGGTTATAGGTTTCAGTGGTTATTTAAACCAAAATGAGCTCAATCTACTTAAAAACAAGCCTCTTGAAAAAGCTGCTGAAGAAATTCCAATTGTTGCCCACCATGGAAACAGTGATGAGAATATACAGATGGAATTGGGAAAACAAGCTTTGGATTTTTTTAATGAAAAAGGGTTTAAAACCAGATGGGAAATATTTGAAGGTGGGCACAGTCTGCCGGCAAGCTTAACTGAAATTATTCAGAGAGATTGTGAATGGATTGATGCGCAACAAAAGTAAAGAGCCTGTTTTATTGTTTTTATCAATTTGATTTGCTATTATTAATTAATGGAATCCCTGTCATTTGCCAGCCTTAGTTTAAACAATTTCATTGTCAGTTTTTGTCATATTCTTGCGATGGTTGTTATTTTTATCGGTGTTGGGAAGGCTTTTCTTATTTTTATAAGGGATGTTTTTACCAGTAAAGAATCAAAAATTGCAATTGAAGAAAGCCGACTTGAAATAGGACATTCATTTTCGTTGGCCTTAGCTTTTCTTATTGGAGCAAGTATTTTGAAAACTACGGTTGCTCCCAGCTGGACTGAAATCGGGCAGCTGGTTGCAATTATCGCCATCAGAATTGTTTTGAATCATTTCCTTTTAAAAGGAATTGAAAAAGGGCAAAATGGGAATGCTTTAAATAAAGTAAAGACCGAGAATTAGAATTTAACAGGAAGTTGCTGTTCAAAATTAAGTCCGTCTTTTTTTATTCTATAAGCTCCAATAGGTGTTTTTGATTAATGTTAGATGTGAACAGTTGTTGGTTTAAAAATAGTTTCCAGTTGTAAAACTGAATTTTAACTTTAAGCTCTTTCGCTAAAAGTAGTACATATAATAAAAGAAAAAAAATTAATAATTTTGTTGACTAAAGGTTTTACCGGTGGTAAGATAAAATTCCTCTCGAAAGAGGGTGCGCTCAAAAGGCGCAATGATCTTTGAAAATAATATCCGATGAAACACATCCAAGTAATTAAAAAGGTCTTTTTAATTGGATTTGTGGATTGATCTCCCTTGTGGAGACGCGATTAATCGCGTCTTTACTGATTTGATTAATCCACAACACAGTTGAAATGTAACCGCAAACGGCAGTTTGCGGTTTAAAATGATCGAGTGCTTATAGGAATAAGTTGTAAAGGGCGCAGGGCGGATGCCTTGG
>JBNJGH010000313.1:0-2756 GCA_051747585.1 Candidatus Rifleibacteriota bacterium
CTCAAAAATCGGTTCATTGCCTTCACTCAAACATAAAAATATCGTTCCTGTTTTATTGAATACGCTTAATTATCTTAAATCAAGAAGTTCCAAAAAAATACAGTTTGAAACGAATTTTGAGGAAAGCGAAACTGTTTACGCACCAATCAACTTGTCCCTTTTTGAGTGGGTCATTGAAAACCTGGTGAAAAATGCGATTGATTCGATGAATGGCAAAGGAACGGTTTATATAAAACTTTTAAAAAAGGAAGATCAGGTTCTCCTGGATGTTAAAGATGAAGGAAAAGGGATTCCTAAAGCAAAGCAAAGCACCATATTCAGGCCCGGTTTTACTACCAAGAAGAGAGGTTGGGGTTTAGGTCTTTCTTTATCAAAACGGATTATAGAAGAATATCACAACGGGAAAATTTTTGTCCACCAAAGTGAAGTCAATAAAGGAACAACAATAAGAATCTTGCTGAAGGATCGAAAATAAGAAGGCACATTCAGAAGTAGAGGGAAATATTAAAATGAGCATCAATTGGCTAATGAGGTAAGCAGTAAGCACTCTGCAGTAGGCAGTGAGCATGCAGCAGATAAAGGATAAACAAATTGGCCTCCATAATTCGTTTTACAATAACATATGGTTTTATGAGTGCCTTTCACAAATCAATAATTCCGTAACTTCGCTTTTTAAGAATTTTTGCATTTTTCGGGGTTTCGTTTTGCTTAATTTTGCCTATTATGAACTGCATATTCACTGCTTGTTTTTTCATCTTTTTCTGTTCAAACACTGACAGGCCTTGAAGGCGCTGTCAGGTATTCTCTTCGCTGCCGACTGCTTTCTGCCGGCTGCCTTCTGCTTTTGCCACTGCAGACTCTGTTACTATCTGATGATCACTCATAAATTATCTTCAAATGTTAATGTGCCCATTTAAGAAGGTTTGCTTTCGTCATAGTAAAAACCCAGGACCATTATGTCGTCAATTTGAATCCTGGAGCCTTTCCAGTCTTCTAATGTCCGGTGAATTGTTTCTTGCTGGGACTTCATATCATTAGAATGAATTTGCAGCAGCAGTTCTTTAAAAGATTTTTTCCCGAATTTATTCCCCTGTTCGCCGCCGAATTGGTCAAAATATCCATCGGAAAAGAAATAGAGCCGGTCTCCTTGTTCCAGGCCAATTGTTTGAGCTGAAAATGGTGTGTCTTGATATACGGCATGAACACCAATTGGCATACGGTCAGCTTTTATTTCCTGAAGCGACTGATTTCTTATAATATATATTGAGTTATAGGCACCGGCAAAATACATCTTGTTTTGCTCTGTATCGATCACACTGAGTGACACATCCATTCCATCTCTTGAACCACGTTTTTTTGCAGATTGGTGCAGGGCATCAATAACTTTACTCCGTAATTGATTCAATATTTCATCCGGCCTTACAATTTTGCTTTGATTTACAATTTCATTCAGGAAAGCCACACCGAGCATGCTCATAAAAGCACCGGGAACTCCATGCCCTGTGCAATCTGCTGCTGCAATTATAATTTTGTTGTCAATTTTTGAAATCCAGTAAAAATCACCGCTCACAATATTTTTTGGCTTGAAGTAAATGAAATAATCCGGAAAAAACTTCTGAATGGCTTGTTCCTGCGGCAATACAGCAGACTGAATACGCCGTGCATATTCTATGCTCTCTGTTATGATCTGGTTTTGTTTTGCGATCTGATCTCTCTGTTGCGTAGCCATATCACGCTGGGCCTCAATTTCGTCCCGCTGTGTTTGAATTTCTTCATTCTTTTGCTCCAGTTTAATATTGTCCCTGGTTTTTCTTCTGTAACTTTTATAAATCACGAAAAGCAATAATCCCAGGAGCACAAATCCGGCGATAAAAGCATAAGTAATCAGCCGTTGCCTTTTCAGTTTGGCTTCCTGCCTGGCTGTTTCCTGCTTTTTTTCGTATTCCAGTTTCTTTTGTTCTTTTTCAAATTCATATTGCATTTCCAGTTTGTTGATTTTTTGATTCGCCAGACTGTCTTTCAACTCTGAAAAGGCAATGTAATTGTCCAGTGCTTTTTGGGGTTTGTTTTGTTTTTGAAAAATTTTTGAGAGCGCCCGATAGCTCTCTTTTTGTTCTTCTTTTAAATTCTCTGCCTTAGCTTGTTCCAGACTTTTCTCAACATATTCCCGGGCTTGTTTGTAATCATTCATTTTCAGGTAATTTTCCCCAATTTTCCTCAGCAGTGAGGGTATTTCAACTTTATCTCCCAGCCGTTCTTTTAGTTCCAATGCCTTTCGCAAATAGCTCAAACTTTTTTCGTAGCTGTTTTTCCTGTAGAAAATTCGCCCGAGATTAGCGTAAGAGTTTGCTATGCCATATTCATTGTTGTTCTTTTTGTTTCTTTCCAGGGCTTTACGGCTGTATTTTAAGGCTTTGTCAAGTTCTCCTGTCTTTACATAAATCAGACCATATTCTTTCAGGCAAAGGGTAATTCCTGTTTCTACTCCCGTTTCCTCTGCAATCGTTTTGTAAATATCCATGGATTGATTCAGGTATTCCAACGCTTTGTCAAAGGATTTATTCAGTTTGAACAGCCTTGCAATGTTCAGGGTCGTCCCCAAAGACGCTTCGCCGGCGACGGCGGCGGTACCTGCTGTTGGTGGTACTGGTCGCCCTGGTTGTGGCGACGGTCGTTGCCTGGGTCCACGAAGACCGGCAGAGCAGAGAGAGGCTGAAGGACGCGATCCAGGCCCTGCGGGATGCCGGCGAGCCAAT
>JBNJGH010000314.1:0-2751 GCA_051747585.1 Candidatus Rifleibacteriota bacterium
TTCTGGCTGGTTTTTGCATACTTTTCTTTGCGTTCAAGCCATCCATCAAACCATTCAGCTTTAGTCATAAAATAACATCCTTTCCTGAGTCTCAATTAGCGTTATCTTCCTGCATTCTATAATTATTAACCGGAAAAGGTCAATTTTCCTGTTTTGCACTTGCAATTCTCGGCCAGCGACTATCAGTTGGTTTCAAAAAAGAAAATTCCTCACACCAAGTCTCAAAACCACAAAGAAAATAACCACAGAGCGCACAGAGAACACAGAGAATCTTTTTCAGCCAGGATTTGTCCTGTGGACAAATAGCCGGCGGTTTCACCGCCCGGCTTTTCCTTCTTCAGCAAGCCTTCAGAAAAGCACTCGTGTTTTTCTGAAGGCTTGCTGAAGAAGGAAACAATGGCTGAAAAAGATTGAAAAATTAACTCTCTGCACTCTGTGATCTCAGTGGTTTAAATTCTTTATTTGCCCTAAATAAATAAAACCAGAATTTTTGTATCCAGCTAATAATGACTGGCCTGGAATTCCTGTTATCGAAGAATTATTTATTGTGGAAATAATTAGGGATAAAAGTTAAGATGCTCAAAGTATTTGAAAAGGGAAATTATTTTATGAGTCGCAAGGAAACAGATGAATATGAAAAATCAGGATTTCTTTCTGAAAAATATCATTGGTTCACCTGTATACAGCCCAGCCGGCAGGAACTGCGGATATATAGCCGACTTTGCTTTAAAGCTTAAAAAAAGTTTTCCCGAAATCCAAAAAGCAATTATCTTTATTTACGAGACCTCAGATTATCGTATTGCCGACAAATCGGATTTCGAAGCTTTTGTGCCCTCAAGTTTCAAGCTTGCAAAACCAGTAGCAGAGCTTCCGGTTTTTTCCGAGAATAATAAGCTGATAACCGCAACCCAGCTATGGGATAAATCGGTTATCGATACGGTAAACGTCAGAACGGTCCAAATTAACGACTTGAAACTGCATCTTCATTCAAATGGAAGATTTTTCGTTACCGGCATAGATATAAGTTTCAGCGCTGCCCTCAGGAGACTGGGCCTGGAGAAATTTCCGAGCTGGTTACTAAAAAAACTTGGCTTCAATCTACAAGAAGAAATAATCAGCTGGAATAAAATAATAGGCTTCAGCAAACAGTTTTCAAGCCTGACGCCGAAACTAACCTCGGATAATCTTCAAAATCTACACCCCGCCGATCTTGCCGACTTACTCGACGAGCTCGAAGACCCCGACCGACTTTCGATTCTTGAAAATCTTGATGAAGAAATCGCAGCAGACACCCTGGGTGAAGCCGATGCTGAAACTCAGCTTCGAATCATACAGCAGCTCGATCCACAGGCCGCTTCAGAATTAATTGATGAAATGGATCCGGATGAGGCTGCTGACCTTTTACAAGACCTCGATCCCGAGAAAGCCAGATTAATTCTGGCAAAAATGAATATAGACGATGCAATAGACGTTAAAGAACTTCTAAGACATCACGAAGACACCGCCGGCGGTCTTATGACCACCGAGTATGCGGCAATTTTTGAAGATTTTACCGTTAAAGAAGCTTTTGACCATCTTAGATTAATAGCAACCGATATCGAAATAATCTACTACATGTACATTATTGACCCCGAAGAAAAGCTCAAAGGCGTGGTTTCGATCAGAGACCTTCTTGCAGCCAATCCATCGGCAAAAATCAGTGAAATAATGGATGACGATCTTGTTGTTGTTTATCCCGACACAGAGCAGGAAGAAGTCGCCAGTCTGATGAACAAATATGATTACATGGCGATACCGGTTGTCAATTATAACGATCAGATAACGGGCGTTGTTACCATCGATGACATTATGGACGTCATGGAAGAAGAAGCTTCTGAAGACATGTTCAAATTTGCCGGTTCGAGTGAAGAAGAGCTGAACTACACTTCGCCTCTTCAAGCCTGCCGAGCAAGACTACCATGGCTTTTAATTACTCTTGCCACCGGCTTTATTACAAGCTCAATTCTTAAAAGTTTTATGGCTGATTTTAATCATGTTCTGGTGCTGGCATTTTTTGTACCCGTAGTAATGGCAATGGGCGGCAATACGGGCATACAGTCTTCGACACTTTTGATCCGCGGTATGGCGCTTAACACTTATTCAGGTAGCGAACTTTTAAAAAGGCTTTTAAGTGAAATTGTCTCAGGAGCCTTAATGGGGCTTAGCTGCGGACTGGTTGTGGGCATCTGGGCCGAGTATCTCATTTCCACAGATGCTGCTATTGCCGCAGCATTTTCACCATTTTTCCTGGCTTTAACCGTAGGAATCGCCATGATGTCGGCAATGACTTTTGCAGCTCTTTTCGGCGCGCTGGTTCCCATACTTTTCGAACGACTTAAAATTGATCCTGCGGTAGCTTCAGGCCCTTTCGTAACCTCTTCCAATGATATCTTTGCTTTAATCATTTACTACGTTGTTTCACTTTTTATGTTATCCTATGCTGCTTTATGATTTTAATTTTGTTAATTAATTTTTAAAATTTGCATTTGCATTAAAAGCTGTGGCATAAATATATATGGTAAAATAAAAAAGGATTGAGAGAGAGATGGGAAACGACAACAAAGGCTTTACTCAACCGGGGCCAATTGTTGGCATAGGTTATTCTGCGGGCGGACTTGCGCCCTGCACTGAATTTTTCAAACAGATCCCTTCAGACACAAACCTTTCTTTTGTAGTCATCAGTCATAAAAACCCCGACAACAAAAATCTGCT
>JBNJGH010000315.1:0-2749 GCA_051747585.1 Candidatus Rifleibacteriota bacterium
CAAAACTGACTTATTTCTTTAACTTTCCTGCTGCTGCGAATCACTATCCGGCAGCTTATGATATACCCTGATCCTGGTCTTGAGTTCATCGCTACCGGCTTCCTCAAAAATTTTGTTGATCTGGCGACGCAACAAACGAGCGCGCTCTTTTGACTTTGAAATGTCCTGTTGAACCTGGGTGTATTCCAACATAAGCTTGTCTATTGCCCCACTTTCGCCACCTATCAATTCACGATCAGACAAACCTGCGGGCTGTCTTAAACGCTTTGTCTGCAAACTTGAATTATTACATGAAGGGAATATGCCGGCGTGTATAAGAGGTGAAGCATAAGAACCCTCGGGCAAACGAAATTGACAATTACAGCTATTATCACTACAAAATTCAGGAATCTTTTTGCGAATGCAGTTACAACCCGGCGGATTTGGGGGCACAGCACGAATTTTTGCATTGACGGCATCAGCATTGTATTCTTCGAGCTGATTCATTACCTGATGAATAAAAACCTTACCTTCTTCGCCCAGGTGAGTAAAAATGTAAACAAAAACATGTATCTGGGCAGGTTCAAGATATTTCTCATGCTTTGCCTGCTGAAGTATATTCCACATGGGCCGGCAACCCGAAAGCAATTTTTCTATTTCGAAACAATGACGGTCGGGTAAAGGTATTTTGACCGACAAACTGAAAGGTTGCCCCTCGGCTGCCTGGTAATTCTTTTGCTCGTTTTCAACCTGAATTACTTTTTCCTTCAGAGGTTTTTGAGAAATATTCAGATCGCAGGCATTTTCGCGACAATTATCGACGGTTATTGCCCCAAGTATTTTTTCAAAATCTTTTAAATTGAGCTTTTTCCATTCACGCAATACTTGAAATTGGTTTTGATAGGGTCTAAAGGAATTTTTATCAATAAAATATGACCTGCGCCCTGATTTCTGATGAATTCCCAGGGGTAACTTTACCAGATTACCTAATCCATCAGTGTCAACCCTGTCTTGTTTTGGAAAAATTTCCCAGGAAAGCTCTTCAGGAACAGCATCTAATTTTGCCAGCAGCCATTTCCCCAGGGTTCTCCAGTATCTGCAGGCAATCGGATCCTGAGAAATTAACCAGAAATGTAGACCTTTATTTCCAGAAAGCTCTATCAAAGGCTCAATGTCCAGCATCGAACAAATATCTACTAATTTTTGCGTAGATTGTTTTAATAAGGCATTTATTCTTTTTCGCTCAAGAGCTGAATCAGCATAATTTTCCAGCCAGGCTTTTTTAACATCGAGATCAAAAACCATCAGTTTTGAAGTGTTATCCATACGGGTCAAATAAGTTCCAAGCGTTTTTTCACCATTGAAATGAGCTTTTAAATGCTGTTTGTCCATGGATTCTTTAACCGGCAAATAACCCCAGTTTTTACCCATTCTTGTCTGAACAGCATGTACATTTTCACGCCCTGAAAAAAACTTGATAAAAAAATTTATTAATTCGTTATGAGGAACCACCTCTGGTAAATTTAATTCGGTTTTAACCTCTTCTATTTCTTCTTCGCAAAGCTCAATTCTATTAACTCTTTCGTTCAAGGAGAAATGTTTTTCTTCTAATTCCGGGTTTTCAGGAAAGTTTACAAGTGCCTTATTTACTGTTTTAAATGCTGCCGAATATTTTCCACCCAACTCAAGACTGTCTATTAAAAGCATAAAAGCCCCTACCTCAGTCGGAAATTTCTTTTTAGTTTTTTCGGCTATTTCTATTGCCCGATTATAGTCACCCTGCTCCTGCATCAGCTGGCAGTGCATTTTGTATACCTTGTATTTGTCAGGCCATACAGCTTCGAGATCAAGAAACATATTGTGAGCCATCTCAAATCCCTCGGTATGACCGATAATTTTCGCTCTCAATGCTTCGGACTCGGCATTTTTATTTTCTGTGCCCATCAAAAGCTCTGAAGCCTGCTCAAATTCGCCACACGCGATCTTCATTCTAACTTTTTTGAGAATTTCTTCAGCATTCATAGCCAGCCTCCCGATTAAACTAATTTCTTCTATCAAGCTACTTTCGAGGGATTTCTTGAACGAAAATCGATAAAGCGCTGATTATAGCCCCATCTGTTAATAAACCAGTAAAACTCAGGATACTTTCTGATTATAAAAGCACCCGGTAATAGAAATTCGAGCATAAAGCTGTTGTTGTAGGCAACACTGACCGAATAAAAGGAACTGTTACTGAAATTAAGTTTCTCAATAACTTCGGGAATGCAGCCAAAAAAACCGCCATCGCATTTATTCAGACCAATTTTTTCCATATCAAACAGATCATCATTTGGCTCAATCAATACCGGATAACCAAATTCCCTGAGTGTAGTTACTTCATAAGCTTCCATTCCTGCATCTAAAAGTGCGTATCTGAGCTCTTTTAATCTTTGTTTAAGAAAACTGCACAAATCGGCAGGATAATTTCCAGTTGCCATAAGTCTGACCAGAACTTTTTCATCATAAACCTCTATCAAAATTAGACCTCCTCTTTTCTGTGATAAAGCTTAAGTATGTCTTTTTTAAAGCCTTAAAGTTCAGACTTCAAAGTTTTTAACCCCCTTTTCAAACGCTTCCTCAGGTATATTTGCTGCCTGTATTTTGATTTGTTCGGAACTAAAATCAAGCGAATTATTTTTGAATTGTTCGTTAACAATTTGTCCCATAGTATAAGTTATGCTCATTGCCAGCGCAGGACCGACAAAGTTTTTAATTCCCGGAATCATTGAAA
>JBNJGH010000316.1:0-2739 GCA_051747585.1 Candidatus Rifleibacteriota bacterium
TAATAAAAATACCAACCGCAAAAGCTGCAATTGAATCCATTATAGCCCATTCGGGACTGTAGATCGAAAAAGCGATTGCAACCGCAACTCCAATTGAAGAAAGAGAATCGGTTCGATGATGCCAGGCATTTGCTTTAAGAGCCTGAGAATTGACTCTTTTGCCGACTTTCATTGTCCAATGATATAAAACCTCTTTTACCACAACAGAGAATAGGGCAACAAAAAGTGCCGTTTGGCATGGAATAAGGAATTCACCGCTTCTGAATTTAATAATTGCCTGCCAGCACAAAAGCAGACCTGCGATTGCAAGCACTATACCAATGAATGCGGCGGTTATGGTTTCTATTCGCCTGTGGCCGTAAGGGTGACAACCGTCCGGTGGCTCATTCCAGTATTTTAACCCTATTAAAACGGCGATGTCGGTAGAACAATCAGTTAAACTGTGAAAGCCATCTGCAATAACAGACTGACTCTGTCCGGTATAGCCAGCAAAAATCTTTAAACAAGCGAGTAAGATATTTACTATCATTCCGGCGATAGTAACTCTTTTTATCTCTCCGTTATCCTTCAGGATTTGTTCTGAATTTATATGCATAAATTAAGTCCGGGTAAAAACAAGTGAAATTCATTTTATACCCGGAAAAAATCAGCCTCTATACCAGGCCGCGTCGAGACAGGCAAAAATGTGCATCAGCCAGCCAAGAAGGAAAACCCAGAGGAATACATCTATTACAAAATATATAAAAGCAGCAATTGGCCGGCCCTGTATCAATTGGCCAAGACCCGGAATAAAGAAGCTGCACAAAGCCGCGATCACGTTTCCTGCTGAACCTTGTTTTGCCATATTTAATACTCCAGAATTAAGTGTATATTACACAAAATAACTCGAAGTGCTTCTTTTTTACAAGTGTTGTAAAAATTAAAAATTGCTAATTTCCCAATACTGGAAACTACAGCTATGCTGTGATAAAATCGCCTGAATTGAATTTTCAAACTATTTCATCGGAATCGAGGCATTTTATAATGACTAACGAAGAAACCAATAAAAGTTCCAACTTTATCAAAGATATTATTGAAGAAGATTTAAACTCTGGCAAATACGATAAGGTCGTTACCAGATTTCCCCCAGAGCCTAACGGCTACCTGCACATAGGACATGCAAAATCAATCTGTCTGAACTTTGGTCTGGCAAAACATTATGGCGGACAATGTCACTTAAGATTCGATGATACCAACCCGACCAAAGAAGAACAGGAATACATAGATTCTATAAAAGAAGATGTTCGCTGGCTCGGCTTTGACTGGGGCGAACATGAATTTTATGCTTCCGACTATTTTGATCAGCTTTATGAATGGGCACTTCACCTCATTAAAGAAGGAAAAGCCTATGTGGATGACCAGAACGCCGATGAAATAAGACAAAACCGGGGCACCCTCAAAGAGCCGGGTAAAAACTCTCCCTGTCGAGATAGAAGTATCGAAGAAAATCTCGATTTGTTCGAAAAAATGAGAAAGGGGGAGTTCAAAGATGGCGAAAAAGTTCTCAGGGCCAAGATCGACATGGCATCGCCCAATATGAACATGCGTGATCCGGTGATGTATAGAATCCTGCATATTCCACACCCAAGAACAGGCGACAAATGGTGCATTTATCCGATGTATGATTTTACTCATGGGCAGTCAGATGCTATCGAACACATTACCCATTCAATTTGCACACTTGAATTTCAAGACCACCGCCCACTTTATGACTGGTTTATCCAGAATTTACCTGTGCCGGCCGAACCACATCAGTATGAATTTGCCAGGCTGAACCTTAATTACACCGTTATGTCGAAACGAAAACTCCTGAAACTTGTAAAAGACGGATTCGTCGATGGCTGGGATGACCCGCGCCTGCCTACCATTTGCGGTATGAGGCGACGAGGCTACCCGGCAGCGGCTATAAGAGAATTCTGTGAGCGAATAGGAGTTGCAAAGGCTAACAGCACTGTCGATCTACCACTACTGGAAAGCAGCGTCAGAGATGAACTTAATAAAACCGCACTCAGATTCATGGCGGTTACCCATCCGCTTAAGGTTGTTATAACCAACTATCCCGAAGATAAGGTTGAATGGTTCGAAGCAGATAATAATCCTGAAGACGAAAACGCCGGAACCAGAAAAGTTCCTTTTAGCCGTGAAATTTTCATCGAGCAAAAAGACTTTATGGAAAATCCGCCTAAAAAGTATTTCAGACTTTTTCCCGGCAATGAAGTCAGATTGAAACATGCCTATTTTATTACCTGCAATGAAGTGATTAAAGATGAAGAAGGTAATGTAACCGAACTGCGATGCACCTATGATCCGGAAAGCAGAGGCGGGTCTTCACCTGATGGCAGAAGAGTCAGAGGAACCCTTCACTGGGTATCTGCAACCGAAGGTGTAAAAGCGCAGGTTAATATGTACGACCACCTGTTTTTAACCCCGAATCCAAATAAAGCAGAAGAAGGCAAAGATTTTACCTCTAATCTGAATTCCGAATCTCTAACAATAATAAAAGATGCTGTTGTAGAGCCTGAATTAAGTAAAGTCGAACCCGGCACTAAAGTTCAGTTCCTGAGAAACGGTTATTTTGTGGCAGATTTTGACCACAGTGCAGAAAAACCCGTCTTTAATCGCACTGTAACACTCAAAGATACCTGGGCCAGAATAAAACGCAATCAGAAGTAATAACATTCAAAATAAAGAGCGAACGAA
>JBNJGH010000317.1:0-2714 GCA_051747585.1 Candidatus Rifleibacteriota bacterium
GGATTCATTATCTATAAGTAAATTTGCGCTACCCACAACCTTGTTTTCATCTTCAGCATAATAAATACGGTTTTGCATTAATCGGCTGAAAGAGGTTTTATTATTGGCTTCAATGAAGTCGAGATCTGCCCCTGTCATTTTAAAATTATATTTTAAAATGTCTTTGAATTTATTTTTTCGAATCCAATCAAAATCCTCAGCCTTTATTAAAATTGCGACAACTGTCCGAAAATGGCTCTGATTCAATTGTCTTTGATCGAACTCATCTACATAAACGGGGGTAAATCTCGAAATAGAATCTTCCCAGTTATCCTTGAACAATGGAATCCAGGCAAAAAAGAATTCCTCGTCACGAATATTTATTGGTCTGAAGTTAGCTAAAGTGCTTCTACAATATGCACTTTGATTCTTACTGATTTTTTTATCAAGACGCCTGCCTAAAGAGTCGTCAATTCTTATCCTGTCTAACGTGGAAAACATTGTTTGCGTAAGATTTGCGATTGACTTGAGACAAAAATAGTACACAACAGACTTTTTGACAGTTGCCAAATCTGAACTTTCAATTTTACCAGCCATATTTGAAAAATTACGAAGCTGGTCATAATCAAAAATAAATAATTCAGGTTTATGAAGCCAGCCTTTAACAGCTTTCTCAAAATCACCCTTTATTTTTTTCCGATTTGGTTCCTTATCACTTTCTCCTGATGAAGTTTTTGTTAACCGGCTGTAAAAATAGCTGCCCAAATGAACTTCGGGCACAGAAGCCTTTTGCAAAAACTTAATATCGAGAAGCACTTTTTCGCGGGCTTCTGAAATAGCTCTGTCGACTTCTGCATCACGCAAAGCTTTTTCTGCAACATTTAAAATGCTTATAGCGATTAACATCGCCACAATAATTATAAATGCCTGAAGAAAAGAATGCCTGGTAGTCGACACTGTTAACTTACTCAAGGTTTGCAACCTCCAGAACATCTTTATGACTTGCAAGCGGTTCGAAGGTAATATTCTGGTTCTGTGCACATTCAACCAGTTCAGGGCCAAATACTATTCCTGTTTTTTTACCATTCTTTGACAATGCCTCAAGGTTTTCGGCCCTGTTCAAGGCTTCACCAACAATTGTAAAATCAAGTCTTACACTGGCCTCACCCATTACACCGGCAAGAACCCTTCCTTTCACCAGACCTATGCCAATGCCATAAGCAAATTTACCCTGTTTCAGCCTTTGGTCCTGAATGAAACGGTGAATTTTCATCATTTCAATAGCAGCCTTAAGAGCCTGTTCGCCTCCGGCAGGATGCTTATCATAAAAAACAGCCCAGATGGCATCTCCAACATAGCGATCAATAGCTCCCGAATGAGCAATAATTTTTTCTGACATCCTCGCAAGATGAAAATTTAACATACGAAAGACTTCTTCTGGCGGCTGCTCTTCACTAAGAGTAGTAAATGACCTGATATCGGAAACCAGGACCGTGACCTCCTGCAAAGAACCCGCCCCGGCTTTGAACGGGTTACCATCAGCAACAATTTCAAGAACTTTTGGAGAAATAAATCTCACCAGCTTTTCTCTTTGTAAGATCCAGCCAGTCATTCTGCGCAATGATGATGCGGCAATACCCAACTCATCTTCTCTTCGCAACTCTTTAATAAAAGGTTTCCTTCCCTGTTCAAGCTGCTTAAGTGATAGTGATAAATTGTTAACCGGACCGATTACCCACCAGGAAGCTGCTGAAGCTCCCAATCCTATTATCAACATCAACGCACAAATGGAAACAGAAATTAATGCTTTTTCTTTCTCAACCTGCATGAGAATATCGATATTGGACGCTCTGGCAACATATCTATAATCAGGCAACCTGGAGGATGGCAACATGACCGAAGCATAGTTTTTATCTTTGAAGTTGGTTATCTTATTAACCGGATACTCTGCCATTTCGCTCAATCCTCTAAGATTGCCCGAAGAGACAACTTTTTGTACTCCCTGCCTGGTTCGCTTGAAAACAGCGAAGTCAGGAACAAGCCCCCAGCTATTTTTAAATCTTATGCTTTCACTGTTAAGCAACAGTTTAAAACGCTTCTCGGCCCTTGGAACCCAGTTCCAATACGCCATTATCACCGCAAATGGTCGGTTATCAATATCTACCTGGTGCAAATATTGGAGATAGTTACCATTTTCGGTATTAAAATTTGAACAACGATCAAACATTCTTCGCAAAGAATAAATATTGTCTTCAACATCCAGATCACTCAGATCCAATATAGTTGGAATCTTTTTATCGATATGCTCAGAAGGTATTTTAAACTTTTCATACAGCTGCCTGTCGGCGTCATAAAGAAATTGATGCATAATAGACGCAACTGCATTGTTAATCATTGCAGCTTCATGTCCGGTTACGTCTTTCCGGTAAGATGAAGTAAAATACCATCCGCCTTGAATGAGCACTGTTATTGCCGAAAGCTCAACACCATGCTTTTTGTAACTTTCATAAACTGATGCAAAAAACTCATCTTCTATTTCTGGTTTTTCGGGCAATGCAAAAATTTGTTCGGTAAATTCCGGCTTTTTTACGGTAGCTTTAGAGGCGTTGAAAAAAATTGAATCAACCTTAGCCAAGCCGGCTTCTATATTTAGCGCAGACATGTAAAGTTCTTTTTGCAATTGGCTGATTCTATAGTTCTCGAAATCCTGCAGCAAAGAAGTCCATGCACTTATG
>JBNJGH010000318.1:0-2709 GCA_051747585.1 Candidatus Rifleibacteriota bacterium
ACAATCCTCCACTGATTATATAGTAGTAAAATTTCCCGTAATTTGTCACCTCATAAGCAGCAATTCTAGGTAATCGACTATCAGATTGTTTCAGAAAAACACCAGTGCTTTTCTGAGGGCTTGTTGTTGCGGGGAACATTGACTGAAAAAGATTTTAAAATCAGCTCAGTGCCCTCTGAGCTCTCCGTGGTTAAAATTCTATATTTGACAGAAAGAAATAATACCAGAACTTTTGGTAACCAGCTAATAATAATTGACCGAGAATAGCTCCCTCATAAGTTTGCAATTTCGGCCAAAAATTTCTTGTGGACTGGTTGACTTTTTGGCATATGCCAGCTAAGCTATAATTAGCATATGCTAGAAAGGCTGTTGGAAATAATGGTTAGACCAAGATTAAGACGAAGAGTCAGCGGAAAATTCGATGTAACTTATTTTAAGCCGGCTGGAATAAGAGTTTGCGATCTTCAGTGTATTAATTTGACACTGGATGAATTAGAAGCAGTTCGTCTAACTGATCTCGAACAGCTCTATCAGGCACAGGCCGCAGAAGAAATGAAGGTTTCGCGGCAGACACTTGGAAATATTCTGAAGTCTGCCCATAAAAAAATAGCGGAAGCCTTGATCCAGGGAAAAGCAATCAGAATCGAAGGTGGTTCTGTAAATCTTTTCTGCAACAGGTTTTATTGCCCGAAATGCGATAATACCTTTGAAACAGAACATTCAGAGAAAAGTTGTCCTGAATGCAAAAGTGAAAATGTAGAAGAGATTAAGGATGATTGATTCAAGCCGGTTTTTTTATTTAACAGGAGGTTTTTGATGAAGTATGCAATTTCGGTAAGAGAAAAGAGTCCCGAAACAAAGGTTGATACAAGGTTCGGTCGTGCTCAGATGTTTGCCTTGTATGACACTGATACCAAGCAGTATAGCTGGCACAGCAATACTCAGAATTTACAAGCTGCGCAGGGCGCAGGCATTCAAACTGCACAAAATGTTGTAAACCTTGGTGCTCAGGCGGTAGTTTCAGGTCATTGCGGCCCTAAAGCTTATCAAGTTTTAAATTCTGCAGACGTTAAAGTTTATACCGTTAGTGGTGATATTACAGTTGAGCAGGCAGTTGAAAAAATCGAAGCAGGGCAGTTGAAACCTGCTGAAGGAGCAGATGTTGAAGGACACTGGATGTAATAGTTTAAAAGTCGCAGTATGCAGTGGAAAAGGTGGAACGGGTAAAACAACACTGGCATTGAGTCTTGCCTGGACTCTGGCTAAAGCTTCTGAATTTGAATTGCCTGTTAGACTTCTAGACAGTGATGTTGAAGAACCCAATTGTCATTTGTTTTTGCGAGCCGATTACCAGGAAAACGAAGTTGTGAAGGCTGAAAAGCCGGAATTTGATCTCGATAAATGCACCGGATGCGGCAAATGCGGAGAAAAATGTCGTTATAATGCAATTGCTGTAGTAAAAGGCAAACCATTGGTATTTAATGACTTATGTCATTCATGTGGTGTGTGTGCGGCAGTTTGCCCTGATGATGCTATAAAGCTTGTTCCCAAAAAAATAGGTGAACTTAAAATCGATAAAGATCATCGCCCATTTTCTTTTGCTTATGGGCTTCTCGATATAGGTGAATCACAAAGCCCTATTGTAATAAGTAATTTACTTAAGGAATCCCTTAAAGATGGTTTGACTATTATTGACGGGCCGCCGGGGACAAATTGTCCTGTAGTGCAGACGGTGACACATTCGGATAAAATTATTCTGGTAACTGAACCTACTCCGTTTGGAGTTCATGACCTGGGACTGGCTTTAAATCTTTGTAGTCAGCTCAAAAAGCCTTGTGGAATCATGATTAATCGCTCTGACGAAAATGATGGCATTATCGATGATCTGGCCGCTTTGCATGGCGTTTCTGTTATTGGCAGAATACCATTCAAACGAGAGTATGCAAGAACATGTTCAGAAGGTGATATTCTCGCCGATGAATTTCCAAGTCTCAGAGAAGAAATTATCAAGAGCTTTTCCAGGCTGCTGAGTGAAGCAAGAATTCCCGAGTATGTCGCTCCAGAATTAATTGAGTCAGACGACAGTTTTGAGCCTGCAAAAAGTCAAAATGGTGATTTTGTTGATTATCAAGAGCTGACAATACTCAGCGGCAAGGGTGGCACCGGTAAAACCACAGTGGCTGCTTCCCTTTGCGCTCTGGCTGAGAATCGTACTTTTGCCGACTGTGATGTTGACGCGGCAAACTTAAGGCTTTTGCTAAAAGGTCGCACCCTTTATTCACAGCAGATTAAGCTCGGACACGAGGCTCGAATAGATCCGGAGAAATGCTCAAAATGTGGTTTATGTGCAGAGCAATGCCGATTCGATGCCATTGCTCTCAATCCACAAAACGGCAATTACGAGGTTAATGAATACCTTTGCGAAGGTTGCGGTCTCTGCCTTGAAATTTGTCCGGTGAAAGCAATCGGTGAGGTAAGCGTTGAAACCGGTAAGCTTATGGTTTCTGAAACGGAAAAAGGAACGCTGGTTCATGCAGAACTTGGCACCGCAGCTGAAAACTCAGGAAAACTTGTCTCTCTGGTACGAGATCTCTCGGCGGCAACTACCGAACAGCAAAAACGTGACTGGCTGATTGCAGATGGCCCTCCGGGTACAGCATGTCCGGCTATCGCTTCTGTGACTGGTACCGATAGAGTTGTTCTGGTTAC
>JBNJGH010000319.1:0-2708 GCA_051747585.1 Candidatus Rifleibacteriota bacterium
GATCAAATCTATAATCGATCCCGAGAGGTCTCAATAAACCTTCTTAGAGAAAAAATATTACTTGAGCTGGAAAACTTTAAAAACAGACTAAAACCTGAATCCTACGTACAACACCTCATAGAAAAAACACATCAAAAATTGCTTTCTGAAATACCGCCGAATTTGCCCAGAATGTATGCCGATCATGATTTTGCTTTTTATCTTTTTGATTCAAAGCTGCCAGAAAATTTTTCCTCTGAACTTAAAAAAAATGGCTTAAGCCCATTATTCTTTGTTACCGCCCCCGGAAGTTTTGAAGATTTTTACTATTATAGCGACAAGGAGCTGATTGCACAAGCCGGCAAAGACTTAAAAACAGCACTGTTAAGTGTTTTTGTAACCAACATTTCAATGTGTAGAATTTTATTTGAACAAATAAATTTAAAAAGTTGGAGTCTATATCGGGTAAATAAAGATTTCTTTTCTAAGACAAGCAAAATCCACCAAATTCGTGACGATGTTTTTAATTATTATATTAGTAGATTCAGCGATCAACATATACTTCATAAAAAGGTTTATCAGGTCTACTCTGACTTTTTCACACCCCAGTTTTTATATGCATACAGATATGCTGCAATCAGCAAAACGAATGTACATGGGACCTATGTTGTTTTTATTCGCCAGAATTCCGTCCATCCGAAGTCAATAGCCAGGTGGGCGAGTAAAAGTAATAGCGACCAGAGTGTAAACTGCTCTCTTACAACTACAAACAGAAATAGAGAAAATGGCTTCAAAATTGAAAATAATAAAATTTCTTTTATCTCTCCACTGCCAGAAAGCTACTTCTCACATATTAATCATCTAAACAAGCTTCTAGATAAATCTCAAAAAATTGTACCGGAAAATTTAAAACTCAAATTGTCTGCTTCCATTTCAGAACTAGCTCCAGATCAAAGGCTTATCAATACAATAATTAAATTTTCAAGTAAACTTTTAATTCTTTTAACTTTCGCTTTAATTGTTCACTTATGGCTTTTCGGCTTTTATATCCCCATCAGAATTCATCTGAAACTAGTTCTGGTGTTCGCAATTATTATTCTTTTACCCGTAAGTGCAACAGGCATATTGAGCTATTACCTTCTTGCAAATCATGATCGTCTGCTTGAAGTTCAGCTCGAAGCAAAATTGAAAAGGAAAATGTTTCAACTGGCTCAACTTGAGGATGAAAATTTTCTGCGCCTGCAAATTAAAATACTTAAATTCAAAAGGTTCCTTACCCATCTACCGCAGGCCGCAGAGAATGTGCTGAATCGATTCGAAATTCCCAAATATTTTCCCGATATCTGGGACTGGTTTACTTATATATCTTTTATAAATGAAAAAGGATTACACAATGGCTTCAGAGAAAAACAGCAAGCCAGAAACAAAGTTATCGAAGCCCTCTCGACAAAGTTTATGAACAACCAGGGCATGCTGAAAGCTGGAGCCTCTGCAAGGGAAATTGAGTTCAAAACGAATCTTACCATGGGTTTGCTTGAAAGCTTCTTTACACCCAAAATGGAAGAAGAGTTTGCGCCAGACGAAGGAATTGTACAAAACGATATAGCCCATAGTTCAGACACCCACTTAGGTTGCCTGATTAATGTGTTTCAAAAAATCGGCAAAAAATACCTGCTTTTTGTAAGAACGAACAATAACGAAGAAAACTTTTACAAATATCTGAGGAAACTCAATAATTTAGATCCAGGCTTTTTTAACCAGAAAACCAGGTTTGGGCAAATCAGAACCGGAATCCGGCTTAGAAAGCACAAAGACTATTCAAATATGGTTTTTCCAATAACAATTATCACCAATAATGAGATGAATGACATATTCAACAAAGCAATCAGTCGGATGTCCAGTGGTCAAAATACTATTCGCGATGGAAACAATTTAACAATTAGAGCCTGGATTTTTAGAAAGAATAAAAGCGCTGTAATAGTCGGAATTGCAACAACGAGTCTTAAAAATGAAATTAGTTTTTTACTGGCTTTAATCCTTCCCGCTACGGTCTGCTATTCAATCTTACTTTTAACAATTACTTCTTCAATGTTGTCAGAAGCTTTTATAAAGCCGGTAAGATATCTTCAAGATGGAATTGAAGGCATCAACAATAATAAACTCGGCATAACGATTAAAGATATGCAGATCAAAGAATTCAGTGAAGTAACCAAAGCATTTAATCAGATGTCAATCGCACTTCGCCAAAAAGCGCTTATGAGCAGATACGTTTCTGATACACTTATCGAAAAAATTACCAGGGACTGCCATTCAGCTGATGTCGAAAATAAATTCTCTACTGCTACGGTTCTTTCCTGCGATATTCGCAACTTTACGACCCTCTCTGAAATGTATCCGCCAACTGAAATCGTTGAAATGCTGAATTCTTATTTCACCTTAATGGAAGAAGTTATCGAAAAGCATGGCGGAACAATTGATAAATATGTCGGAGACGCCATTCAGGCTGTTTTTTTCCAACGAAAAGACAAGCCTCCTACAGCAGAACTGGCTGTTAAGGCGGCATTAAATATGCGTAAAGCTTTAACCACTTTCAATCAGGAAAGACAAAACAGCAACTTTTTTACAATAGAAAATGGGATCGGAATCGCTACCGGAAAAGTGTTAAGTGGAACAATAGGAAGTAACAAAGGCAGAAAAATATTTACCCTGAATGGGGAAATTATAAATAT
>JBNJGH010000320.1:0-2673 GCA_051747585.1 Candidatus Rifleibacteriota bacterium
ACTCAAATTACAAAAGGTATTGAGAGTTCTTCATATTTACCTTATGAATGCTTATCTATAGGAGCAGGTACTCATATAGTGGAAAAAAATGATTTGCAAACAATAAAGAGCTTTGGCTACTCATTGTTGCAGAATGAAGTGAAAAAAGAATATGAATTAAGGGTTTTCTACGTAAGCCTTCGGCCTGCGACGTATTGCAGCTGGGTTGATTTCGCCGTATCTTTGCTGCAAAATTCGATTTATGTCACAGATAAAATTTGCAGAAAAAGCACAGCGGATGTTCAAGATTGTGGAGCAGTGCCAAAACAGCGGGCTGCCTAAAAAGGACTTCTGTCATCAGCACAATATTCCACGCAGCCAGTATTATTACTGGCAGAAAAAGTACCGTGAACACTTTCGGGATGAAGAAAGTGGATTTGTAGCAGTAGATACCGACACAGCCGTTGGAACAAAAGACGAGATTAAAATAAATCTGCCCAATGGTGTAAGTATTCAACTTCCACTGCATACTCCTCCCACAACTATCAAACAACTATTGACTTTAACCTGAAGGTATGTTTAGCCTTTCGTCAACTTCACGATTTTTTCTGTACAAAGGGGCCACCGATATGCGGAAAAGCTTCGATGGGCTTTGTGGAATCGTTCAAGGCCAGTTACATCGTAACCCCGTATCGGGCGATGTTTTTATTTTCATCAACCGCCGCCGCGATAAAATAAAATTACTGCACTGGGAACAAGGTGGTTTTGTTTTGTATTATAAGCGTATTGAATCCGGTACCATTGAATTGCCACCATTCGAGAAGCATCAGAAATCGCTTCAAATAAAATGGACAGACCTTGTTATGATGATTGAGGGAATATCATTACAACACATCAAAAAAAGGAAGCGGTTTTTTCTTAAAAAAAGTGACTAAAACCCTTGTAAACATTAGGTTTTATAGCACTTATTTTGTATCTTTACATTGTGAAAAACAAAAGAAACATAGGGGAAGAAACTGTCACTATTTCTGCGGCTGACTATCATTCTTTGTTAGAAGAAGTTGAAGGTTACAAAGTCCAGATAGCAAAGGTAAAACACCAATTAGCTCAGTTGAAACGCATGATTTTTGGCTCTAAAAGTGAGCGTTTTATATCGGAAGAAGATAGCAATCAACTAAAACTTGACTTTGGTGAGACCATAGAAGAAAAGCCCGCTGAAGAGAGGCCAACAGAAGAGGTTACCTACAAGCGTAAAAAGAAATCAAAAGGCAAACAGCCTGTACGCGTAGCATTGCCACCACATTTACCCCGTGAAGAACATATATTAGAACCGGCAAATAAAAAAGACGGCGATCAAAAAATAGGAGAATCAGTCACAGAAATACTTGAATATCAAGAAGCAAAATTGTATGTAAAATCATACCACCGTCCCAAATATGCCACACCAGGTAAAGATGGGGTGAAAATTGCTGATCTTCCTACAATGCCCATTCCACGGGGAAATGCAGGTCCTGGCCTGTTAAGCCATTTGACCATTAGTAAATTTATCGACCACCTGCCATTTTACAGGCAAAGGCAAATACTAAAGCGGCATGGACTGGATATAGCAGAAAGCACTATCAATGATTGGTTTTCAGCAACATGCCAGTTATTGGAGCCATTGTATGACAGGTTGCACCACTCGGTGCTGGGTACAGATTACCTGATGGCCGATGAAACGCCAATTTCAGTGCTTACCGGTGCCAAACCGGGCTCTACCCACAAAGGTTATCACTGGGTATACTATTCACCGCTAAACAAACTTGTTTATTTTGATTACCGGAAAGGTCGCGGCCGGGACGGTCCGGCAGAAATACTAAAAAATTATCAAGGAGCATTACAAACCGATGGTTACATCGCATACGATTCATTTGGACAGATAATTGGTATAATAATGCTTGCCTGCATGGCCCATGCACGGCGCAAGTTTGAGCATGCACTGAAAAATGATCCAGAGCGGGCAAGCCATGTGCTTAAACAAATACAACGTCTTTACAAAATCGAACGCACGGCGCGGGAACAGAAAATGTCATTTGCAGATCGAAAAGAACTTCGCCGGGAAGAATCCGTACCCATTCTGGATGAGTTGTATGATTACCTGAAGACACAATTGCGCGAGGTATTGCCCAAAAGCGACATGGGGAAAGCCATCACCTATACCCTTAACCTTTGGCCACGTCTGCAGCGCTACACAGAAGATGGACGTTACGAGATAGATAACAACCTGGTAGAAAACTCCATCCGTCCGGTAGCGCTTGGCCGAAAGAACTATTTGTTTGCCGGCTCACATGAAGGAGCACGCCGGGCTGCCATGATCTATTCGTTTGTGGGTAGTTGCAAAATGAACAATATCGACCCTTCGCAATGGTTAAAAGATGTTCTCTCACGCATACCAGACCATAAAGCAAACAAACTTGATGAACTGTTACCGCCGAACTGGCAACCATCAGAATAAAATATTTTGAAGTAATTTTTTTCAGGGGTCAGTACAGTCCGAAAAAAATTTACCGACAGCTTTGGCTGAAAAAAGCAGGGTATTCCGGCAGCTTAAACAAAAGTACCCATTTAACCAAAACCAAGCAAGACGCTCAAGGCCGAAGGCTTACAAATGAATAGGGTAATTTTTCTTTTAGTGAATTGTATTTTTCATTAAAA
>JBNJGH010000321.1:0-2657 GCA_051747585.1 Candidatus Rifleibacteriota bacterium
AAAAAAGTTGAGGTCTGTTGGTACGTACAAGGAGTTTTTTAGTTCGACAGCGGTTTGTTGAAGTTTGTCTATGTTGGTTGGTGTCTGAATCTTTTTGGTAAACAAATCAGCGCTTTCGCTCGAAAATCATTATGGATTTGTTTGCCTCCTTATTTTTCAGTCCGGGATCAGTTCCCGGATTTTTTTTTGCTGTTTTTAATTTCAGATTCTATTTCGTTGATTATGCGATTGAGGTCTGTGTTTGCTTTTAACTCTGAATCTTTTGCCAGACTTTTCTTTGCAGTGGCCAGTGCCAGATATGCTTTTTTAGAGTCTTTCAAGGAGAGGTAGGCTCTAGCTTTCATTAGATTGCTCTCTATTGCATATTCATCATTCATTGAATCGAGCCATTTGATGGCAGATGCAGGCTTTCCCCGGCGTAAACTGAGCGCTGCAAGTTGAAATGGTATGGCCTGATCATTGGGGGTGGCGGCCAGGCAACTGCTGAATTCAAGCTGGGCCTCTGCATATCTGCCAAGTTTGCCAAGAGCGACAGCCCGGTTGAAAGTTGCCGTGCCGGTTAGTTGCTCGTTACTGGAAAGCTCTATAGCCTGTTCAAACGCATCGAGAGCCTGCTGAAAGTCGCCGATGGTCATGAAAATATTACCAAGAGCCAGGTGTGCTTCTGGAAAATTTTCTTTGAGCTCAAGTGTTTTGAAGTTAGCTTGTATAGCCTCATAGAGCTTGCCATTGAAGGCCAGAGCCAGGCCAAAATTATAGGCCGCTTCAGGCGATTCGGGATGCTCTATCAGAGCTTCGCCTAGAATCACTTCTGCCCGCATGGTTTTTCCTTCGGCAAGCAGTTGCGCGCCCTGATTAATTTTATCAAGCGAGCCAATTTCTTCGCTGTTTATTTGCAGCGGAGCCGGCATTTTTGTTTCCATGGGTTGAGCCTGCAGGTTTGTAGCTAAAACCAGGCTTAGCGAAATAACAAACATCAAGGATTTTATAATTAGTGAAACTTTCATATTTTACTCCGGGTTTTATAGAAATATCAGGAGAACAGGTTACCAAAAAAACTCTTAACTTTATTCCAGAAACCTTTGGGTTTTTCTGTTTTTTCTGGTGACTGGTCTTCTATATTATTGGAAGGAGTGTCAGTCTCCGGCTGAATAGCGGTATCCTCTTCGTTGTCTTCAGACTCGGGTTCCGGCTCAGGTTGCACTTCTTCTTCAGGGTCTGCTGCTCTGGGAGGTTCTGCGGGTTCCGGTTTCGGATGGTCGTATCCTTCGACTGAAGATATAACAACCGGAAGACTCACTTTTACCATATCGAAAAGTTCTTCGGCATCGGGGGTAAACATGCGAATACAGCCGCCCGAAGCTCTGGTGCCAATCGAAGATGGAGCTGAGGTGCCATGCATGCCGATACTGCCGCGCCAGGTGTTGAGTCCCATCCATCTGGTGCCCAGGGGGTTGTTTTTGGCTCCGCCGGGAATGTTTTTATATCTTGGGTTTTGTGCCCGGTTAATTATTTCAAATGCACCTTCAGGAGTTCTTTTATCGCCGACTTTTTGCTTGTCACCGCCATCGGGATTGGCACCGTAAGCAATAGGGTAAACCCTTACTACTTTGCCATTAGAGTAAAGCGTAGAAGTAAAATTTTGCTTGTCGATCACTATTTTGTCGACTTTACCGCTGGAGCGAACGTTGCGCAAGGCTTGCGAACCTTTGGCGAGAATGCGGTAAACTCCGTAGCTGTTACGAAATCTGGTTAAAGCTTTCTGAGTTTCTGAATCGTAAAAGCCTTTTTCTTTTACCAGCCTGGTATAGTTTGAGTAGTCATCAGCGAACTGCTGTTGCGCCGCTGTTACTTCTTCGGGTTCAGAAGGGGGAATAATAGATTCAGCGTTCATCAGCGCGATTTTATACCAGTTACTTTCAGTGCCGACAAGCGGATAAGTTTTGCCTATGGTTGTGGTGCCAACAACTGAATATCGAGTGGAAGGACCGCTACGCAAATTGATCTTATCTTTAGTGATGCTGATAATATTTTTAACATTCACGGCCAGATCGTTGCGCAACCAGGCTTGATCAAGGTCATCTAAATCAATAACCCCGATTTGCATTGCATACCAACCGGATTCTTCACGGATAAGGGGATGTTTATCACCTCTGCCGGTTCGTTGCATTATTGCAAAGCCGGTGCCCGGACCAGAGCGAACATTTACTGTAGATCTTGTTATTACGACATAATCATCTTCAAGGTTTGCCATATCATTGCGAACCCAGCCAATTTGTTCGATCAGGTTTGAGTTTGCTTCTGCTGTTTGCTCTTCTTCTCCGGCAGTTGCAGTATCTATATCAACAGCTGTATCTACAGAAAAAGGTGACTGGGCATTGGCAACCAGTGTTGTAGCAAGTATAAAAATCATAAAGATCATAGGCTTGAGAACTTTATGTCGGATTTTCATTTTTTTCCTCCGTTGGCTTAACTTATCAGCCAGTGAAATGGTACATTGTTGTATCTATTAAGTATACTCGCTGGCTTTTAAAAGCGTCAAACTGCAAATTTGCAGGCAGCAATTCTCGGTCAGCGACCATCAGTTGGTTTCAGAAAAGAAAATTCCTCACACCAAGTCTCAAAGCCACAAAGAAAATAACCACAGAGCGCACAGA
>JBNJGH010000322.1:0-2657 GCA_051747585.1 Candidatus Rifleibacteriota bacterium
ATATTGTCAGCGCGATCGAATTTTTTTTCCAGTTCAAGCGAAAAGCCCTCGAGCTCATTCAAAAAAGCGGTATGACTTTGTTTAATTCCAATCGGGGCCAGCTCGAAATCAAAGTCATGGCCCGACAATAAAATAGAGTTCCCGAACAATCCTTCAGAAAGGGCATAAATATCAGCAATCTTCTTTTGATCATGGGCAGTCAAACGCTGAAGCTCATTGCGAGCAGATTCATGTGAAGGCACCTGAAATCTGACTATCTCAGATCTACTTAGAATTGTTGGTATAACCGCATCTGTGCTTGTTGCCAACAGAATAAAAATTACGTATGATGGTGCTTCTTCGAGTATCTTTAAAAGACTGTTTGAAGAAAAATTGTTGAGGCGATCTGCCGGATCAATGATAAAAACTTCCCACTTATCCATGCCCGGCTTTAAAACAGCTTTTTGCTGAATTTTTCTTATCTGATCGACTCTAATTTCGTAACCTTCAGGAACAATATGAAACACATCGGGATGTGAATTATTCTTGATTCTTCTACAGGAGTCGCATTTTTTGCAGGCGTCATACAAACCCGTCTCTTCGTCTTTAACCGGCGAAAAACACTGGAGAAGTGCAGCAAATGCCAGGGCGGTGCTGAGCTTTCCAATAGATCTCGACCCGGTGAACAGATAGGTCTGAGCAACCCTGCCATTGGCAAAAGAACCTGACAAATGACTGACCGGGGCCTGCTGCAGCAATATATTTTTGAAACAATAATTATTTTCCGGCATTACTTTTCCTCAAGAAAAAGAAAATACACAGAAAAATCATAATTATCAAACAGACTCCGGCAAAAGTTTGAACCCCTCTGTGAGGGATGTCTGCCGAAAGGACCGCTACAAAGCCGAAACAGGTCGAAACCATCCACAAAAATCTGGTGGTTTCTTTTTGCGAGAAGCCTTTTGCCAGTAATTTATGATGGAGATGCTCTTTATCTGCCTGAAAAATTGGAACCTTTTTTGAATAACGGCGCAAAATGGCGAGGAACACATCCAAAACAGGCAACCCAAAGGCAATCAAAGGCACAACGAGCGGAAACAAAATCGAACCTTTTGCTGCCCCGGCAATTGAAAGCGCCGAGGTCATGAAGCCGAGGAAATAAGCCCCCGAGTCTCCCATAAAGATCACGGCCGGATAAACATTATATTTGAGAAAAGCAAGCAATCCGCCCATTATTGAGGCAGACAAAACCAGAACGTTAGACATCAACATCGTGTCGCTTTCAGTTGGCATTAGAATTCTTACCGATAACAGGGTGCCGAGAGCAATAAAAACGATACCGCCTGCAAGGCCATCAACGCCATCTACCAGATTCACCGTATTTGTCAGCCCTATTACCCAGAGAAAGGTCAACGGATAAGTGAGCAATCCAAGCGCGACCAGCCCCTTTCCAGCAATGAAATCGGTAACAAAATCAATGCGAACACCGCATATTACCAGTATTGTGCAAGCAACTATCTGGCCGGCCAGTTTGACTTTGGGTGGCAAATCCATCATATCATCGAGCAGGCCGATTAAAAAAACAAATGTTGCTGCAGCCAGAATTCCAAAGGTTTCTCGGCTTTCGTATAAAAAGGGCAGAGCCCCAAGCAGTCCTGAAAGGAAAAGAGCAATACCCCCCACCCTCGGTATTGGGTCCTTGTGAATCTTTCTTCCACCTGGACGGTCGACAAGTCCGAGTTTGAGGGCAACTT
This sequence comes from Candidatus Rifleibacteriota bacterium, assembly GCA_051747585.1. Lineage (GTDB taxonomy): Bacteria > Muiribacteriota > Ozemobacteria > Ozemobacterales > Ozemobacteraceae > DYKG01. The sequence continues at coordinate 1,734 of JBNJGH010000322.1, forward strand.
TTCTAACCATGGGAACCAGCAGTATGCCGGCAATCCAGGCTACTATGAATGATAAGATTACCTGTTTCAAGACGAATGAGTATAACAGCTATTTATAAGCAAAACAAATTTAAATCACTAACAATTGCTAATTTTCAAAAGTTTTGCTTTTATTTCTTTCAGTCAAATATCGAATTTTCACCACCGAGAGCACAGAGTGCACCGAGCTGATTTTTAATCTTTTTCAGCCGTGGATTGTCCTTTGGACAATCAGCCGGCGGTTTCACCGTCCGGCTTTCCTTTTACCAATAAACCCTCAGAAAAGCACCAGTGCTTTTCTGAGGGTTTATTGGTAAAAGGAACAAAGGCTGAAAAAGATTCTCCGTGCTGCTCTGAGGGCTCTGTGGTTACTTTCTTTGTGGCTTTGAGGCTTGGTGTGAGGAATATACATTTTCTGCAACCAGTTGATAATTGATGACCGAGAATTGCTAGTTAATTTTAAAGAATTTGTATTTTATCACCAACTGATATGGTTCCGGTTTTAATGATACGTGCATTCAAGCCGCCCTTGTGAGCAAAAAACTTCAAAACTTCGGGCTGCGTCTTTTCAGCCCAGCCTTTACATGGTTCGCATAGTTCAAGGCCCTCGAATTCAGCATCTCCAACTCGAAATTTTCTACCCACCAACGGGTTTAGCCTTATTCCGCTGGTCACAATATTTCGCCTGGCATCTTTTGCGCTGACTTCTTTACCAGTCGCTGCCGCAAAAGCTTCGATATTTTCAGCTTCGATAAAAGTAGCCTGGTTCGCCGGCTTTTGCCGATTTTCGTCTTTTGCATAACGATCACCCTCGAAGCCTGCACCTTCAATTGCCTTGACCGAAGGCAGGATTTTAATTTTTCCGCCTTCTTCCGGGCTGATCAATATTTTTTCAACTTCCGCCAT
>JBNJGH010000323.1:0-2650 GCA_051747585.1 Candidatus Rifleibacteriota bacterium
AAGACGGTTTTGTTCTTGAAGCCAAAAAAGGCAAGCTTAAAATGGTGAACGTAGTCACAGCCAAAGAAGTTCAGAACAAAAACCAGATTCAGTCTTCTGTTGATGAAAATACAACTGCTTTTGCCGAAATAGCGAAGGCTGCAGCCGGAATGAATGGTTACAAAGACCTGCTTGACAGGAATGATGAGCTCGAGATCGATCTTGATGAACTTAAAGAAAAGGTTGCAGATAAAGACGAAACTGCCTTTGATAGTATTAAGGGGGTAATAAAACAAGCTTTTGAGAGCGTCGATGATGAAATGCTGAATAAAGAAGAAGAAGGCGATTTGCTTGAGGAAACTTATATAGCCGATGAAATTAATATAGCCGATGAAATCGGTAAAATTGCTGATACTGATATTCCAGGAAAATCAGACGAAGAAATTCTTAAAGCAAGAGCACAGAGATTTGTTAATATTCTTCTCACAGTTGAAACCGGCAAATCCCTTTTAGCTGCCGATAAAGAATTTATTAAGAATTGTTTCAGCGACGACTTTTTACTTAACGGAACTACCAAATCAATGCTGATGAAAGACCTTGGTATTTCTACAAGCATGCGTAAAAATCAAACTGATAACGATATTTTAATTGGTTTTGAACAGGAAGAGCTTCAGTTGGAAAAAATTTCAGATACAGCATATCTGGCGGGTTTAAAAGGCACCTTGGTCTTTGGCGGCGGGGTTACCCAGTCTCTTGATACAATGGCAAACGGTTTGAATTTTGGCTCTAACTTTCAATCATATTTTGCTTCACGTTTGACCTATGATGATAAACTCCCGATAATGCTTGAAAAGATTGATGGTGACTGGCTCATAGTTGGTAACGGCGTCAAAGTCGAAGACGTTTGCGTTCGAATGCAGAAACTTTATTTTGCCGATTCTAACGAAGAAAAGACCGCATTCTGGTTTAGCGTGAATGAAGCTTCCAGCCTTTCTATTAATTCCATAAGTGTAACCGGCCCCCAAATTTCCGACGAGTTGGTTCTCGAAAAAAGCCCAATGTATGAGAGCGAATGGTATTACATGGTTGGCGAAGGTGAAGACAAAGTTCCAGGCAGTTATTCGCAAGAATCCTGGACAAACGCAACCCACCAGCCCGGCGACACCTATAAATTTACAGTTACTTATGCAGATTCAACTACTCAGGAATTCAGTTTTGCTGTTCCGGATCATTCAGACGTTTCCTTTGTTAAAAATTTTGAAATTGAACTTGACGACGTGCAGAATTCTTTGACTGTAAATTGGTCCCAGAGCGGTCTTGCTGATTTCGAATATTATCGTCTCAATGTTTATGGTCCTATGTATCATGAGCAGATTTTTAAAGATAAGAGTGATACCAGTACTCAGATTAGTTTGATTGGTCTTCAGCCCAATGATACAATTCAGATCGTGCTTGAAACTATGACTTTGCGCGGAATTGAACAACAGTATCGGGTAAATTATCTGGTGCCAGATATTCAGGAATCCGAGCTAACCGAAGAATTGGTTCAAAACATTGTCCAGAATTTAAACGGTGGGGTTCAAACTATTGCAAAAACTGCCGGTGATATTCCGGTGCCAAATCTTACCTCTTCAGTTCGAGGGTCCGGCACAGATGTCAGCGGCTTCGGTTTTCCTGAAGGAACCACCTTCCATCAGGACTTCACCATCGAAGGCGACGATGAAGGTTTGCAGAACATTTTCTCTATGCCGACTGAAAGCTATGGAGTTGGTCTGAAATATCTGCTGGCAAGATTTTTCGATGCAGACGGAAACCTGATAGATTATCCTTTTACTGCAGATCCTGCCAAGATGAATATTGGTGCCCTCGTCGATGCAGAGCTTACAAATGCCAGAGCCCAACTGGACATTTTCTATGGCGATGAAGAAACCGGTGGACCCCTGGTCAGCCAGGACAGCGATATTCAATTTGAAGTATCAGGCGATATTGAGGTAACTTTAGATTCAGAAACCATTGGTTTTGAAATTGCTGAATCTGAAAGCTCTTGCACTGTCTCAGGCGGAGACCCCACAGGAGATCTGGCTGGTTCATTCCACTATGATGGCACAAATCAGCTTCTCGCAGGCAAACAAATATTTTTAACTTCTGCAACCTTTGACAGCAATGGTCTGCTTTCTGGAACCATAATGGTAGATGGTACTGAATATGCTAAAATCTCTGTAGAAAATGACTCAGTGGTTCTTGAATTAACTAACAGCAACTAAAGCCGTTAATTATAAAAGGGGCTGTCCCACAGGGATGGCTCCTTTTTTTATTTCTAATTGTTATTTCTCATGCGGGGCCGCAAAGTCGCAAAGATGTTAACCACAGAGTTCACAAAGTTACACAGAGAATCTTTTTCAGCCAGGGATTGTCCGCCGGACAATCTGCCGGGCGGTTAACCGCCCGGCATTCTGTCTGTCAGCAAAGAGCTCAGAAAAACACCAGTGTTTTTCTGAGCTCTTTGCTGACAGACAGAACAAAGGCTGAAAAAGATTAAAAAATCTGCTCCGTGCTCTTCGGTGCGTCAGGCTAAGCCTGACTTCTCTATTAACCTGAAAGGAGGTTAACGTGATAATTGAATGTTCGTCATGTAGCCAACCCGGCACTGAAAGGAGTAATCCCCAAAGTG
>JBNJGH010000324.1:0-2585 GCA_051747585.1 Candidatus Rifleibacteriota bacterium
CCGCTTCTTCTGCCCAAAGCGAATTAAAAGTAATCAGACTAAATATTATAAAAAGGTATAAACTCAGTTTCTTCATAATTTGCCTCCCAAACTATTGATACTATTAATGTATCTAATTGTGCGGGCAAGGTCAATGATTACCTTAAAACCAGATTAATACTAATTTTTAATTTCAAATTGGCCTTTTTCTTTGTTAAAGCTAAGATTTTCCTTATTTTTCCGGTACCAGTCATTGTAAAACCAGATAATTTCGCCGTATTCTCTGGGGTAAGCGTCCGGGTCTCTTCCGATTATCGGTTTGAAGCTTATCCCTGTCCGTTTTTCCAGTTCCCGGTAACTATGGTAGCGCACAGGCTTAAATTTATCTCTTAAGCCGTCAATTAGCTCTTCGAGACATTCAGGGTCGGAAACGGGAAGAACTTTGTAGCCCGCCTCTTTAAAGCCGTCATAAACAATTTTCTGGTAATCCTTATCTTTGTTTTTATCAAGCCACTTTTTAAAGTTGCTTTTTGCTGTTCCATACGGGTTGTTATTTAAATCTGTGTCAGGTTGTTTGAATTGGGGTTCCCGGTCGCGCAAAATGACAACTGAAAAACCAAAATAATGATTGGTAATAAATTCAATTGTGGTTCCGGCATCTTCGACCAGATGGTAACCGTAATTATAGCCGTTGATATGAGCATTATCTATTATTCGCTCCAGAACATTTAATGCCTCAAGGCTGTCACTGCTGCTAAGGCTTTTGATCAAATTTCGGTAAGCAAGATCGGGTTGTTGTCCATGCTTTTTTAACTCTTCCATGCCGTCTTTGGAAATCTTTTTGATGGTTTCGACGGTAAAAAAATCTTCTACCGTTTTCAGCAGGGCATTCTCTACCTTTTCATCGTCTATTGCGGCCAGAATATCAATAAGATGATTGGGCAGGTTATAGGGTTCGTTGTTGTTAAAAACCTCAAGTAAGGGGTCGGCCGGTATCGAAGTGCTGAGCTGTCTCAGGTTTCTTAAAATGATGTCGCGATATTTGTTTCTGGCAAACAGCTCTGTTTGCAGCTTAATTGCTTCGGCTGTGTCGTCTGACATTGCCCGAAGCGCGTTTTGAGCAATGAATTTAATGTCTTTCTTTATTAATTCCACCAGTTTCGGGTATACCAGTTCACGGTTCTCAACCTCTCTTAGAAATCTGGCGGCTCCTCTTCCTATGGGTTCTTCAAGCGCTGTAAGAGCTTTCTCTATATTGTTTTTTTCAATTTGTTCAAGCTTCTGGGTCGGAAACTTATCTGATCTTCCCATGGCTTTAAAAGCTTTTTGCGCTAACTCGATAATAATCGGCGAAATCTCCTGCAATTCAAAAATTTGCAAATAGGTTTCTACCGACTTGTCAAAATTGCCGATTCTTCGATAAGTATCTGCGAGAGTTACCAGAAGTTCCTGTTTCTGGTTGGGTTGAAGCTCACTTTCGGAAATCCCTTTTTCAAACCATTTTGTTGCTTTCCTCTGGTAAAAGGCTTCTTTTTTGATCGAATTCTTTATTGCTTCTATATTTTCTTTTAAAGAGGGATCCTGTTTCAAACTTTTATTCAGCCATTTAATCGCAAGCTGGTTTTCACCGGTTGAGCGAATCCGTCTTGCCAGTATGTAGCTGGTTTGGGCCATTTCATTTTCCGGAATATCAAATTTATCCATATCTTCGGCTAGTTTTTTATAAAATTCCGACGAAGCCTGTGCTCTATTTCGGGAGGGTTTAAGTTTTTTTGCGGTACTTTTCCAGGCATCTTCAAATGCAGTCGGAAGCTTTGAAATATTTCTAATCCTCTTTGCGGGATCGTTTTTAAAAATAGCGCCGATTTGTCTGCAGCACCATGCTGCATTTAAATAAAGCTTGCCGATTTCAAGTGGCTTGTCATTATTCTTTTTTGCCAGTTCAGCTGCTATTTCGTATCGCTTATAAGAGGGTATACTGTCGTAGCTGCTTTTCTTTTCAGCCTGGGGAAATTTAAAATTCTTTTTAAGCCATTGTTTTAATTCGGCCTTTTTCTGCTCGGAAAAATTCTGCTCAAAGTCTGAGCCGTATCCGCTAAAGAAGCATGAAGGACAGCTCCAGATCCTGATGTGAAGAGGTGAACTTCCCATTGCGTGGGGGCATAGATCTGAATCAAAACCGCCAAAGGTATTTGTAGACATAAGAGCTCTGGCGGTGAACTCCTGGCCGCAAACCGGGCAGGTAACTTCTTTTTGCCTGGAACTGGTTCCGTAAAGACCTGAACTCAGTAATATCAATACAAGAGTAAAATACAAAATGGTTGAGAATCTTTTTGTCGGTTTTTTCATTTTATTTCCTTCAAAATTACTACTTTGCTGGTCTGAGATTATTTTAGCACGAGTTTGCAAAAATTTCGATAAGCCATAGTTGTAATAGCAATCCTCGGTCAGCGCTTATCAGCTTGTTTCAGAAAAAAGATATTTCTCACATGAATCCTCAAAGCCGCAAGAAAATAACCACAGAGCTCACAGAGTTGCACAGAGAATCTTTTTCAGCCATTGTTCTCAGCCTTGCTCATCATTCAGAAAAACATTAATGCTTTTCT
>JBNJGH010000325.1:0-2570 GCA_051747585.1 Candidatus Rifleibacteriota bacterium
AGCTCAATCGATCCATCGGGTAGCTCATCGACGCGGTCAATTTTTCCTGAATATTCTGATCCGAAAAGATCTACTTTAAAGAAATAATCTGTTTCAATATGTCTGGGGGGCTTTTGACAATATTTGTTAAAATAATTTTTCATTGCCGCAACAGCAATGTTTTTAAATTCAAGTTCTTGTTCTTTATCTTTATAGCCACGGTTATCCCAGTTTTTGGCCAGAAATTTTCCCAGTTTCTCGAGTTTGAAAGGTTCCTCTTTATTTTTATCGCGGTAAAAATCTGTAAGAGCTTTATGAAGTGACTGATCAAAACAGAGATGGGCACCCGGAGCTGAATTGGTCCGTAATTTTTTTATATAGGTATAATAAAACTTTCGTGGGCATGTCTGGTATAGATCAATTTTGCCGCCACTCAGGGGAATTTTGATTTTGGCAGGAGCAGACTTTTTATCCAGTTTTTCTTTGGGGCTGCCGCCTAAGGCTTGTTTATTTCCAGGCTTGGATTTTTTTTCCTGTTTTTGATTTTTAAGATTTTTTTTGGTAGACCGAAAAAGTTTCGAAAAAAGATCGGGCTTGTCAGCCATTCCCTGCTCCTTGAAAGTTTTTTTATATTATATCGCAGCCTAAGCCAAGTTACAACAAGCCTGAGGAGTTTACTTTTTCAATTTTTAGATTGCTAAAGGTTTATTGCTGCTGATAAGATTAACTCAGTGCTATAGTTAAGAAAAAAATAGATAAAGGAAGGTTCAGTTTTTTTGACTGAGGAAAATTCGACAGCAGTTAACAATAAGCTTTTCTGGTTTTGTCTGGTTGGCTTTATTCTTCTTACCATTGTTTTTTTTAAAAATGCCTGGGTTTGCGATGACGCCTATATTAATTTCAGGTCTATAGAGCAATTGTTCGCAGGCAATGGCCCTAACTGGAATCCCCATGAAAGAGTTCAGGTTTATACCAGCCCTCTCTGGTACTGGTTGCTCGCTTTTGCCCGTTTAATTTCTGCCGACCCTTTTTTTAATGCAATTATTTTGTCATTTATTTTTTTTCTTCTTCTTTGTTTTAGTCTTTATTGTAAATTAAGCCTTTTTGCCGCTGGAACCACCTTGTTTCTTCTTGCGGCTTCAAATTCTTTTGTCGATTTTTCAACCTCCGGGCTTGAAAATATTCTAGCGGCTTTTCTGCTGATCAATGCTTTTATTTACTCGTTTAAAGCGGTAAATGAGCGCGAAAATAATTCCTTTAAGTGGCGGGCTGTTTTTTACCTCTCCATGCTGCCACTTTGTCGCCATGATCTAGTTCTCTTAATGTTACCTCTGGGCGCGTATTTGCTTTTAAACGGCTACCAGAGGGGAAAAAATCGAGTAGCAGCATTAGTATTAATGTTTTTGCCCCTTATTTTATGGACAATTTTTTCTTTGATCTATTACGGTGCGGCTTTTCCCAATACTGCCTATGCCAAAATATTCACGGGAATACCAAGAGCAGAGCTAATAGGGCAGGGGCTCAAATACTGCTGGGTAACTCTGGCACAGGATCCAATTACAATTGTCTTAATCTTAGCGGCAATTTTCATGCCTTTTTTTGTTAAAGAAAAACATACCAGATTTGTATCTGTTGCGCTTATATTGAATTTTCTTTATGTAATCTGGGTTGGCGGAGATTTTATGCGCGGGCGCTTCTTTTTTGCACCTTATGTTCTGGCTGCAATTACAATAGCCATTCAACTCGATAGCTTCTTTTCAAAAGTTTGCAACAAAAATGTTTGTTATGGAGTGATAGTTTTTTATATTGTCTATCTTGTCCTCTTTCCTTTCACGCCGCTTAATACCGGACTATCTTATACAAACTTCAATCTTTCCTATGGCATTGCCGATGAGCGCGGTTATTACTTCGATGTTTGTTCGCTATACAGCTACCTTTATTCTGAACCCGAGAAGGTTTTCCCCGATTTTGAGTGGAGCCATTTAGGAAGACAGATAGCACGCTCTAAAGTCAATTATCTTGAGAATGATTTTAACGGAATGCTCGGCTACTGGGCCGGAACCCGGCCAATAATAGTCGATCGGCTTGGCCTGGCCGACCCGCTGCTTGCGAGATTGCCGGTGAGTGATAAAGAAAATTGGCGAATAGGACATTTCAAGCGAGAAGTCCCGGATGAATACCGGGAAAGTATCGAAAAAGGCAAAAATCTGCTTAAAGAGCCTTTAAATAATCTTTACCGCTTAATATGGCTCGCTGCAAAATCTGATGATTTATTATCGAAGCAACGAATTAAGGCTGTGATTAAATTGAATCTGGGTCTTTATTAATTTTTACTTATAATATTTTTTGAGAACTGCTATGAGTTATTTGTTGTTATCCATTTAGTAATATTAGCAAGTTTCAAGACATTTGTTTTTTTGTTATATACTAAAATTTAGCATATAAAAGATTGCTTCTTCGCTATGCTCATCGCAATGACAATTTGTGGCTGTCATTGCGAGCGAAGCGAAGCAATCTAAATGTCTTGAAACGGTTTCAACAAACAAATGGATGATTACTGATGAGTTATTTGTCGAGTATATAGGCAAACA
>JBNJGH010000326.1:0-2548 GCA_051747585.1 Candidatus Rifleibacteriota bacterium
AGGACTTCCTATTGCTACAACCCACTCACCTACAGCAAGTTTTTGTGAATCACCAAACTCAAGATAAGGTAATTCTCTGTCTGCACTGATCTTTATAAGGGCAAGGTCTGTATTGGGATCAGAACCTATTTTTTCTGCCTCAAACTCATCCCCGTTTTTCATTTTTACTTTTATTTCTTCAGCATCTTCAACTACATGGTTGTTTGTTACGATAAAACCTTCAGAGTCAATCAGAAAACCTGACCCAAGGCTTTTTTGTTCAAATCTTTTCTGCGGAAGATCTTCATAAAACTTTTTAAAAAATTCATCAAAAAGATCATTACCCTGAGAAAAAGGCTGCCTGGATGCTGCGCCTTTTTTTACTGTTCTTATATTTACTACTGCGTCTTCAGCATGCTTTGCAAGCTCACTGAAATTTTGAGGTATAAATTTTGTATCTTTGTAGCTGTAAAGCGGAGAGAACATAAAAAATATTATCAGCACCGCATATATAACCACATTAACCCTTCCTGCAGCTCTCATATAACCTCCTGTGTTCTGAACTGTTTATGATTCTTTTACATACATTAATCTTAAATCATGCAAAATATTTTCAATAAGATTTTTTTCTTCATCATCAAGATTACCCCTGGTCTTGTCCTTGAGCATTCCTATAATATCTATTGTTTGTTTTGCCATGGATATATTTTTTATTTTTTCTCCTGTGGAGGGATCGGGTATAGCTCCGAGATTATACAATGCAGAAGCATTTAAAGACATGATAAAAGTATTGAAATCGGCTCCCGGCATAGATCCTGAATTTGACTGAGACATAAAAATCCTCCTGAAATAAATAGTTTGTTATCTGATATATAATTATATGTATTGAGTTTTCAAGTCCCCGTAGATATTCACAAGGAATTTTTTTAGGTCAGCTTGTTAAAATTAGTTTTTATAAAATTTAATCTCCTAAAATAAATCTAGCTTAGACCCGGGCTTTATTATTTTACATTTACAGGAATGTAGTTTTTTATGCAAAACTAATTTTCCAAAATTATATATTTTAAACTTACTGAGTAATTGGCCTAAAACCAGAATTTTTTGTTAAGTTATGGCAGATTAAAAATTTAACCGGAGTAATAACGAAGTATTTTGAGGATTAAATTTTTATTCATTATAACTTAACAACGGTCAAAAAAGGCAGTTTTTGTTCAGCAACCACTTAAAAGTAAACAAAAAAAAGCGCCCTGTTTAAAAGGACGCTTTTTAGAATTTATTAATCTTGAACTTTACAAAAGATTATTTTCATTTAAAAGCGGCATTGGATCAACAAGATGCTTTTTAAGCCAGTTTTCACGATTTTTCAGCTTACAGGCAAGACCAATCAGTTCTGATATATAAAAAACAGGAAGCCTTGTTTCCTTTGACCCTCTGAGCTCAAGATTTACCTGACACAAAGGACAAAATGAAATAATACAGTTTGCGTTGCTTCTTTTTGCATGGTCCCTGATTTTATCTACCTGAGCATCTGCAAGGTCAGGCTTGGTAACTGCAAGATGAGCACCGCAGCACTGTTTTGCATACCCCCATCTTTTTGTTTCAACGCCCAGAGAATCAACAAAACTCCTCAACTCAGCTTCATAAGGCAAAACATCAAAACCTGTTATCCACTCCGGCCTTGTCAGCAGACATCCGAAATAAAGCACTGGTCTTAACCCTTTAAGAGGGTTGACAATCGCTTCTTTAAAAAATTCCCGCCTTGAATCTGTAAGCACTTCAAGAAAAAATCTCAGCCTTACAGTTCCGTTATATCTCTGGCCTATTGTATCTTCAAGAATATCATTTTTGTCAGGATTGTGCCTTAAAGTATTTTCAGCAGTTCTAAGCCTTACATAACAGCTTGGGCAGGTGACATAGAGTTCATCAATACCCTGTTTTTCTGCCAGAAGAAGGTTGCGTCCCGCAAGAAGCAAAGCATAATCCTGATTAACACTGTGTGCAGGAGATGACCCGCAGCAGTTCCAGTCCTTAAGCTCTTCCACCCATGACCCTACAAGCCTTGCCATAGCAAAAAGGGATTCACCGAGTTCCTTTGCACTCGACATAAGTGAACATCCCGGATAATAATAAATCCTTGAATGTTCTTTATTTTGTACCGGCTGCTCAGGCAGCTTATCTATTTCTTCCACCAAAATAATCTCCCATTGCTCTTATTTCTTTTAATTTTTTTACTTTAGTCGGTAATAGGTCAAGTCGTCCGTGCTTAAGCATTTTAAGACCTGCGCCCATATCATTAAAATATGAACCTGAAGCAAGCTTGTATCTCATCATAAATTCCAGCTCATATAACCTTCCCCGCTTATGCACCTGTTTAAGAAACTCTCTGTGGAATGCCCATATATCAGGCTCTCCAGGCTCTACTCCCAGCTCCAGAGAAAGTTCTCTTAAACCGTCCATCATGTGAGGTATATGTATTCGGTTCGGGCATTGAGCCACACAGGCATAACATCCCACGCACACCCATATTGTTTTGGATCTGAGAACTTCATTTTTCTGTCCGAACTGAATC
>JBNJGH010000327.1:0-2539 GCA_051747585.1 Candidatus Rifleibacteriota bacterium
TCTTTGTCGGCACTGTCAGAAAAAGTAGTGTAGGCTTCAACGATTTCGGGTATAGCATGACCTCCGATAACATTGCCATTTGCAGCAAATGTATCGATATAACCTCTGCCCTGCTGGTCGAAGAGATGGCAGTTCTTTGCTTTGATAAATAAAATATTTCTCGAGCAGGGTAGAACAGACATTGGTCTTAATAAGAAGTCCCGCATAAATTAAGCCTTTATATTAATCTCTACTATAAAGATATTGCTATTTCGCCTTTCAAGCAACCTGAAAATATTTTTCCCAGGGCAAACGCATACTTTTAAATAATCAGGAGATTAAGTTGCCTCACACCAAGTCCCAAAGCCACAAAGTTTTAAAATGTTCGTACTCGTACTCGTGCTCGTACTCGTAATCGTTATCGAATATTTTGCCTCACACCAAGCCTTTTAATAGCGTCATTGCGAGGAGGGCTTTTCCCGACGAAGCAATCTCAAATATCAACATTTTGCCTTAAAATATAGTAGAAATTGCAATAAATTTGGCGAGCTTGGTGGTCATTTCCTCGATATCTTTAAGTGCCCTTACTTCTATTATTACAGGTCTGGTTATAGCTTTTATTTTATTTTCGTTGTCAACTTCGAAAATGGCCAGCATTATCGGGAATTTTTCGTTGGTCCGCGGATAAAGCGTTGCTTCGACAATCCGGTTGCTTTCTTTGAGGTTTGTTGCTTTGTAAGGAAGAAACAGCACAGGTTCTGTTCTCAATGCTTCATCGGCTAAGTCTTTCTCCAATTCGACGCCGCTTATTAATAGACCGGCGTGATTATACGCAAAAAGTCTGTTAGAAAGTTCATTTCTGACCATTTGCAGGGTGGGGTAGTTGTTGTCGCCACTGTTTGTTTTTATTATAAAATGATGGGTTTGATAAAGAGAGCTGCGCAAATTTAATTTTGTTGCGGCTGCTGCGAGAATTGAATTGCCAAAATGCTGAGGCAGAAAAATATTGGTTAAGGCAAAGATTAAGAATGTACCCCCGATAATCATAAAAACACTTCTGATCATCTCTGTATTTATACTCCTTTTCTATAATTATACTGAAAATAATGCCCCAACCAAAGCCGCAAAATTAGGTGCCCTATTACAGCGACTTTCAAGAGGTTTCATAAAAAGGATATTTCTCACACTAAGTCTCCAGGCCATAAAGAAAATAACCACAGAGCTCTCAGAGAATCACAGAGAATCTTTTTCAGCCTTGGATTGTCCTTTGGACAATCAGCCGGCGGTTTAACCGCACGGCTTTCCCAGCAACAACAAGCCCTCAGAAAAACACCAGTGCTTTTCTGAGGGCTTGTTGTTGCTGGGAACAAAGGCTGAAAAAGATTAAAAAATCGTCTCGGTGCACTCTGTGCTCTCCGTGGTGAAAATTCGATATTTTACTGAAAAAAACAAACTAAAACTTTTGAAACCCAGCTAATAATAATTGATCGAGAATTACTGCAGCAAAATTTTTCCTGGTTCGCTTTTCGCACTCGAAGAATTGTTTTACACTAAAATTGATGGCAAGGTTTACATAATTATTTTGTTTCATGAGAAACCTTTATGGAATTTTTTTTGGTAGTTTGATACTTTGTTTGTATTAAAAATAACACATAGGTTGGGAACCTCTAGTTCACACGTTGAAAGGAAGCACTGTTTTTGGCCAGTAAAAAAAAGGTTCTGATAACAGGAATATCAGGTTTCGCCGGGAATCATCTTGCGAGGCATCTGATAAGAAATGATTTCAAAGTCATCGGAGCTTCGAGAACAGATCCTCAAATTGATAATGTAAAGTTTTACCCAATTGGTGATCTAAAAGACGGCTTTGACTGGCCACAAATATTGTCTGGCGTCGATTATGTGGTTCACCTGGCGAATCGAGCCCATAAGATGAACGACCGACCGGAAAACGAGCACTTATATTTTAAGATAAATGTCGATGCAACTTTAAATCTTGCCAGGCAGGCAGCAGGTCAGGGCGTAAAAAAGTTTGTTTTTATAAGTTCGGTTAAGGCGGCAGGCGAGGAGACTGATGAAAAAAGTCTTTCAGAGAATATGCCCTGTACCCCCTCGGATGCTTATGGGCGGTCGAAATTGCAGGCTGAGCAGCAACTTGAGAAGTTGGCAGTCCGCTCTGATATGGCGGTGGTTTCTCTGCGGCCTCCTTTAATGTACGGCCCCGGAGTAAAAGGGAATATGGCCAGCTTGATAAAGCTGGTCAAAACCATGCCGATTTTGCCCCTCGGCGGTATAAAGAATCGCAGAAGTTTTATTGGTATTGGAAATTTTTCTTCGGCAATCGAAGCTGTAATAATGTGTGAAAAACAAGTTTCAGGGATTTATTACATAAGCGATGACATGACAGTCTCGACCTCAAAGCTCGTTGATCTGCTGATTAAAGCATTTTCGCCGTCAACCCGCAATCTGGCTTTACCTGAATCTTTCTGGTATTATCTGAATAAAATTCCTTTAATAAAGGAAAAAACGAGACGATTAACCGGTTCGCTTGAGGTAGACTGCT
>JBNJGH010000328.1:0-2533 GCA_051747585.1 Candidatus Rifleibacteriota bacterium
AACCCATTCCTGTTGTAACTCTTAAGAATGAATTTCACTATACTCTTGCATCAAAAAATCAGGCATTATATACTCAAATCGCTTTGTAAATGATGTAAAAGGGTAGAGGTCGTCAGTGAAAAAGCTTATAGAATCGTTTATTGCCAGGGATGAGGGCATAGACGTTGAGTTTAAAACCTGTAAAACCAAACTGAGTCAGGAGCTGTTGGCAGGTATGGCGATATTATCAGATCAACTTTCTGGTCTTTGTAAGAAAATGTCATCTAGAATCTGTAGCAATTCATCGCGGTTTGCCCCTTTAATGCCCAGGTTCTTGAAGTCAGTTTTTTCTTGATGGGCCAGGTCGATAAACTGAAAGATATCCTTTTTGATTTCCCCTGCTATTTCGATTCTACCAGAGGGTATAACGTTCGCAAGGAGCCTGAATACATCGTTTTTGTGTTTTTTAACATTATTTGAATCAACTCGATCGCCTGCTTCTTTTCTTTTTTTCAAATCCAGATATGCTTTAATTTTAAATATGATCAGCGTTTCAATACCAATGATTGAATAGCCATCCACAGTCCGTTTTCGCTTGACTAATAAATCGTAATAGGTGTCATTTAGTAATATTGCTGAGAGACTGGCAATGCTTTCATCAATATGAATCGGCATTAGCCCGGCATCAAATTTTAGTTCTAAATCGCCAGGCTGCTTGCTAAAAAGCTCAATCATTTTTGGAAATGATGGGTTGCCTGGGTCGGTAAAGCGATAGAATTGATGACCTTCTTTATTTTTCTCACGATGCTTATAACCGCCATCTTCAATGAACTTCCAGAAGGTTTTTCCAAATGTTGAATCTAAGGCTTCAATTATCAGCACTATATCCAAGTCCTTGGTTGCTCGAAACGGTGCACCCAATTCACTCATGAGAATATCACAAGCTGTCCCGCCAATGAAAACATATTGGTTCGCATGATTACTGAAATATTCTTTGAATTTTTCTAATCCGTGTACCATTTCTCGCCTCGCAAAACCTCAAACAGTGCTTGCTCAACCCTTTCATCATTTTCTTCTGTCAAAGATGCATAAAGAGAAAGCAAGTCAACATGATTCCCATCAGCAAAAAGTCTGGGGTCATAATCCCAAAGTTGAAGCTCCACCAATTTTGCGTCTTTAATCAGATCCTTATTTTTTATGATTTCGATCTTTTGCTGGAAAAATTTTTCTCTGGCCATAGCAACAACTCGATGCTCGGGTGGGTTGAGCATTGATAAGCTGGCCAGGGCATCAAGGCCCGCAGATAAAGCGTCTACAGGTTTCGTCATTGAATAGACGATTTTCTTCACTGGAGATTTCAAATATCCCCGTCCTTTAACAAAATAGTCTGGATCTGGTATTCTCTGGTATTCCTTGCTACGTCCGGTTTTTCCGCCTATTTCACAGGTGATTAAATTAGCAGAATACAGATCATTTAAAGCTCTGGAAGCTTTCATTCTGGTAAATCCCATTTTCTGTGCAAACCTGGTCATATTGACTACTTCTTCTTTATGATACAAAAAATAAAGGAAAGCAAGCTGCGCTGAGCTGGTGAAGCGCTTCACTGTCTTGCCAGCGGTCTCTTGCCCCTTTTTTAAATCAAGCGCCAGAAACGGCAAATACATTTGTCCATCTGCAATCACAAAAGGGATACGATTTTCAATCAGACTTTTTCTTCTATACCTGGAGATTTTTTTGTATAAGAGGACAATTTGGCGTTTCGTTAAGGTTTCTATTTGCTTAACATGTTTTTGCAGTTTTTCAAGCCCTGGCATTTCATCAGCGGCTTCAAGCAAAATACAGGGTGTAGCAAGAATTGTCGCTTCATAAAAATTATAATTATTTCTCAAAAAAACAGGCAAAACACTCTTGTGAACCCAAGGTTGTATTCTGATAAGATGGTCTATGTTCTCGCGCAAGTATAGTTCTACATTCATAGCCACTGATTTTACCCCTTAATATAACATCAAGCAATTCAAATATAACACCAACCCCGTTACACCACCAACACTTTTCGTTACAATTCGGGGTCGGACCAGAAGCAATCTTTTGACAGAGCCTGTTTGGGGCTAAAAAAAGGGCTAAGAATGCTCTTAGAGGGTCATTTTTGGTAGCAAAAACGAACCTCTAAGGTAAAGTTTGTGAAAAGAGCAGGTTATTTTGCCATTAATTCCGCCGCCGGATTAATAGAAGCAATAGGCCTTCCGACACTTACTTCGTTGCGTATGTTTTATAAATGTATTATAGAAATATCGTCTCTGAGTCCAGCAAGGTATTCTGCCAGAAGTCTACGGTGGCATCTTTCAGCAAAAGGTTCGGAGCAGAGTAAAACCGAGTTGTTAAATAATTGCCAATCTATTGCTTTACTGATTTCTCTTTGTGAGAGAATTTTCCTATATTCAACTTCATATTGCTCCCAGGTCGCTTTATGTTTTTTATAATCATCAAGCAACTGCTTTGTTGGTGCCATCTCAGGCTTGTAAAAATAAGCAATACCATGAATTTTCAAAAAATA
>JBNJGH010000329.1:0-2515 GCA_051747585.1 Candidatus Rifleibacteriota bacterium
TCGACCTTCCTGACGGCCTTCTTTTCTGCCCTCGAACTTACCAACGCCGTAAGTTGAGCTGACCATACTGGCCTGATAGCTTAGATCGGCAAGATAGGCTTCGTATTCTTTGCGCTCTTATCGCTCATTTTTAAAATATCAAGACTCTTTTTGGCCTTTTTTAAGCCCTTTGCCTTGAAATTATCCTTGATTTTTTCGTTTTTCAGAAAGTAGATCCATTCATCGAGGGTATTTCTGGCGACATCGTCGAAGTTTTTGACCTTGATCACATACATTTCAGGAAAAAGCTGCGAAGGGTGGTCTTTTTTCAGGTATTCGCGCTGCAACGGATTCAGGGTAAGTTCTTCGTTTTTGTGAAGGCCCTTGAAAGTGGTAGTGCCATGATAAATATAATCGCTGCCCTGACCCAGATCGAAATAAACTATAGCTACCGATATAACCTTAACGACTTCTGAGTATTCCTGGCCTTCGTCGAAATGTTCGGTGATGGTTTTGGCTATTCCGAACAATATGCGCTGCAGAAAATCTATTTCTCTTTGATACTGAACCTCAATTATAATCAGCTCGCCTTTGTGGTTTTTGCACTTTAAATCGAGTCGGCTGAATTTATCCCGTGATCGTTCTTTGTTGGTTTCGCTTTCGAGAATCTCGACAATGGTTATTTTGTAGCCAAGCAACTCGGTAAGAAAACCTTCTAAAATATCGAAGTTGGCTTTGCTGCGTAAAAGCCTTTTCATCGCCCAGTCAAAACTAACAAGTTTTCGGGTAGTGGCCATTGTTTTACCTCTATATACAAGTATACGCCCTACTGATACATTTCTCAAGCAACAGAGAATCAAGTGACGCGATCTCCATTGCTGCGAATGGGGGCAGGGCTACCAGTAAGCCAGGTTCCGACAATAAGAAAAAGTGGTGGTGAAGAGCAGTTAAAGACGGCTTTGTGCCGGTTCTGAAATATCAGGCTCTGCTCATTTTCGGTTCAGGAAGATCTGGTGTCTGGAAAATTCTGCCCGGGATTTCTGTTATGCGGTAACCTTCAATGTCAAATTTGCTTTTTCCGGTAATCGGCTTGAGCCACCCAGCCCATGAAAGCGGTCTAAACAATCTTGACTCTGCAACTCTCTGGCCTAAAGACGTATCGGAACCCGGAAAAGAGGGCATCGAGTTCATGCGCAGAAACTCAGTATGTAAAACCAGTTCGGCAAGCTCAGTAGTGCTGTATTCTTTCCCGGCAGGCAGGTTGGCTGCTCGCCAGAGAGAATACGGCATGGTGTATTGAAGAGAGCCATCGGAATCATATCTATCTAAAAAAGCAAGATTGAAATCATGAAACATGCTGCCAAAAAGCCTGACCAGCAGCGCAGCGGCATTTGCAGGTTCAATCAGTTTCAGCCCTTTTGATGTTACTTTCCAGTGATTATCCTTAAGTTTAAGTAGTCCGGCTACTTCAGAAATATGTCGTTGCATCATCAAACAATACAGATCGTCTTCGTTAAAAGCTTTTTTGCCACAACCAAGATGAAAGCTGTCATGGTATTCTGTATCTATCAAAAATGGAATAACGTCATTAATTACAGAACGTGGAAGCTTTCCGGTGACTGTTGCCTTAAGCCCTTTTTTACCGGATCTTTCGGCAACAGACCTTAGCATTATTCCGATGTTATTTACCATTGGCACTGCGGCGGCTTCCAACTGCGGAATGTCAGCTGACAGTTTGACAAAACCGTCATGTTCCCACCAGCCTCTGCTGAATAAATTCTGGAGTTGCGCTGGGGTAAGGCCGCCCAGGTCATTTTGCGGGGAGCTGTTGATGTTTATGTTTCGCGCGTTGATGAATTCCTGCAACTGTTCTTCAGATGTGAAATCCTGCTTCTGCAGCTCATCTTCGAGTTCCTTGATAAACGGATGCTTTTCATTGCCCGCCATCAGATCAGCAGCCTCTTCAAATTCTTCGAGTAATATGGAAAATCGTTTGCGCATTTTGCGGTTAAGCCTGGCCTGGTCAAATTGTCGCATATCTTTAAGAAGCGTCATTAACATATTGAGACCCATGTCTATTTGCGCAACCCTTGCTTTTCTTGCGCCTGCGATAAAGTCAGCCATGGGGTCGTCAGAAAGTATTTCACCAAGAAATGCAAGATCATTCACGCCAATTAACATTTTTAAATGCAGTCCCTTCAGATTTATTAAGTTAGTCTTTCGCATTATCTAATATGCCCACAAAAATATCAACAAACATTTCGGGGTCGGACCAGAAAGAAGCTGGTGATAGAAAGCATTTAGAGGTGAAAATGTGCTGATATATGCCCTTAGAGGGTCGTTTTGGGCCCTGAAAATTGGCTTTTAAGAGAATTTGGTGTAATACGGGTCAGCTATTTTTTGCGGGGCTTGGTGGGTTTGCACTTTGCTTTATATCTGGTAGCCGGTTCAGAGACTTTGTTATTCTGAGCCAGCTGTTCAATTTGTTTGATTGACAGTTCGGTGATTTCACTGATTTCTTCAAAGGGTTTACCTT
>JBNJGH010000330.1:0-2512 GCA_051747585.1 Candidatus Rifleibacteriota bacterium
GTACTCGTAATCGAATAATCAACATTTAAATCGATTACGATTAGGATTACGATCACGAGCACGATTTGCAAAACATTTCTTCTTATCTTAGTGGCATTCAATGGATACTTACTGATATAAATACAGTTATTTAAGAGGTATATTCATTTGTGATACATTAAATATGGGGGAGACCTTTGAGAAAATTTTTTACTATTACAGGAATGCTGATAATAATTGGAGTATATGCAGCTGTAATATATACAGGACATCAGCATAATCTAAAAAACGAAAAAGCTCAGGCACTTTATGACTCGGCAGAAGGAATGCTTGCTAATGCGCCTGAAGAAATGAGTTATTCCCAGGCATTAAATCAATATGAAAAGTTATATGAACTGATTGACAAGATCGAAACAGAATACCCTCAAAGCAATATAGCAAAGGATTTAAGGCTTAAAAAAGCTTATCCCCTTCTGTTTTTATCAAATATTAAAAATTCTCTAAAATATTTGCGTTATTTTAAAAAGGCAGCTTCAAATGTTGCTGATTGTCTGGCATTCCTGGAAAAAATGCACCGCTCAGGTCATAAAAAAATGCTCGAACTGGCTCAGACTTTCATAGATGATTCCAAACCTGATGCGGCTCTTCCAATTCTACAAGGAATGTATAAAATACTTAAAGGGCGAAATGCGTCTACAATTAGAAAATTAATGTTGCAAAGATTGGCCAAACAATTCATTGAGTTGAATCAATTTGAAACAGCATTTGAAATTGCCGAACTTAGCAACAATACTTTTTTAAAGGCTTCTATCAATACTGAAATACTGAAAGACCAGTTAGAACAAAAGCAATTTGCCGAAGCAAAGCAGACAGAAACAAAAACAAACAGCCTGCAAAAAGCAATTAAAAACCCAAGAAAAAGACTGGAAATTTTGCTTGCGTTAGCTGATATATTTGACAAAGCAGGCAAAAATGACCTGAGGGATAGCTATCTAAAGCTGGCAGAAAAAATAGCAGAAGCAATAAAAGACTCAGTTGATCAGAACGGAACTTTATGTAATATAGCTGCTCACCATGCCATTTTTGAAAATCATGACCGGGCTGAAGAAATAATTGAGAAGCTTAAACCCAAAGAGTGGGATGATACGTGCTTAGTTAAAATAATAGAAAAATTTATCGAAAATCAAAATTTTAAACAATCATTAAATTATGCAGAAAAACTCAATAGAGCACTGCTTTATATTAAGATTGCCAGAGCACAGGCAGAATCAGGAAAAAGTGAGAATGCGCCACAAACTCTGACAATTGCACTTGAGAGGTCTGCAAGCGATCATGGAACCACAAGGATTTCAAACCAGATCAAAATCGCAGAAATTTACGGCGTTCTGGGTAAAAGACAAAAGGCGGAAGAGCTACTTAATTCAGCTATTGAAGCTACAAAAGAAGTCCGATTTCATTATAAAAACCGTCTATTTTCAGCTATTAGCGAAACCTGTATAAAGTTGGGCTTGTACGAAAACCTGGCTGAGGCTATTAACAAAATGGAAGATGAAATTATTGTTAAAGCATACGCCGTATCTGCTCTGGCAGCCAAACATGCAGAAGAAAGCAAAGAAACCGCCAGGCAAGAAGCAATACAGGCTATCAAGCTTGCAAAAGATATAAAATCCTTTACGAAAGAATGTGAAGAATTGCAAAAAATAAGTGAGAACTGGGCAGATCAAAATTTATTTAAATGGGCTTACCAAAGTGCCCAAACCATAAGAGATCCCAAAACAAAAACGAAAAGCCTGAAATACCTTGCCCAGAAGTGTATAGAAGCAAATAAAATAAAGATGGCCAGAAGCATATTAAAAAAAATTGACGATTCTAAACAAAAAGAAGATTTTATCTTCTTTCTGGTAAAAACGCTCTTAAAAAATGAAAACTTCGATGCAGCTGATAGAATTCTAAAAAAAACCACTCAAAAAGATACTGCTCAAAGCCTTATGCATATGATTTTTCAAAAAAAAGCTCTGGAAAATGCCAAGAAAGAAGACTTTTTAAGGGCCGGCAGAATCGCCGAACAGATAATGGACCGTAGGATTAAAACAGAAACACTTTTTCAGATTCTACATGAAATATGTAAAAAAGAACTGCACACAAAACCCGATTCAGAAAAATATCTTGAGTCTGTTGTTCAGGCAGCTGTTCCTGTCGGCATGTTTTTCAACCCTGACCTGAGAAGAAGACACAAGTTAAGCAACAGACTAAAGCGATGGTTTGGCAAGAATTCAAGTTAAATTTTGTCTGCAAAAAAAATCAATAATGAGGTGGCTTCTCATCTGCCGGACGAGAAGCATCTACTTCTGATTCGCCATCTTTGTCACGAAGAACTTTAACCTCCGCTTTTAAACGGTCTATAATTTTACCCTGTGAAATAACGACTTCATTTAATTCATCAACATACTTTTCTAGATAGGTTAATCTTTTTTCAAGCTCTACAATTCCTGCTTCCATGTTTATTCCTTATCTGATTCGGGTTTATTTAACA